>CAYYHG010000122.1:0-8833 GCA_964471665.1 uncultured Halobacteriales archaeon | reverse complement strand
CGCTGATGGCCCGCGCAGTCGCCAACGAGATCGACGCCTACTTCACCGACATCTCCGGTCCGGAGATCATGTCGAAGTACTACGGCGAGAGCGAAGAGCAGCTCCGGGAGGTCTTCGAGGAGGCCGAGGAGAACGCGCCCGCGGTCGTGTTCATCGACGAGATCGACTCCATCGCGCCCGAGCGCGGCGAGACCAGCGGCGACGTCGAACGTCGCGTCGTCGCCCAGTTGCTCTCCCTGATGGACGGCCTCGAGGAGCGCGGCGAGGTCATCGTCATCGGTGCGACCAACCGCGTCGACGCGCTCGATCCCGCGCTCCGGCGTGGCGGGCGTTTCGACCGCGAGATCGAGGTCGGCGTCCCGGACAAGGGCGGCCGCAAGGAGATCCTCCAGGTCCACACCCGCGGGATGCCCATCTCGCAGTCGGTCAACCTCGACCAGTACGCCGAGAACACACACGGGTTCGTCGGCGCGGACATCGCACAGCTCGCCAAGGAAGCCGCGATGAACGCGCTCCGGCGGATCCGGCCCGAACTCGACCTGGAAGAGGACGAGATCGACGCCGAGACGCTCGAACGCCTCAAGGTCACCGAAGACGACTTCAAGCACGCCCTGAAGGGCATCGAACCCTCGGCGCTGCGCGAGGTGTTCGTCGAGGTCCCCGACGTCACCTGGGACTCCGTCGGCGGTCTCGAGGACACCAAAGAACGGCTCCGCGAGGCCATCCAGTGGCCTCTCGAGTACCCCGAGGTGTTCGCCGAGATGGACATGCAGGCCGCCAAGGGCGTGCTGATGTACGGCCCGCCCGGCACGGGGAAGACGCTGCTGGCGAAGGCCATCGCCAACGAGGCACAGAGCAACTTCATCTCGATCAAGGGGCCAGAGCTGCTCAACAAGTACGTCGGCGAATCCGAGAAGGGCGTCCGCGAGGTCTTCGAGAAGGCCCGCGCGAACGCACCCACGGTGGTGTTTTTCGACGAGATCGACTCCATCGCGGGCGAGCGCGGCCAGCACGCCGGTGACTCGGGAGTCGGCGAACGCGTCGTCTCACAGCTGTTGACGGAACTGGACGGCCTCGAGGACCTGGAGGACGTGGTCGTGATCGCCACGACCAACCGGCCGGACCTCATCGATCCCGCCCTCCTGCGGCCGGGTCGACTCGACCGGCACATCCACGTGCCCGTCCCTGACGAGGCCGCCCGCCGGAAGATCTTCGCGGTCCACACCAGGGACAAGCCGCTGGCCGAGGAGGTCGACCTCGACGACGTGGCCGCCCGGACGGACGGCTACGTCGGTGCGGACATCGAGGCGGTCTGTCGCGAAGCCTCGATGGCCGCCACGCGGGAGTTCGTCGCCAGCGTGGATCCCGACGAGATCGAGGAGAGCGTCGGGAACGTCCGGGTGACCAGTGACCACTTCGAGCAGGCCATGGAGGAGGTCCACCCCAGCGTCGACGAGGAGACCCAGGAGCGTTACGAGGAGATCGAACAGCGCTTCGACACGCGCGACACCGAAGTCGAGGAAGACCGCGTCGGGCGGACCTTCCACTAAAACTACCGACAGCAGTCCACACGAACCCCGGCGATTCTGATCCCGGGGACGCTGTGTTTCGAGAGCCAGGACGGGCTCGACCAGGTCTGACCGGCCCGAGGCGCAACCCCTTTTGGGCTCCTGTCCAGACGTTCGGGTATGCAACTGCGGGCACGCGACCGGGTGCGAGAACTCACCGCCCTCCTCTCGGTGGTCTCGCTCGCGCTCGTGTTCTCTGCTGTCGGGGGTGTCGTCCCGGCGGGGGCACTCCCCCACGTCCCCTCGCTCGTCGAGGCGGTGCCACACCTGAACGCGGTGGTCAGCGTCGCCGCCATCACGACGATCCTCTATGGCGTCGCCAGCGTCCGCCGGGGACGGATCCGCCGCCATCGACTCGCAATGCTCGCGAGCCTCGCTTTCTTCGTGACCTTCCTGATCCTCTATCTCTACCGGGTCTCGATCGAGGGGCCGACGCCGTTTCCCGGCCCCGACTCGGTCTACCGGTTCGTCTATCTGCCGACGCTCGGCGTCCACATACTGCTCGCTATCGTCTGTATTCCTCTCCTGTACTACGTGCTCTTGCTGGCACTGACCCACGACGTCGCGGAACTGCCAGAGACTCCCCACCCACGGGTGGGGCGGATCGCAGCGACACTGTGGCTCGTCTCCTTCGCGCTGGGACTCGTGGTCTATCTCATGCTCTATGTAGTGTACTGACGAGCGCGGGTGGCGACGAATTAATACCGTGGTCTCCCCTACCCCGTACGTGACCCTCGTCTCGCGGGACCGGCTGGCGACGGTCTGTCGGGAGGCCGAGCCAGCGACAGTGACCGACTTCGTCGCCGCCCTCTACGCGGCGCGGGGATACGCCGTCGAGCGACCCGACGAGAGGTCGGTCCGTCTCGATCCCGGCGACAGGACCGTCGCCGTCCGTCCGGTTGGCGGGTCAGTCCCCACCGACGCCGACGCGGTCGTGACCGTCGGTTCCCGGGAACCGTCCCACACCCGGCCAGACCTCGAGATCCTCGATCTGGAGACGATCCACGAACACCTCCACTACGCCGTCGACCGGACAGCGGCGCTGGACCTGCTCGCGACCCACTTCGGGGTCGAGGTCGACAACCGACCGGTCGGGACCGAAGCCGACGTTGACCACGACGACGGATCCGCCGGGGATGGCGACAGTCACGACCGCGACGGCTGGCGACTTGCCGGGATCCGTTCCGCGGGGGTGTCACACGAGGACACGCCGACGGTTGCGTGGTGGCACGCGAGCGGACGGACAATCACTCTCACCCTGGCGGTCGCCGTGGGCGTCGTCCTGCTCGCGACCCTCGCGGTCGGCGGCGTGGCGGAGATTCCTCTCGACGACGAGTCAGGGACAGCCGAGGTCTCGATTGGATCGACCCCCGCACCGACGCCGACACCGGCGTCTGGGACCGATGTGACGACCGACGCGTCCTCGAATACGTCCGGGTCGGCGACACCGTCAGAGGAATACGGCGAGCACCGCCGCGAGGCGTTACTGCCCGCTGGCGTCGGGACGGAGGGGATCGAACACGTCGGCGAACTGGTGGCCGCCCACCGGACGGGGCTCTCGGGGAGTTCGTTCACCGTGACGATCCAGTACCGCGAGTTCGTCGACGGGCGGGTGACGGGTGTCTACGTCGAGACGATCCGCGTCGAGAACGAGAGCCGGTACCGGGCGGACGTCTCGACGACCGGCGAGTTGGAGACAACGCCGCGGGCGGTCGTCGGCGTCGACCTCTTCGTCGACGGGGACCGCCGGTACGTCGGGAACGGGACTGAGGGGCTGTACTTCCGGAGCAGAGCGACTCCCTCCCGGTTCCGCCGGCAGGTGAGCCAGTACCTCCGCTGGTCGCTGTCGGCCCGGGAGAGCCAGGTTCACCGCTACCAGCTAGCGGGCAACGGCACGACCTACCGGATCACGACCGACGGCGACCCCTACACGGGCGTCGAGGACGCGTCCGGCACCGCGTACGTCACCGCGGAGGGACTCGTCACGTACGGCCACTGGACGTACACCAGGCCAGGGAACCCGGACCGCCGGATCGAGTTCTCCGTCCAGACGTCGGAGGTCGGATCGACGACCGCTGGCCGGCCAGGCTGGATCGACGAGGAGTGATGATGACTGCTGTGACGTTTTACCGTGGCAATCGCCTGTAGTCGTGCGATTGATCTGGTAACGGCCGACAGCCGTCACTACGCGACGGGCGCACATCCGGACGCGCCGTTTTATGCGCCTCGACGCCGTACACCGATACATGGCCGTCACGGAGGTGCCGATCGCGGACCTGTGTCGCGGGGCCGACCCGGCGGCGGTGACTGACTTCGTCGCCGCCCTGTACGAGGCCCGCGGGTGGACCACGGACCGCCACGGCGACCGACAGGTGGTCGTCTCCGACGGTGACCGGACACGGCGGGTCGCGGTCGTCCACCCCGACGACAGCCTCCCGGCCTCGGACCTCGCCGTCTGGGCCGATACGGTTCTCGCTATCGAGGATCCGACCACTGTCACATCCGACGTCGAGGTCCTCGATCCCGCGACCCTCCGTGACCAACTCGCGTATGCCATCGACAGACCCGTCGCACGGGAGTTGCTCGAGGATCACTTCGACTGGACGGTTCCTGACGGCGACGCGTCGGCCGCTTCCGGGACCTCGGAGGCCGGGGATGCTGGTGACGGGCCAGCGACCGACAGCCGTTCTGACGAGAGTGGTTCTGTTGCTTCGTGGGCGGAGTGGCAGCCATTCGCTGGCCGGTCGCGTGTGCTCGTCGCAGCGGTGCTGGTGGTGGCTGTCGCAGGCGGGACAGCAGTCGGGCTGGCCGACATCGTCGGCGATCGGACGCCGGTGCTGGTCGACGGAGAGCAGACGGCCCCGGAGCCGTCGACAGCCACGCCGACCCAGACTCTACAGTCGACAGCGGACGAAGCCGAGACAGGCGAGTCCACTGCAGAGTCGACGCCCGCGGGGAGCGTGACTGCGGAGGGTTCGCCGGACGGTGAGACGCGGTACGAGCCACTGCCACCCGGTGTCAACCAGTCCGGCGAAATCACGCCGCGGGACCTCGCAGACGCCCACGAGGCACGCCTGACGAACGAATCGTACCGCCTCTCTCTGACGTACCGGGAGTTCGTCGACGGGCGGCCCGCCGGTGTCTACACCGAGACGATCCGGGTCGAAAACGAGACCCGATACAGGGCGACCGTCGTCACACGCGGCGAGTTGCGGACGACGCCGTTTCGGATTGCCGAAACTGACGTCTACGCGAACGGGTCCGCCCGGTTCGAGCGGACCGGGGAGGCGTCGGTCGAGCGCGCGGTGTTGCTGGACTACGACCGGTTCGTGGACGATTACGCGCTGTACCTGCTGTGGTTTCTGGACGTCCGCGAGTCGACCGTCGTCGACCACCGGACCGACGACGGAGAAACGAGGATCTACATCGTCACCAACGAGAACCCCGAGCCCTCGATCGAGAATACGACCGGTAGCGTCGTCGTCACCGGCGAGGGCCTCGTCGAGTCCGCGCGCTGGTCGTACGACGTCTCCGGCACCCCGTCGGGATACGGCAACATGAGCGTGGTCTTCGAGATGCGGGTGACGGACGTGGGTGAGACGACCGTCCGGGAACCCGGATGGGTCAACGCGACAACCGACTAGTCGTCGGCACCCGCCGTCGAGTCGACGGCCGGGCGTGTGATCTCGCGGTCGCGTTCTTCGCCGTCGATGTCGTAGGGATACGCCGCGGTGACACAGCCCAGACAGAGGTCGGTGTCTGTCTTCCCGAGCACGTCGGTGATGGCCTCGATCGAGAGGTACGACAGCGAGTCCGCTCCGATTGTCTCCCGAATATCCTCGGTGTCGCGGTCGGCGGCGATCAGTTCCTCCCGGGTCGCCATGTCGATCCCCAGGTAACACGGCGCGGCGATCGGCGGTGATCCGATGCGGACGTGGACTTCCTCGGCGCCGGCGTCCCGGAGCAGATCGACGAGTTGAGTCGAGGTGGTCCCGCGGACAATAGAGTCGTCGATGAGCGTCACGCTCTGCCCGTCGACGGTCGATTTGATCGGGTTGAGCTTCAGCCGGACCGCCCGCTCGCGTTCGTCCTGGGTCGGCATGATGAAGGTGCGCCCGACGTACCGGTTTTTCATCAGCCCTTCAGCGAACTCGAGGTCCGCGCCTTCCCGGGTGGCTGCCTCCGCGTACCCGGACGCGAACGCCCTGCCCGAGTCCGGGACCGGCATCACGACGTCGCTCTGGATGCCCGACTCCTCCCAGAGTTTCGCGCCGAGGTCCCGGCGCACCTCGTAGACCAGTTCGTCGTTGATGACCGAGTCCGGCCGCGCGAAGTAGACGTGTTCGAAAAAGCAGTGAGCGGTGTGATCGCGGTCGACCAGCTGGTACGAGTCGAATCCCGATCCGTCGGGCTGGAGAACCACGAGTTCGCCCGGACGGACGTCCCGGACCAGGTCGCCGTCCAGCGTGTCGATGGCGACCGATTCGGAGGCGATGACGTAGCCGTCCTCGAGTTCGCCGATACACAGCGGCCGGTTGCCCTGCGGGTCCCGGACTCCCATGACGGTCTCGTCGTGCATGATCGTCAGCGAGTACGACCCGTGGACGCGATCCATCGTCGACTTCACCGCTCGAACGAGGTCCTCCTCCAGGAGGTTCCGTGCGAGGTCGTGTGCGATGACTTCGGTGTCGCCGGTCGACGTGAAGGCGTGTCCCAGCGCGGCGAGTTCCTCGCGGATCTCGTCGGTGTTGACGAGGTTGCCGTTGTGTGCCAGTCCCAGCGAACCACTCTTGAACGACACAGAGAACGGCTGGGCACAGCACTCGTTGACACCGCCGGCAGTGGGGTACCGGACGTGGCCGATGCCGTTGGTTCCCTTCAGGGACTCCAGATCGGAGGGGTCAAACGCGTCACCGACGAGTCCCATCTCGACGTGTTCGTACTGCTGGAAGCCGTCGTGGGTGACGATGCCGGCCGATTCCTGGCCGCGGTGCTGGAGGGCGTACAGAGAATAATAGAGGGGGCGGGCGGCGCCGCGGTCGGCGAAGGAGACGCCGACAACGCCGCACTTCTCGTGCATCTCACTCGCCGGCTTTGCTCTGCCAGGCATACTCCCGGCGCTTTGCCGATTTGCCGAATCCACAGGACGAACAGATCTTCTTTTTGACGTGGTAGGACTTCTCCCCACAGCGTCGACACTTGACGTGTGTCGTGATGTTTTTCTTTCCCTGACTCGGCGTTCCTGATGTCATGGGCGTATGGAAACGACGTTGTCGCCGCGTATAATCGTTGTGTCTTCGCCCGTCTCGACGACGAGATTCATGTGCTGATCGTACCCCGCCAGCTGTCCCTCGTAGACCTCGCCACCCTTGAGGGTGACCGTCACTTCGGTCCCGACCGACGCCTCCAACAGATCGAGCGGTCTGCTCCCTCGGTCACTCATACCCAAACGGCTCGCCGACGAGTTCTTAAACGTACCGGCTCCGGATCGTGGGAGTCCGTGCACGGGTCCGCCCCCGCACGGGACTGTCTACAGGTCGACTGCAAACTCGAACTCGTGTGCGCTGGCCGCGAACGCACCGAGCAGGTCTGCGGCCGAATCGAGGTCCGCCAGGTCGAGCACTTCGACGGGCGTGTGCATGTAGCGGTTGGGTACGCCGAGGTTCAGCGACGGGATACCACCCCGCGAGGTGTAGAACGCGTCGGCGTCAGTGCCGGTTCGGCTGCCCGCGGCCTGTAACTGGACGTCGATGTCCGACTCGCCGGCGACCCCGCGGACTGCCTCCACGACGCGAGGGTGGTTGGCGCTCCCGCGGGCGACGACCGGTCCCGAGCCGAGTTCGATCCCGGTCTTCCGGTCGGCGGGTGTCCCCGGCGCGTCGGTCGCGTGTGTGACGTCCGTCGCCACCACGGCGTCGGGCGCCAGGTCGAATCCCACCATCTTCGCGCCCTGCAATCCCACCTCTTCCTGGACCGTCGAGACGGCATAGACGGTCACCTCGGGGTCGGCGTCGGCCGCCCGCCGGAGACCCTCGGCGGCCGCCCAGACGCCGATGCGGTTGTCCAGCCCGCGCGCTGCGACGCGGTCGTTCGCGAGTTCGGTCACTGTCTGGTCGAAGGTGATGGGGTCGCCGCGCTCGACCAGTTCCCCCGCTTCGTCGGCGTCGTCGGCGCCGATGTCGACGTGCTGTTCGGCGATGTCGTCGACGGTCTCGTCCTCGCGGTCGCGCAGGTGGATGGCCGTCTGTCCGACCACGCCAGGGACCGGTCCGTCGCTGGTGTGGATCTGGACGTGCTGGCCCTTCGAGACCGTTCGATCGGAGCCGCCGATGGCGGTCATCCGGATGGCGCCGCTCTCCTCGATGTCCCGCACCATGAACCCGATTTCGTCGCCGTGACCCGCCAGCGCGATCTCGGGCTCGCCGCCCTCCAGAACGGCGACCGCGTTCCCGTAGTCGTCCGTCCGTACCTCGTCTGCGAACTCCGCGACGTACTCGACCCACCGGCGCTGCCCTGCCGTCTCGAATCCCGAGGGCGTCGCTGTACCGAGCAAATCCTCCAGGAACGCTCGTCGTGGCTGTTCCATACTCCGTACTCGTAGGCGATGGGTGTGAAAGCTCCGGTGTTTTCCTATTCGTCCCACATTCTGCATCCCTAATTTGCCTCTCGACCAATTTTTTGTCTGTCGATTATATCAAATAATATTTGAAATTAAAAACTACCAAATAAATGCTTGTCAGCTATGAGGAGTGATCTCGCTAAGATGGCGATAAACGGCCGCAGTCGGTGTTTTCACGCCAATTTAGCTTAGCTTGGAATTACGGCTGATGTGGACAGATTGTCTGTTGAGCCGTTCATTTACGAAATGACAATTACGCAACCAGTTTGCAAAACCGAAAGACAAAAAAATATGGTGAAGTCGAGGTCGAGGGGTGCGGAATGTGAGCTTCACGACAGACTGCCGCGATAATTGGGAGAGGCCCCGGAGTATATGCGTCGGTCATTACATGTTGCTCTACGAGTACACCGTCAAGAAATGAGGTGGTTCTGGATGCTACCGACCTAGCCTCTGGCTAATCGCCAGAGGGAAAATTGATCTCCTATTGCGGAGGGGTGCGGAATATGGGTCTGAACTGTGTTTGGCGATCAAATTCGCCGGCTGCTCGTCACCGCAGATTCTTCAGACAGCGAACCCGGGTTGATTTCGTTGCTCACCCATATTCCGCACCCCTCTCGAATGAGCCAGATCAATTTTTCTTCTTGCG
>CAYYHG010000121.1:0-8845 GCA_964471665.1 uncultured Halobacteriales archaeon | reverse complement strand
G
Organism: uncultured Halobacteriales archaeon; assembly: GCA_964471665.1. Lineage (GTDB taxonomy): Archaea > Halobacteriota > Halobacteria > Halobacteriales > Haloarculaceae > SW-9-67-25. Next base: position 8,844 of record CAYYHG010000121.1, on the reverse strand, counting down.
GACATGGCCGCGTACGGCCGGCCGTCATTACGAGACCTGTTCGACGAGTCGCCCACGCCGCACATTGCCCACCCACCCCGGACCCACCACCGCGATTTCTACCTTGCCACGGACGGGTCGTTCAGAGAGACGGGCGGCGGGCTCGGGGCTGTCATCGAAACCCGCGACGGCGAGCGCGTCGCCCGGGTCTCGGTCCCGAACGAGGCCCCGGACAACAACGTCGCGGAGTACCGCGCGCTCCACCTGGGACTCGACGTCCTCGCGGCGCGAGCACCCGCGGACGCCTCCGTCGGCGTACTCATCGACCACGACCAGCTCGCCGCCAACGTCAACGCCACACTCCTGTCCAGCGCGACCGGCGGCGTCTCCCCACACACGGTGTCGGTCCCCCGTGCGACGGGGCTGCACTGGCGCGGGATCCGGACACGCCTCCGGGGGTTCTCGGCGGTCCGTGCCGCCCGCATCGCCAGCGGCGAGAATCCGGCCCACCCGCTCGCGAACGCACCCGGGGAGTTCGCGCACGTCAACGACGAACCTGACCGGTGTCTCCGGCCAGAACCCCCTGTCGCCGAAGAGCGCATCCCCCCGCCGTCCCGGTCTGACCGGGGCGCCAGTGACTGATCGGACCGTTTATTCAAGTGACTCACAGCAATCCGTATAGCCCCGTCTTTCGCCATTACACTAGCGTCCTGCGTTTATGCGAGAATAACTACCGCATAAGTTACGAGTATTCATCGAGAATAGCCAGAAGAGAGTACAGAGACCTTCGAGAAACTGAACGGGAGTAAATTTTTAGTGAGAGACGCCCATACGTGCTGACAGGAGGTACAGAAACGATGGCCACCAGTCGCAACACCGGCTACAGCACAGCAGACACCGACTCCGGAGTTGTCCTGGAGGAACTCGTGGGGCTGTCACGGTACGACGTTGTCCTCGCTGGCATTCCGCTGGCGTTCGCGCTGGCGCTGCTCGCGCACGTGGTGGCGCCAGTGTCGTTCCAGTTGGCCATCACGGTCGGTGCCATGACGAGTACACTTCTCCTCCTGGACGCAATCTACCTCAACCCGCCTGTCGGGTCCGGATCTGACCGGTCGAGATACTGATGTCGACATTCTTCGATTGTTGGTAGCCGGCAGTCTGAATATCCCTCGGCCGGAAGAGGGGGTGTGAGCGACGCCACCTCCGGGGAGTCCAGTGACGGCCAGGGGGTCGGGCAGGCGAACGCGCGCCACGAGCGACTGCAGTTCCACCCGACTCCCGGGCCGGGCAACTCGCTGCGGCGGTGGTACCGGGCACGCAATCCGGTCCGGGTGATGGTACACTACGCTGTGATCGTGATCTGTCGCGTCTCGCCGAGTCTGCGACTCAAGCGAGTTCTGTTGCGCCGCATCGGCGTCACCGTCGGGTCGGGCGTCGCGTGGGGGCTGGAGTCGACGCCGGACGTCTTCTGGCCCGACCTCGTGACAGTCGAGGACGACGCCGTCGTCGGCTACGACGCCACGATCCTCTGTCACGAGTTCCTCCAGGACGGCTACCGGACGGGCGAGGTCGTGGTCGGCGAGCGGGCGATGGTCGGTGCCGGCGCGGTCGTGTTGCCCGGCGTCGAGGTCGGCCCGGACGCGCGCGTCGCCGCCAACTCGCTGGTCGCCTCGGACGTGCCACCGGGCTCGACTGTCGCCGGCGTGCCCGCGACGCCTGTCGGGGAGGATCGGAACGATTCCGGGTCGACCGGCGAGTGACAGATCCGAGTACTTTTATCCAGCCACAGGTATCTCCCGGGTATGGACTACGACGACATGCTCGACCGGGGTATCGAGGAGACGCCCGACATCGTCGGCGATTCCGAGCGGTTCGAGGTGCCCGATCCCGAGGTTCGCCAGGAGGGGAACGTTTCGGTCTTCGAGAACTTCCAGGCGGTCAGGCGCAAACTCGACCGCGACGAGAACCACCTCATGAAGTTCCTGCAGGACGAACTCGGCACCAGTGGCCACATCGACGAGAGCGGCCGCGTCCGCCTCACGGGGGAGTTCAGCCGCGACCGCATCGCCGACGCCATCGACGGGTACACCGAGGAGTTCGTCCTCTGCTCGGAGTGTGGACTCCCCGACACCCAGTTGACCAGAGAACAGGGCGCGCTCATCCTCAGGTGTGACGCCTGCGGGGCCCGCTCGGCGACCAGCGGCTAGCTCAGTTGCTGGAGCGTCCGCAGGTCGTGTTCGGTCCGCATGAACTCCGAGAGGGGACGGCTCGCGTGACAGTTCGGACAGTGGAAGGTCCGGTGGCTCTCGGGTAACTCGCCCGGCGACGACTCCCACTCCTTGGCACATTCGGGGCAAAGCAAGCGCACGTACGTCTCGGTCATGCACTCTCTCACGCACGCTGTGGTAAAAAGGGTGGTGTCCGTTCGCTGTCGCGGCCGCGCTCATTCCCGTATTCGCCGTTCCCGGAGCGGTGAGCACCGAACCGAACGACACCAGTCCGTATCAGGCCGGGGGATTGCCCTTCGTTTCGAGCAACTCCTTGTACCGGTTGCGGATGGTGACCTCGGAGATGTCCGCGACCTCCGACACCTCGCTCTGGGTGACCTTCTCGTTGGTCAACAGTGCGGCCGCGTACACCGCCGCGGCGGCGAGTCCGACCGGCGACTTGCCGCTGATGGTGCCCGCTTCGGTGGCCGCGTCGAGCAACGACCTGGCTTCGCGGGCAGCCTCCTCCGAGAGATCCAGGTCCGAGGCGAACCGGGGCACGTAGCTCTTGGGATCGGCGGGTTTGACCTCGAGGTTCAGCTCCCGGACGATGTACCGGTAGGTCCGGGTCAACTCCATGCGGTCGACCCGCGAGACTTTCGCGATTTCGTCGAGCGAGCGGGGTGTGCCGGCCTGGCGGGCGGCGGCGTAGAGGGCGGCGGTGGAGACGCCCTCGATCGAGCGGCCCGGCAGGAGATCCTCGTCGAGTGCGCGCCGGTAGATGACGGAGGCGGTTTCGCGGACGTTCTCGGGGAGTCCGAGCGCGGAGGCCATGCGGTCGATTTCGCCCAGCGCCTGCTTGAGGTTGCGTTCTTTGGAGTCGCGGGTGCGGAACCGTTCGTTCCAGGTCCGGAGACGCTGCATCTTCTCGCGCTGGCGCGAGGAGAGTGCGTTGCCGTAGGCGTCCTTGTTCTGCCAGCCGATGTTCGTCGAGAGGCCCTTGTCGTGCATCATGTTGGTGGTGGGGGCGCCGACGCGCGATTTTTCGTCTTTCTCGCGGGCGTCGAAGGCGCGCCACTCGGGGCCGGGATCGATCTCGTCCTCCTCGACGACGAGACCACACTCCTCGCAGACTGTCTCTCCGTGCTCTGCGTCGGAGACGAGGCGGCCGCCACACTCGTCACAGACGTCTACACCGGTTCGTTCTGTCTCGCTCTCGGATCGTTCCCGCGTTCGGTCGGCGTTGTTGAGCCGTGTCGGTGATTCGCTCATGATGGTATAGAGTTGCCGGAGAGATAATCGTGATACTCCTCGGCTTGTCCTCTTAACTATTGGTTAGTCTGGAAAGTTTATAAATGTTTCGAGTTGCCGCGGCCGCCAATCCAGCCAATCCCCCAACAGAACGGGTATGTGTGCCAATCCCACGGCGGAATCGACGGGCCGAGAGCAGCCGTTTTTACGTTCAGTATTCGGCGTCGACGGCCACCGTGAGGTCGAACGCCTCCCCGGTGGGTTCGTCGTCCGGGGTCAGGTACCCGCCCGCGAACGCGGTGTAGACGGTGCCGCCGGCGAGTTCGACCGTGAACTCCGCGGCCACGTCGCCGTCGTTGTCCGAGGTGTCGCCACGGACCTGGAGCGTGTACGTCCCCGCGGGTACCTCGACGTAGCCCGACTCGCCGAACGGGACCCCGTCGTAGATGGCGTCGGCCGAGGACTCGAGGGTCACGTCGACCGCGGGTGCGTCGGGCGAGGCGTGGACCAGCCGGACGCGGGCGGTATCGCCGCCAGGATCGCTGTTGTCGTCCTCGAGGACGAGCGGCCGGAACTCGGTGTCCCCGTCCGCGAGTTCGCCCACCGCGGCCACGGTGTAGTCGGCCTCCCCCACCTCGACGTCGCCCTCGAAGGCCACGGTGTCGGGGTCGCCCGCCGCGGTGATGGTGACGGTTCGGGTTCCAACCGGTACGGCGAGGTAGTCGCTGGTGGCCCGGAAGGAGACGTCGGAGAGGACCTGGTCGCCGTCGACGTAGACGTCCACGTTCGGCGCGTCCGGCGAGAAGTGCGCTACCCGGACGTTCCCCGTCGTCTCCATGTCCCCGTCCCCGGGCGTCTCCGTAGTAGCGTCCTCGGGTGTCGGCGTGGGTGTTTCGGTCTGTCCGACGTCTCCGTCCGCGCCCGTGTCACCCTGCAGGCACCCCGCGAGGCCTACTGTCACCGTGCTCCCGATTGCTGCGAGCGTCTGACGTCTGCTTGGTCGTTGCATTGCGTTCGGTACCAGGAATAGACAGAACGTGTATATTTTTCCAATAGTGACCGTTCTCCGACCCAATTTCGCCCCAAAATCCACCCAGACGGCCAAAAAGGGCCGCGGGGATACGAAGCAGTGTGGGCCGAAAGGGCAGAAAGGTAACCCGACAGAGAGGTCACAGCGCGGGGGAAGCAAAGCACCAGAACGGAGACGTCGCGAGGAGGCAGCCGCGGGGGTCAGTCCCAGGTGACCCAGAGCAGAAAGACGATTGCAGCGAGTTCGAGCACCTGGACGAACATCATGGCGCGGCCGGCGATCGGATCGGCGCTGTTCAGCAGTTGCGCGACCTGGGGGTCGAGGACGTAGTAGTTCAGCGAGAGGAGGTTTTCGGCGAGGAGGAGGCCGGCGAAGACGGCGAACCCGAGGGTGTGCTTGGACCGAAACTCCAGGTAATTGCGAACCCAGATACTCCCGAGGACCAGCAACAGCACGACGTTGAGTGCCGTCGCGACACTCGCTGCAGTCAACCAGACGCCCATCTGTACCACCGTAGGGTTCTACCTCGAATATATTCTTTCCCAAATTGCACCATAATCAGTCCACCTCGTCGATGATTTCCTCGACGGTGTCCCAGTGGTGGCGCACCCGGTCGGTCGGCAGGTAGACCGCGCCGTAGTCGTCGCCGCTGTTGGTGACGATGTCGTTGTCCATCAGGACGTCGAGGTGGTGTCGCACCGTCTTGTAGTCGAGGTCGAGGTCCTCCGCGAGCTGGTTGGCGTTGCGGGGGCGTTCGTCCAGGGTCCGTAGGATGCGCACGCGGTTTTTCCCCCCGCGCGTGCCGGTAAGCACGTACCAGAGGACTGCCTCCATCACTCGAATCCAACACTGGCCCGCTTTTTAAAAAGTGGGAATCGGCCCGTGGCTCCCGCCCTGAGGTAACCGGCCGTGTCACCCGTCTATCCCGAGACTCCAGTGGGAGTCGAGGACGCCGTCGAGGTACGTCGGGAGCGTCACCGTCGGGTCGTCGTTTTCGCTCTCCTCTGCGGGCACGAGGGTTATCTCCTGCAAGTCGAGAAACTTTTGTTTTGGAGCGAGCGGGCGCAGAACACGTCGCGACCGATAGGATTATTTTCAATCTCCATTTAGCAGTCACATCGCAGGCCTCAATCTGACCGACAGCAGTCACCTCCCCGGAACTCCATCCCGACGCAGCATAACCGTTGCTGCGGGATGGCTGGTACTCCTGTTTCTCGGTGCCTACCTGATCACTCCAGCCAGTATCCTCCCACTGGTGATGGCCGAACTCGACATCACTGAGGCCACGGCTGCCGCACTCGTCTCGATGCCACAGGTCGCCGCGACAGTGATCGGTATTCCCGTTGGCGTCTATCTCGACCGCGTCGAGACCCGCGCGGTTGTCCCGGCTGGGGCGGCTATCGTCTTCGCCGGTAGCCTCGGTGACTGGTTCGCTGCAAGCGAGGGGGCCGTCTCGCTGCTGATCGTCTCGCGATTGTTCGCGGGGATCGGCATGTTCGTTCTGTGGGTGGTCAGCATCAACGTCGCCTCAGCCGTGTTTCCACCGACTCGGCGGGCGACAGCAACATCGGTGATCATCTCAGGGTATCCGGCAGGCTACGCGCTCGGACAACTCGGTACACCACGCGTCGCAGCTGTCGTCGGCTGGCCAGCGGTGTTTCCAGTCTTTGGCGGCGCGGTGCTTCTGCTGTCGGTCGCGTTCTACGTCGCTGCCGGGCGTGTCTCTCGGTTCGATACGTCTTCGGACTCGATGACACTACCCGGCTTCAAGCGGGTGGTGGGAAATCACAACGTGTGGATGATCCTCGTCGTCACGACCCTTGGCTACTCGCTGTACATGGTGTTCAACTCGTGGACGCCAACGTACATCGCCCGTCGATTCGGGGTCTCGCTGGCAGAGAGCGGCGCGTTCGTCGCACTGTTTCCCGCGGTCGGGGTCCTGGCTCGGCCGACGGGCGGATGGCTCTCGGACACGGTGTTGGCCCAGCGGCGACGGCCTGTCTTCGCCGCCTCGTTTGTCGGTACGACCGTGCTGGCGGTCCTCATGTTCTACAGCACAACGATTGCGCTGCTGGTCGCACTGCTCGTCCTGACGGGGGTTTTCATCCAACTCCAGATTGGACTGATGTACCAGTCTATCCAGGAGTTCGTCGATCCGAGCGCTGCTGGAACAGCCGTTTCGCTCGCGAGCGTGGCCGGGTGGCTGGGGTCGTTCGTCGCGCCTGTCGTGGCCGGAAAACTAGTCGCCACGACTGGAACCTACGCCGTGCTGTTTGGGTTCGCAGTCGGCCTCGGAGTAGCGGGAGCACTCACTGTCTGGCAAATGGCCGAGTCTGGCGTCTCGATGGGGCCAGCCTGAAGACAGCCGCTGTTCAATAGGTTGTCAAAAGGGAAAAATCGCAAGACAGCGTGGTTATGTGTGCTCGCAGAGTGGCGGGTGCAGTTCGACGGTTCGGCTCACTGCCGACCACTCCCGGAACTGACACGAAAGTGGCGGCCAGCCTTGCCGCTATCGGAGAAAATCGACTTGAGAGGATGGGTTCGGGCGGGACAGAACCAAATCATCTGTCGTCACCCCTGCTGTCGAATGATAGTTTGTCGATCTGGTGCCTGCGGCGTTCCTCCAGTTCCTCGCGTCGGTCGGGCACGTCGTAGTGCTTTTTCAGCACTCTCACAGACGTGTTTACCCGCCCTGCGACGTCCTCAATATCTACGCCCTTGTTCAGTTGCCAGGTGATGCTCCCTTTCCGAACCTGGTGGGGTGCACGGCTGGACGGGCACTTACTGACGTGGTTGTAACTCAGGTACTCGCAGGTGTTGGGGTTCTCACCGTGTGGGCACTCGGTATGCAGGCACGGGACGGTTCCAAGATACGTCCGCGCGCGGATTGTGTTGCGCCCCGGACGTCCACGTTCAGTGGTGATGAGTGGCCGTGAGCCATCGTCTGCGTGGTTGTCAAATCTGTGGTTGGCAACGTATTCATCAAGCACGCCGGCCGCATAGTCCGTCAGTGCGACCGCTCTCTCGCCGTCCTTACCGTTCTTGAGCGGCAGGTCTCGGTTCGGTTCGTGGAAAAACTCAATGAACTGGTCATCACTGTGGTAATGCTCCAGATCAAGCCCACGGACTGCATTCAGCCGCGCGCCGACGTACCAGAACAGCGTCAACAGCGCGTGCTGGCGCGTCCCGTATGCGTGGTCATCGTAGTAGTCAAACAGGGCCTTGGCGCGGTCTGGTTCCAGTCGGGTCTCATCGACATCTTTCTGCTTGTCAACTTCCGGCGGGTCAACCTTGCCTGGCAGGTCTTCATCGACTAGTTCAATCCGGGCACAATATCTGAGGAACTGCCTGAGCGTAAGCAGTTCTTTGTTCAGCGTGATTGCCTCGATGCCCTTCTTGCGCCGTTGGGTTTCGTAGGTCTCTATGTCCCACCCTGTCAGACTGCCGATTTCGGTGATGCCGGTATCCTCGCACCACTCGATGAACAGTTTGAGTCGGTAATGATAGCTGGAGACTGTTGCCTCGCTCTTATCGACTCTGAGCTTATCCAGCCATCGCTCAAACGCTTCTCGTGGCGACAGGTCCGGCACGCGGTCGCCGCCGTCTGTACTTCCTGCTATCGTGACGTCGTAGCTCTTTGCTTGACTCATAGATTCGTTATCACTCTCACTCATGCCGGTAGCACCCCCTTCTCTCGCACCGGCACGTTGTCCTCAAGAACAGTCGCCCCTGCGGTCACATCCAGTGCGTGAGGCATACACGCCGGCACCAATCCGTTCACGCGGGGGCTGTAGACCCACACGTCGCCGTCGTGGTAGCACCGACTTGCTGCACATTCTTCGAACATCTATGCCGAAACCTCCGCCAGTCGTAGGAGAGTCGCGCGGTCGTGCGGGCCGGCGTACTCGATCTTCGGCTGCCCCTCAGACCGTTCAATCCGACAGATGTAGCCTACCGGACTCCGTTGCACAACCACGTCGCTGTTTGACAGTTGAAACGTCGAAACAGCAAAGGTGCTGTCCGACGTCGGTGCGTCCACGGGGCGGGTATCCGCCCCAGACCAGTGCGCCGGCGGAGTGTTCTTGGCAGAGTGGTCCGCCGGCGCGCGAATGGTTTTTCGTGCCATAGTCGCGCGCAGACACGACAGGACTCCAAGAAGGGACAGTTTTATGCCCGGCCCGCCCCGAGCATAGGATGTCAACCTTGTCCCGTTCTTTTGCGTCCGTCAGTGTCTACTCTCGTGTACTCGTGTTCTATACTTAAAGGTGTTGCCGCCACACCTCGGTATGTGCTGTACTACAACCACCGCCCACGCAACTAGTGCCGTTGTCCAATAGGTGTTGGCAACACGCCAAGATTGAAGTGCGAGCGGTTCTA
>CAYYHG010000120.1:0-8848 GCA_964471665.1 uncultured Halobacteriales archaeon | reverse complement strand
TTAATTATAATATTTTTATCTTTTATGTGAGCAATTTCGATCCCCAGGGGTCGAAATCGCTCGGAGAGTCTCATAGAACGGTTGGCATACCAGTGTTTCGGCATACAAAGATCGAATAGCGTATGCGTATTCATAGCCAAATCCCCAGCGAAACAATTTTACTATTCAAGTACAACGCCACACTGTGCAAGTCGCCAACACGACAAAGGGGTTAATCGCAGTACAGGTCGCTGCTCTGTGGGTGGCCGTGTTCACTCTCGGCTTGACTCACGAGATGGGTGTGAATTATATACTGCTTGGAGGGACTGCGCCGAGTAATCCGCTCGTTCATGCCACGAACGACACTCTTGTCAGTGTGATACCGTACCTTCTCACGATCGGAATCGGAGAGTTGCTTCTACGACAGACCGGCGGCGGTGGAGCGTCACGGTCCACTGTGTAAGCCCGTGAGTAATTTCGACCCCGTGGGGTCGAATATCTCCACGTAGCTATCGCCGGCAGTATAAGCGGCGGATCTGGTCGCCTACCGCGAGAGTTTCTCTTGCAACGCGGAGGCGTATCCGCTCACGGTCTCGCCGGTGAACGCGGCGACGCCACCGGCACCCTCGGCGGCGTACCGCTCCGAAGCGATCCCGAGCCAGTCGCGGAACCGGTTGACCCCGCCGGCGACACCGTTGTCGAAAAACAGCACGACGATCAACAGCAGGATACCGAAGTTGAGCTGCCAGTAGGCCTCGAGAGCCGGGAACTGCCGGATCATCCAGCGCAGATACTCGTGGACGAACGCTCCGAACACCGGCCCGAGAAAGGAGTAGGGGCCGCCGATAACGGTCATCAGGACCGGCACGGCCGAGAAGGTCCAGTGGGCGTGCGATCCGGGATTGACCGCCCCCCCCAGAGTGATGAGGAGTGCGCCAGCGAGCCCGGAGAACGCCCCCGAGATGATGAAGGTCATCCACTGGTGGTAGGAGACGTCGATCCCGAGTGCTCTGGCCCGCTCCGGATTCTCCCTGATGGCCTGACAGGTCATCCCGAACGGCGACCGGACGATACGCCAGAGGGCGTACAACCCGAGCACGACGACGAAAAGCGACAGGAAGTAGTAGTGGAACGGATCCACGAGGCTCACGAACCGGAAATCGAACCCGAACAGACCGACATCACCCATCCGGAAGGTGAGGCCATCGGAGCCGTTACTCCAGGTGCCGTCGCCAATGCCGAACGCGTGGAGCAGTTCGCCGATGGTGTCCTGCAGGAACATGACGAAAATCGCCATGCTGAACGCCAGTGTGATGAGCGCGAAGTAGATCTCCGTGAGCCCGACCGAGAGGTACCCGATGACGACTGCGACGATCGTCGCCATGGCGACCCCCAGGAGTAGCATGAGCAGCCACGTGACCACGGGCGCGACGCCGCCGAACAGTTCGGCGATCCCGAGCGCGGGCGCGATGACGTTGACTGTCTTCGCGGCGGTGTATCCAGCGACCGCGACGAACATCGCGTGCCCGAACGAGAGCAACCCGGTGTACCCGTACAGGAGATTGAACGCCACGGCGAACAGGGTGAAGATGATCGTCCGGGTCAGAAGCGAGGTCTGGAAGCCGCCGAGGAAAAACGGTGCGGCGAGCAACAGAACAGCCACGACTACGGCTGCCCACGTCGTGGTTTCCGCTGTCACTAGTCTCTCTCTGAATGCGTAACTCATTGTAGCTGGGATTACATCCCCGGCGGGAGATCAGAGCCCTCCAGCAGATCCAGCGCTTCCTCGCGGCTGATCTCGTACTGCTGGGTGTTCACCTGGCCGGCCCCGTCGTACGGAACGTCCGCGTCGAACGAGGATTCGCCGATGACGCAGGTCGCGTCCGCCTGGTGGTTTGTCGAATCGAGAGTGGTCGCGCCGCGGGGGTCGTCTTCGTAGGTGTACCCCTCCATGAATTCGATGAGCTCTTCGGGGTCTGTCCCGCCGGTCTCCTCGATGGCGTCGGCGTAGATCTGGACCGCCGTCCACGTGCTGCCGCCGGTGAACGTGGGGTAACTGGTAATGGTGTCGTCGTCCTCGTAGGTGCTCTGGTACAGTTCGACGAACTCCTGGTCGGCGTCTGTCCCGTAGGACTCCGGCCAGTACCAGCCCGAGTAGTGGACTCCCTCTGGCATCGTGTCGCCGAGCGCCTCGAAGTTGTCGGGCGAGGCACCGATCGTGTCGAGAACGTCGACGACTTCCTCGAACAGTCCGGCCTCGGCTGCCTGGCTGGTGAACGTAACCGTATCGCCCGCCCAGAAGCTCGTGAACACGAGTTCCGGGTCGGCGCTCATCACGTTCGTGATGTTCGGCGTCATGTCGCCCTCACCCAGTGCCGGGAACTCGGACGCGACGACCTCGTAGTCGAACCCGAGCCCGTCCAGGTACGCCTGGTAGTAATCCCAGGTCTGCTGGCCGTAGGCGTAGTCCGGACCCACGTTCGCGATACGAGTGAGGTCGGGGTAGTTGTCGACCGTGAACTGCGCCATCGCGTACGTCATGTGGGCTGTGTGGGAGTTCGTCCGGAACAAGTTCGGAATCCCCGCAGCGGTGCCGTCTCCCTCGTAGTAGTCGCCGTACGAGTCGGCGTCGTGTTCCGTGATCCACGGCGTCCCGATGTCAGTGAGCGTGATCGGGACGCCGAGTTCTTCCCAGGTCGGACCGGTGTTCAGCGTGACCCCGGAGGACGTCATCCCGAGCAGCACGTCCGCGCCGAACTCCTGGACCAGGCTGCGGACCTGCGCTTGCGGGTCGTCGCCGTGGTCCCGGATCTCGATTTCGACTTCACGGCCGTTGATGCCGCCGTCCTCGTTGATCGACTCGGCTGCGACCTCGGCAGCTGCGGCGGATCCGGCACCCAGCGCCTCGGCGAGCCCCGAGAGGAGGTACGTCCCGCCGATCCGGATCGGCTCCTCGTCGCCGCCGCCCCCGTTGCCCGCACACCCTGCGAGAGAGAGCGTGGCTCCGGAGCCTGCAGCTGCGAGGAATCCCCGTCTGCTGAAGCCGTTCGACAGCTTGCCGTCTGAAATCGCACTCGTGCCTTCACGCTGTTGGGACATATCTACGCGTTTTTCACAGATGTTCCACTAATAATTACTGGTTTTACACATGTGTGGCTGACAAAAAGAAAGGCCAGATTCCGGACCGCGGGATGTCAATCACACAGCAAAAATTTTAACCGGTAATTGACAGAGAAGTAGTACAATGACAGATGCCGGAATCGTAATCGAGCAGATCATCACCGGACTCAGCATCGGGAGCTGGCTGTTTCTGGTGGCGATCGGACTGAGCCTGGTCTTCGGTGTCCTCGGCGTGTTGAACTTCGCCCACGGCGTTCTGTTCGCGATCGGGGCGTACGTGACCGTCACGGTGATCGGGAGTTCGGTCGGGAACTTCTGGATCGGCGTCGTCGCGGCGGGACTCGTCGTTGGTGTCCTCGGGGTCATAATCGAGATGGGATTCGTCAGACGCCTGTACGGGCGAGCCGAGGAGGAACTCGACCAGTTGCTACTGACATTCGCGTTCGTCCTCATCCTCGAAGATACCATCCGGGCACTGTTTGGCTCCGGCACCCTGCAGACAGAGCCGCCGGCTGTCTTCCAGTTCGACGTTGCGCTGGCAGGCCTCTCCATCCCGGCCTACCGGGCGTTCGTCATTCTCGTGTCCTTCCTGGTGATGGGGGCGATCCTCGTCACGCTGAAGACGACGAACTTCGGCCGACTCGTGCGGGCGACCTCGAGCGACCGGGACATGGCCTCGCTTCTGGGGGTCGACGTCCCGCGGCTCTACAGCATGGTGTTTTTCATCGGTGCCGCGCTGGCCGGTATCGGCGGCGCCTTCGCCGCACCGCTGCAGTCGGTGACGCCGGCGCTCGGTGAAACCGTCATCATCGACGCCTTCGTCATCGTCGTTCTCGGTGGACTCGGCTCGTTCGTCGGGACGTTCCTGGGCGCGTACCTCGTCGGGATCATGATCGCTGTCGGGAGCATCTTCGCGGCCGGCGCCGGCGAACTGTTCCCGTTCGTCGCGCTCATTCTCGTGTTGCTTCTCAAGCCAGAGGGGCTCCTGGGAGACGCCGAAGCGTGACGACAGTACTCGAAACCGAAGGGCTCGCACGCCGCTTTGGCAAACTGCTGGCGGTCGACAACGTGACCGTCTCGATCGACAGTGCGGACATAACGAGTATCATCGGTCCGAACGGGGCCGGGAAGACCACCTTCTACAACCTCCTGTCGGGACGGCTGGAGCCGACAGACGGGACGGTCCGGCTTCGCACAGAGAACGGATCGGGGGTCACAGACATCACCGGGATGGAGCCGTTCGAGATCAACCGAAAAGGGCTCTCGCGGGCGTTCCAGATCAACAACATCTTCGAGGGACTGACCGTCGCCGACAACGTCCGAATCGCCCGGATCAGAAACAGCGGACGAACGCTCGACATCCGATCGATCGCACGCGAAGACGAGACGCTTACCGACGATACCTGGGAGATAATCGAGCTGGTCGGCCTCGAAGACGTCGCTGACACCGAGTGTGCGAACCTCTCTCACGGTGACAAGCGGAAAGTCGAGATCGCGCTCTCCTTGGGCACCGATCCCTCCGTCGTGTTGCTCGACGAACCGACCGCCGGGATGAACGCCACGGAGACCGAAAAGATGGTCGATCTCATCGAGGAACTCGACGAACAGACCGACACGACGTTCGTGCTCACCGAACACGACATGGACGTCGTGCTGGGAATCTCCGATCGGATTCTCGTCCTCGACGGCGGCAAACTCATCGCCGACGGGACGCGCGACGACGTGATGCAAAACGAGCAGGTTCGCGAGGCGTATCTCGGAGGTGACGTATGAGTACGCTCGAACTGGCGGAGGTCGACGCCTACTATGGAAACAGCCACATCCTGTACGACCTGGATCTCGAGGTCGATCAAAACGAGGTCGTCGCGCTCCTGGGGCGGAACGGCGCCGGCAAGACGACCACGCTTCGATCGATCACCGGCACGGTCCCGCGCCGGGAAGGGCGGATCGAGTTCCGAGAGGAGAGCATCATCGACGATTCCGTCGACGTGATCAGCAACAAGGGTGTCAAACTCGTCCCCGAGGAGCGACGTATCTTCCCGACACTCACCGTCGAGGAGAACCTCATGCTGGCACGCGACTCGTGTGCGCGGGAGCACCGCCCGATCGAGGAGATGTACGACATCTTCCCGATCCTGGACGATGTTCGGGAGAGCAACGGGCGGAATCTCAGCGGTGGCGAACAGCAGATGCTCTCGGTCGCCCGGGCGCTCGTACAGAACCCCGATCTGCTGTTGCTCGACGAGCCGACCGAGGGACTGGCGCCGGTCATCGTCGAGGACCTCGAGGAGATCCTCGAAGAGGTCGTCAGCGAGGACGTGACGGTCCTGATCACGGAACAGAACGTCGAGTTCGCACTCGATCTCGCCGAGCGGGCCTACATCATCGAGAGCGGCGAGAAAGCCTGGGAGGGAACCATCGAGGCACTCCGCGACCGCGAAGACCTCCTCGAGAAGTACCTCTCTGTCGGCACCGAGGAGTAGCTCTCTCCTTTCATCCGACCAGTCGCATTCCACGCCGACGCCGTGGTGCAAGAACACGGTCCGGAAGGAACGTTCGAGAGGATGGGCTGAGAGTGGCGTGGTGGACACTCGGTCACGCGGCGTGTTCCCGTCTCTGAGCGGGAAAAATGGAAGCTATCGTTCGACTACCAGTAGTGTGAGACGAGGTGGTCGTGGATCCAGTCGACGGTCAACTCGTCGTAGGTCCAGAACCCGTAGAACGTCCGGCCCTCGCGTTCCTCGGCCAGCAGCGCACACTTGTCGGCAGGGTCGGGGCCACCGTCGAAGGCAACAAACCAGCTGTGCTCGATCTCGTCGGCGCGTTCCAGGTGGGTCGTGAACTCGTCGCTGTCCGGCCGGCCGCCGTCCGGGACGGCGTAGACGTGGACGTCCACGTCGGTCGAGCCGAGCCGTTCGTAGATGGGGAGTTCGTTCTCGAGCGTCGAGAGATACTGGAAGCCGGCGTGCAGTGTCCCGCTCCCGACCCGGAACGCCCGGTCCTCGATCTCGCGCGACGCGGTGACCATCTGCCCGACGTCCCAGGAGGTGAACAGGGTGTCGTCGAGATGGTCCAGGATGGGCTGGTAGGGCCGGTCCCGGAGGCCCAGTTTCGCCGGTTCGTCGGCCAGCATCTGCTGCAGGTCGGACAGTCCCGCGGCCGTCAACACCTCGCCGTCGTAGCTGAGGGTGACGAACGCCTCCGGTTTCCCGCTCGGGGTCTCCTCGCCGCGCACCCGAACGTTCCTGTCGGCGAAGTACTCTCTGAACTGGGACACGACGTCCGTGCCGGTGTCAGTGCCGGCCCCGGCGTCGGCTGTGTCGGTGCCAGCCTCGGTGTCAGTGCTGGTCCGGACGCCAGCACCGGTGCCGGTGCCGGCCCCACTGTCGGCGTTGAAGACTGTCAGCGTCTTCTCGTCGTCCTCGACTCCCCTGATGAGTTCGCGCAACGACATCCCGTACAGTTAGGTCCGTGCGGGAAAATAGTAGTTGTTGTGGCGGCGCGAGCCCCGAAGTAAGCGAACGAGTGCACGAAGACCACCCGGGAGGGTGACCGGTCTCGTCACCGGAAGTCCGGCGCCATCCCCGGAATTGTTCATTGTCGTTTGGCAACGATAATCATTAATATTCCATTATATGGTGATAAGTATTTAGTTGTAACCGCTCGTTCTACTAGTACGGGCCTCACAGGCCAGAAAGTACTATGACAGACACGAACCTAATGTGGCGAATCGCTGGCGGGTCGGGAGACGGCATCGACTCGACGAGCCAGAATTTCGCCAAGGCGTTGATGCGGTCGGGCCTGCACGTCTTCACGCACCGGCACTACCCGTCGCGGATCCGCGGCGGGCACACGTACGTCGAGGTACGGGCCGGACCGGAGCCGATCCAGTCGCGCGGCGACGGCTTCAATTTCCTGCTCGCGCTGGGAGACAGTTTCGCGCGCAACCCGCAGGAAGACGCCTACTACGGCAACGAGGAACTCAAGCCGCTGACGGAGAACCTGGACGACCTCAACGAAGGCGGGGTCGTCGTCTACGACTCGGGACTGATCGAAGAGGAAGACGCCAGGGACATCCGCCTCGAAGAACGGGCCGAGGAGAACGGCTGGCACGTCTACCCGATGAACCTGCGGGAGATGGCCCGCGATCACGGCCGCGAGGTCATGCGCAACACGGCCGGCGTCGGCGTGACCGCCGCACTCCTGGAGATGGACACCTCGCACTTCGAGGAACTCATCGGCGAGGCGATGTCCGGCGAGGCCAGGGACGCGAACCTCGAGATCCTCCAGTCGGCGTACGACGAGGCCTCGGAGTTCGACTTTACCCACAACCTGCGCGTCTCTGACGGCAGCCACGACGAACAGCAGGCCCTGATGTCCGGGAGTAACGCCATCGCGTACGCCGCGCTCGATTCGGGGTGTCGGTTCATCTCGGGCTACCCGATGACCCCCTGGACGGACGTGTTCACGATCATGTCCCAGAACGTCGCGAAGTTCGGGGGTATCTCCGAACAGGTCGAAGACGAGATCGCCGCGGCCGCGCTCGCGCTCGGCGCCTCCCACGCCGGGGTCAAGGCGATGTCGGGCTCCTCCGGCGGCGGGTTCGCGCTGATGTCCGAGCCGCTGGGACTGGCCGAGATGACCGAGACGCCGGTGGTCCTCGTCGAGGCGATGCGCGCCGGGCCGTCGACTGGCATGCCGACGAAGGCCGAACAGGGCGACCTCGAACACGTCCTCTACACGAGCCAGGGTGATTCCTGCCGGGTCGTGTTCGCGCCGGGCAATCTCGAGGAGGCGTACGACCAGACCCGGACGGCGTTCGAGATGGCCTACGACTACCACCTGCCGGCGATCCTCGCCTACGATCAGAAACTCGGCGGCGAGATGCGCAACGTCTCGACGAGCCTGTTCGACCGCGAGCCTGACCCCTCGCTCGGGGCGACCCTCTCCGAGGAGGAGATCCAGGAGGCAGCCCACCACGAGTCCGGGAAGTTCAAGCGGTTCCAGTACAGCGGCGACGACGGCGTCAGTCCGCGCTCGATCCCCGGCCAGAAAGACGGACGGTTCCTCGCGACGGGCAACGAGCACAACGAGGTCGGCCACCTCGCCGAGTCCCCCGAGAACCGCGTCCTCCAGATGGACAGCCGGATGCAGAAACTCGACGCCATCCGCGAGAAACTCGACGACCGAGAGGCCAGCCACCAGACCTACCACGGACCGGCCGACGCCGACCTCGGCGTCCTCACGTGGGGCAGCCAGCAGGACACGGTCTTCGAGGCCGTCGACCGCCTCAACGAGCGCGGCGTCGAGGCGAAAGCGCTCGGCGTCAGCGACCTCATGCCCTATCCCGAGCGGGAGGTGAGCGCGTTCTTAGAGAGCGTCGACCAGTGTGTGGTCGTCGAGATGAACGCCACCGGCCAGTTCCGCGGGCTGACACAGAAGGAACTCGGGCAGTACGGCGAGAAACTCTCGAGTCTCCTGAAGTACGACGGCGAACCGTTCGAACCCGGCGAGATCGTCGAGGGGTTCGAATCGACCATCGACGGCGGCCGGCCGGGCGGCCAGAACGTCAAATTCGTGCCAGCAGCAGGTGACTAAGCTATGAGTTCATTCACAGCCATCGGCGAGGAACAGGAGATAGACAGAGAGCAGTTCACACCGGGCGTCGAGCCCCAGGCGACGTGGTGTCCGGGCTGTGGCGACTTCGGCGTCCTGAAGGCGCTGAAACAGGCCATGCCCGAGGTCGGCC
>CAYYHG010000119.1:0-8866 GCA_964471665.1 uncultured Halobacteriales archaeon | reverse complement strand
TGACAAAGCCGGGCTCTGGGGCGAGGCGAGTGGTTGACGAAGACGACCCCGGACGTGCTCGCACAGGGAGTGTGGGTCACTTCTCGCCGGACACGGCGTCTCCGGACGCGACGTCGATCAGCGGAACGTCCCCTTCGTGGGCCCGGCGACGGAATTCGACGACGATTCGGAGTCCCACCAGGTAAGCGACGATCGAGAAGACGGTCGCCAGAATCAGGTTGCCGGTCCACAGGCGCAGCAAGATCCCGGGACCTGCCGACAGCGAGACTCCCTCGAAGGACACACCCGGGACCGGACCCAGCAGGAGCCTCCCCAGGGAGAAACTCGCCCCGTAGACCCCCCACTTCACGACGGGATTGAGGACGATCACTGACGCGAACATCGCGATTTTGCTCAGCCGCGTGAACAGGTATCCGAGAATCAAAAACCCCAACACGCCAGTGCCCAGGGTGGGGAGTGCGGTGATGAACACGCCGAGGCTGAAGCTGAACGCGACCTCTCTGGAGGTGTAGTCCTCGACGAACGCCTCCACCAGCCGTTTTTCGACGCGTTCGCGGGCCCTCCCAACCCGCTTGCGGATCATCTACCTGCGTAATGGCGGCCCGCGAGTATCAAGGCTTCGGCGATCATTTCGGCGGCGATACCGAAGTCGTCTTTTTCCTCGCCGACCGACGGGACGGTGAACCGATGGACTCGAACGGCGCCCCGGGCACCGGCGATCCGGTGGACGGTGATTCGGCCGGGGGTAACGCGGTCAGGGAGACCCGACACGACCGCGACATCCGGATACTCGGGATCGAGGGGACGGCCTGGGCAGCCAGCGCCGCGGTCTACGAGACGGGCGCCGACACCGTCGACATCGAGACGGAGGCCTACCGGCCCAAGAGCGGCGGCATCCACCCCCGCGAGGCCGCCGAGCACATGGCCGACCACCTGCCCGACGTCGTCGAGTCTAGACTCCAGGCCGCCAGCGGGGACATCGATTGCGTGGCGTTCTCCCGGGGACCGGGCCTGGGACCGTGTCTCCGGATCGCCGGGACCGCAGCGCGAGCCGTCGCCGGGCGACTGGACGTCCCGCTGGTCGGCGTCAACCACATGGTCGCGCACCTGGAGATCGGTCGCCACCAGTCGGGCTTCGACTCGCCGATCTGTCTGAACGCGAGCGGCGCGAACGCGCACGTCCTGGGCTACCGGAACGGACGGTACCGCGTTCTGGGGGAGACGATGGACACGGGCGTGGGCAACGCGCTGGACAAGTTCACCCGCCACGTCGGCTGGTCCCACCCCGGCGGCCCGAAAGTCGAGGCCGCCGCAACGGAGGGAACGTACATCGACCTCCCCTACGTCGTCAAGGGGATGGACTTCTCGTTTTCGGGCATCATGTCCGCGGCGAAGGCGGCATACGACGAGGGCAAGCCCGTCGAGGACGTCTGCTTTTCCCTCCAGGAGAACGCCTTCGCGATGCTGACAGAGGTGAGCGAGCGGGCCCTCTCGCTGACGGGCAGCGACGAACTCGTCCTCGGTGGCGGCGTCGGGCAGAACGCGCGCCTCCGGGAGATGCTCGCCGGGATGTGTTCTCAGCGGGGCGCCGAACTGTTCGTCCCCGAAGACCGCTTTCTCCGGGACAACGCCGGCATGATCGCTGTCCTGGGGGCGAAAATGTACCGGGCCGGTGATACCCTTCCAGTCGAGCAGTCGGGCGTCGACACCGACTTCCGGCCCGACGAGGTGCCAGTGACCTGGCGCGAACGCGAGCAGTCCGTCGTCGAGGGGACCCGTGGTACCGCGGAGAGTGACGACCAGCCGAACGACAGCGGCTGGGGTGTCGACGACGGCGAGCAGGTCCAGGGTGCCGAGGCGACGGTCACCGTCGAGAGCGACCGCGTCCGCAAGGAGCGCAACCCGCGCGCCTACCGCCATCCGGAACTGGACGAGCGGTTGCGGACCGAGCGGACCAGAGCGGAAGCACGTCTCACCAGCGAAGCGCGGCGGGTCGGCGTGCCGACGCCGGTTCTCTACGACGTCGACCCCGCCGGGGGACTGCTCGTCGTCCAGCGCGTGGGGGACTGTGACCTGCGCGAGGCACTGACCGAACGACGGGTCCGGACTGTGGCACGATACCTCGCGACGATCCACGAGGCGGGGTTCGTCCACGGCGATCCCACGACGCGCAACGTCCGGGTCGCCGAGTCCGGTGGCGCCGGTGATCCCGACCTGTTTCTGGTCGACTTCGGGCTGGGATACTACACGGACGATCCGGAGGACCACGCGATGGACCTCCACGTGTGCGGCCAGAGCCTCCGTGGCACCGCAGACGCCGCCGACCGCCTCACCCGGGCGGTCGAAGACGCCTACCGGGAGCGTGGAGACGAGGCCGTCCTGGAACGGCTTCAGGAGATCGAAGGGCGTGGCCGGTATCAGTAACCGCCGCGTCGCGGAACCGATTCTGAAAGATTCATAACGCTCCTCGCGCTGTGACCGGACAGATGCGCGTTCTCGTGGCGGCGCTGCTGATGGTGCTTTCGGCGGCGGTTGTCGGCCCGGTCGGCGCCCAGGGGACCCAGGCGCCGAACGTCTGTGTCGGCACGCTCGAGGAACAGCCAGACACCTCGACGGTCGTGAGCATCCAGGGGACCAGAGTCGTCCCGGACAGGGGCGCGATCAAGAAACCCGCGTTGCTCGTCTCGTATTCCCCGAACGGGTCTGTCGAGTGGGTCCAGAACGCCTCGGCGAACGGGCGGTGGTGGGCTTACGACGTCGACCCCCTCGAGAACGGCAACCTGCTTTTCGTGACCACCGAATCCCGACACACCGACGTCGGCGAGTTCGACCCCGACGAGGGAGAGTACGTCTGGCTCGAACACTTCCGTGGCCACCCCGACTCCGAGATCAACCCGCTGGTGGTTGACGCCCACGACGCCGACCTGCACGGCGAGGAACTCGTCCTGGTCGACAAGGGACAGGGACACGAGCGCCTGCTGGCGTACAACCTGACGACCGACCAGGTGGCCTGGGAGTGGCGGTTCGAGAACCACACAGACACGTTCCCAGAGAGCGGTGGGGGCCCGCCGGACGACTGGACGCACGTCAACGACGTTGACCGCGTCGGGGAGGACCGCTACATGATCTCGGTGCGCAACTTCGACCAGGTCGCCTTCGTCAACCGGACGACCGACGAGGTCGAACTCGCGCTCGGGTCGGACAACAACTACGAGACCCTGTTCGAACAACACAACCCCGACCACCTGTGGGGCCCCGACGGCGAGCACACGGTCCTGGTGGCGGACAGCCTCAACGACAGGGTCGTCGAATACGAGTACGACGCCGCGAGCGACGAGTGGGACCGGGTCTGGTCGGTGACGGGCCTGAACGCCCCCCGTGACGCCGACAGACTCGAGAACGGCAACACGCTGGTCACCGACCGGAAAGGCCACCGTGTGCTCGAGGTCACTCCCGAAGGGCGGACCGTCTGGGAGGTCTACACGCCCTTCGAACCCTACGACAGCGAGCGAAACGAACCGGCTTCGAACGGCCCGACGATGCGCGAGCAGGGCGTGACCGGGGAGTTCGACGTCTCGAACGACGCGGACTTCGACACGGCCGAGATCGAGCGGTGTGGGGACGCACTCTTCGCGCTGGCGGCCGTCGACGGCAGCCTGCTGAGTGGTGACCCCTTCACCGAGAACGCCAGTCTCCCGGCCCGTGAGGACAGCGAAGTGAACGTATCCGACGAGAGCGAGGGAGACGAAACCGTCTTTGCAGGTCCGGGTAGCGGTCTCGTCCCCGCGGTTGTGGCCGTGCTGGTGTTGCTCGCTGGCCTGGCCGTCGGGTACAGGCGATACAGATAGCGGTCAGCTGTTCCCCAGGGACCGAGCCGCGCTGTAGATGTCGCGGCGGCGGACGACGAGTTGTTTGAGTCCCAACCCTGCGAGCAGGACGACACCGAGCGCAGTCGACAGGGCGGCCCAGGAGCTCATCCAGACCGGCCTTATCCAGGGTTCGACGTGGGAGTACTGTCTCGAGAGCCAGTCGGTGACGCCCTCGACCGGCGTCCCGGTACCCACCGCTTCGATGGCGTCGGCGACGCCGTACCGCGATTGTGGGCCCTGGTCGGCACCGCCGTGG
Organism: uncultured Halobacteriales archaeon; assembly: GCA_964471665.1. Taxonomy (GTDB): domain Archaea; phylum Halobacteriota; class Halobacteria; order Halobacteriales; family Haloarculaceae; genus SW-9-67-25. The sequence goes on along the minus strand of CAYYHG010000119.1, from coordinate 4,741 downwards.
ACCGCGACTGTCCCGTTGACACCCAGGTCGGCCATCGCCGGGCCGCTGGACCCCTGTGCGCCGCGCTCGGCGTCGTAGGGGCCCCACGGAGACTGGAACTCCCAGACCACCTCACCCCGGGGTGTGATCTCGACGACGCGGTGGTTGAGCGTGTCCGTCACCAGCGTGTTCCCGTCTGGCAGGCGGTCGGCGTCGCGTGGCCAGTTGAACCCATCCACGGTCCAGACGCGGTGCCACGTACACTCCACAGGAGGTGTGCCGGCACCTAACTGCGGGTCGGCACCGCCACAGTCACGTTCGTACTCGACGATACGGTCGTTCTCGCTGTCGGCGACCAGCACCACCGGTGTGCCGTCGTCGCGCTCGAGGTAGTCGGGATTGTGCTGCTCGTGGAGGGTGTCGTGGTCGTCGTCGCTGCCCAGGCGCATGACTATATCGCCAGTTTGCCTGTCGACGACGATCACCTGGTCGAAGTTGCGCGGCGAGGCCAGGACGTACCGTCCCTCGTCGCCGACGACGTCGACGTCGTTGACGTGTGTCCAGTCCTCGTCGAACCCGCCGTCGGTGTCGTTGGGGTAGTGGTCACGAAAGCGCCACCGCCAGTCGACCCGCTCTCCGGTCCGGTTGTACACGAGGATGCTGTCGTCGCTGACGCCGTCGTGGTACTCGCGCATGTTGGCGACGAGGAGGCGACCGTCGGGCAACTGCGAGACATCGTGCGTGTCGTTCATCCGGAGGGTGTGGGTCCAGACCGGTTCGACGGCCGCCGGGTCCAGCGCCATGACCATCGTCCGGTTGGGGAAGGTGGTACTCACGAGGAGGTGTCCGTTCTCGAGCGGATCGACGTCGTAGAACCAGAACGAGCCCAGTGACCGTCCCTCGAAGCGCCACTCCAGGGTCGCGTTCCCGGCGGCCGCGACCAGCCGTGTCGGTTTCTTCTCGTTTCCGTCCCCGGCGTGTCTGAACCCCTGGACGCTCACGTAGGTCGTCTCCGTTGCCGGCTCGTCGACGGTACCCGGGCCGAGTCCCAGCGACAGGGGCGCGACCGCGGCGTGGACGGCGGGGACCAGCAACGCGAGTGCGAGGAGGAGAACGACGTGAGAGCGGACGGCGCCGAGCACCTCGTGACGACCGGAGGGCACGTCGACAGACACGACCCACTCCTCGGGGCCAGCCATACAGGGCCACTGCGGCAAGTCCCTACGAATGCCTTGTGGTTTCGGGTCGTCGGACAGCGACACAGTCCAGAACGACGGTGCAAAACCATCTTTACACCGGGGGGCCTACGCGGTCACATGGCAGACAAACCGCCCACTGGTGAGATTTTCGGCGTGCCGTACAACTTCGAGAAACCGAGCGTCCGTCGGCTGGTGTCCTCGTACTGGCAGCCCGACGAGGGGATGCTCGTCAGGAAACCCTTCGGGATCGGATACACGCTGAACCTCGCCGACTGGCGGTCCTGGGTCGTTCTCGCTGTCGCCGGACTCCTCCTCTTCCAGCAAAGAAAGAGCGACGAGGGAGTCGACGCCGACGAGGACGAACCCGTCGAGGTCGTCGTCGACTAGATTCGACGGCTACTTTCGCGGGCCGTGCCGAACGTTCCTATGATCCGTTTCGCCACGACGAACGAGGGGAAACTCCACGAGGCCCGCGAGTATCTCGACGAGCCGGTCCGACAGCTCGAGTTCGACTATCTGGAACCCCAGGCCGAGGACCTCGCGACCGTCGCCGCTCACGGCGCGCGGGCGGCGTACCGCCACGCCGGCGAGCCGGTCGTCGTCGACGACTCCGGGCTCACGATCGACGCCTTCGGCGGCTTTCCGGGGCCCTACTCCTCGTACGTCGAAGACAAACTCGGAATCGAGCGTGTCTGGCGACTCGCCGAGCGGGAAGACGACCGGGCTGGTGCGTTCAGAGCAGTCGTCGCCTACTGCGACGGCGAGGGTTTCGAGGCGACCCCCGAGCCGGTCGACCGGCAGCGTCGGGGCCAGGACATCGCCGCCGCCGAGCGCGCGAGAGCCACGACCGACGACCAGGTCCGAGCGGGGCCCGTGCCGGTCAAGCTCTTCGACGGCGTGGTCCCCGGAACGATTGTCGCGCCCCGTGGGGACGGCGGGTTCGGCTTCGATCCGATCTTCGAGTACGACGGCCGGACCTTCGCGGAGATGGAGACCGACGAGAAAAACGCCATCTCCCACCGCGGTCGGGCACTCGCGAAGTTCGCGGACTGGTACGCCGACACCCAGCGGTGAGCCGAGACGGACCGTGGTACAACGGATCGGTGGCTAGCCGTCGAGCACGTCGTCGGCGACGGTATCTTTTCGGGCGTCAGTTTCGATGTCGATCTGCTGGACCAGCTCCACCAGGTCGCGCAGTTGCGGGAACGTGTAGACTGTGAGACCGATGTCGTAGCCGTCGGCAACGATCTGCGAGTCGAGAACGAACGCGATGTCTTCGTCGGGCCACCCGCCCATCTCCTGGACGATGGCACCGGCGGGGCCGTACGTGAACTCGGGCGTTCCCATGTCGATGGTCGTCTCGAGGACGTTCGCCAGGCCGTCGATGTGTCCCGAGGTCAGGATGTTGCCGATCTCCTGGATGGCCGACCGTTCCATCTCGGAGAACCCGTCTTCGCCGCTCTCGCTGTCGTCCGGAAGCATCATCCGGGCCAGCGCCTTGCTGTCCCGGGGATCGAGCAGGAACAGAACGTATCCGTAGGGTGGTTCGGTCAGTTCGACGTGGATGCCCACCTGTGTCTCGCCCCCGAGGTGGGTCCGGATGTCGTCCATGTGCAGGAGGTTGATCTTCGAGACCTGGATCTCCGCGTCGACGCCGGTCAACTGACCCAGGTTGTTGGCGACCGTCCGCGATCCCTCCTTCGCGATCTCGTTGAACACCTCCAGCTTTCTGACGTCGACCTTCAGACCCATGGCTGTACCTCTGTTTCAGCGATTGTAAATGCCGGGGGACTGGACCCCGGATCAGCCGTGTTCGAGTTCGCCCGACCGGATCGCCCGTTCGGCCGCCTCGAGCGCCTCCCCGGGATCGAATGCGTCGACGATCCGCTGTGTCTCCGCCTCGTCTGCGTCCCGGAGGTCGCGGGCGTGGGCTGTCATGTTCGGCACGGCACGGATGACGTTGTCGACGATCGGGACCGCCGCTGCCTGTGCCGACCGCGAGAGGGGGTTCAGATCGACGACAATCTCGGTTTTGCCCATCTCCGAGAGTGCCGCGGCGCGGTCGCCGTCCTCCAGTGGAACCACGACGACGTCGGCGGCGTAGATCCCGTCGGCGTCGACCTTCGCGCGCTCGTGGTCGAGTCCCGGGACGCGAGCGTCGGCCGCCAGTCCTTTGACCTCCTCGGCGCCGTGCTCGCGGAGATGGTCGGCGATGGCACGAACCCGCTCGTCGGTCCGGTGGAAGAGGTTCACCTCGATGTCGGCGCCCGTCGCCGCGGCGAGGTCGACCGTCTCCCCGGGGACCAGGGCGGCGACGTTGCCGTTGACCGAGAGGATGGGATGGGTCGCCAGCAGGAGGTGCGCTGCGGCTGCCCGGGCGGCCTCGTCGGCACTGGGAATGGTCTCCTCGCCGAGCAGGTAGTCCAGCGACTCGCCCCGCCCCTGCGCGATGAGCCCCTGGGTGCTCGTGATGCCCCGCTCGAACCCCTCCTCAACGCGGTGGCGCGTCAGAAGCGAGTGGTAGCGAGGGTGTGACTCCGGGACGTCGAACTCGTCCATGTGACTCCAACGGCGGAGCAGCGACAAAAACAGTCCGTCTCTCCGGCGGGAATCAGCTGTCGTCCGCAGCGTAGACGAACCCGATATGCAAAGTCGAATCGACCGTTTCCCACCCTTTTTTCAGCGGTCATCTACTGTCTGCTGAGTGACTCGGGGTCGTGCTCCACGTGCAATATAGATCGATCCCAGGTGATACCCGCGCACACGCGCCGTTTCGAAGTTTGATCGGATCGCAGCCGGGATGTCGATCTCGGGCTTCCAGTCGGTGAGACGCTTGAACACCGGAATCGTGACTGGATTCAGCAGCGACAACGGGACACGTTGAAACGGTCGGGCGTCAAGGACAGTAATTCGCCCGTCGGGTCTGAGACAAGCCGCCGCAGTCCGTACGACCTGTACGGGGTCCGACATCGCACTCAGGGACATCGCTGCGTAGACGGCGTCGTAGCTGTTGGCAGCGATTCCGGGGGTTGTTGCGTCAGCTTGGGCCACGTGGACGTTCTCCCACTGGCCCTCTCGGATTCGTTCAGCGGCTTGCTGGACCATCCCCTGGCTGTAATCGATACCCACGACCGTTCCATCTGGGCCAACCGCCTCGCGGAGGAGTTCGAACGAGTTGCCGGGGCCACACCCGTACTCGAGTACGCTGTCACCGGTATCGAGGTCCAGTGCTGCGATACTCCGGCGACGAAACGTCCGCTCACGGCCCACGAATACGAACCCGTAGAGACTCCGGAGTGCCCATGGATTCTGACTCCACCAATCGTATACGCCACGTCCCGTCATGCTCCCCTCCAACGTGCTGGAACGTGTGCAGGTGTCCCTGGAGTCACCATCTGTGTCTTTCGTGTTCCGTTGCTCCGCCGCTCCTCATCGCCAGTTCATTAGTGGTCATGATCGTGATCGTGACTTGTGACCTGATACACGTACAGGAGGAATCCCGAGAGAGCGAACGCGACGAGGTTGAGATAGAAGGTGTAGTTGAGTTCGAAGTACGTCTGCTC
>CAYYHG010000118.1:0-8960 GCA_964471665.1 uncultured Halobacteriales archaeon | reverse complement strand
TGGCGCGGACTGCGGTGCTCGTTGAGGACGGGGGCTTAGCGCCTGAAATCAGCTATACTAATAGGGGAAACAATAATTAACCATGTTTCCTTGTATCATACCGTAATGTACGAACACAACGGAGAGGAAATCTTCGTCATCGACTCCCACGTTCACCTGTGGGACGCGAGAGAGGAGAACATCAAACACGAGGGCGGCGAGCAGTTCATCCAGTGTTTCTACGACTACCACACCGGATTCACACCCGAAGAAAAGCAGTGGAGCATGGACGAGTACCGCCAGTACGGCGCAGACCGGATGGCGGAGGACCTGTTCGGCAACGCGGCGGTGGACATGGGAATCTTCCAGCCCACCTACCTCAACGACTTCTACAAGGAGGGGTTCAACACGATCGACGACAACGCCGAACTCGCCGAGGAGTATCCCGAGCGGTTCGTCCTCAACGGGCGGTTCGACCCGCGTGACGGCGAGGCCGGACTCCGCGAACTCGAACGACAGAAAGAGGAGTACGACATTCAGGGCGTCAAGCTCTACACGGCCGAGTGGAACGGCGACTCGAAGGGCTGGCGACTGGACTCGGAGGCGTCCTTCGAGTTCCTGGAGAAGTGTGCGGAACTGGGTATCGAGAACGTCCACCCCCACAAGGGACCGACGATCCGGCCGCTGAACCGCGACGCCTTCGATGTCGAGGACGTCGACGACGCCGCCACCTCCTTCCCGGAGCTGAACTTCGTCGTCGAACACGTGGGGCTGCCGCGCCTGGACGACTTCTGCTGGATCGCCGCCCAGGAACCCAACGTCTACGGCGGGCTGGCGGTTGCAGCACCGATAGCCGTCCACCGACCACGGAAATTCGGCGAGATCATGGGCGAACTCCTCTTCTGGCTGGGCGAGGACCGCCTGCTCTTTGGCTCGGACTACGCGCTGTGGAACCCCGACTGGCTCGTGGAGACGGTGATGGAGGCCGAACTGACCGACGAACAGAAAGACGAGTACGGCGTCGAACTCTCGACAGACGTGATGAAAAAGATCATGGGCGAGAACGCCGCCGAGCTGTACGACATCGACATCGAGGCGAAAAAACAGGCGTTCCGCTCCGACGGGGTCACCGAGGAGTTCGGGCTGGCCGACCACTACGGCGCCGGGGACGCGGCAGCCGACTGATGTCCTCGGAACCACGAAACTCCGAAGAGCCATCACTCCGGGCGGTCCGCGAGCGCCTCGACCGCGTGACCGACCCCGAACTCGACGAGTCGATCGTCGCCCTCGACTACATCGACGAGATCGTGATCGACGGCCCGGCGGTCACCGTCGAGTTCACCCTCCCCACAGCCTGGTGTTCGCCCGCCTTCGCCTGGATGATGGCAACCGACGCGCGCGACGAGGTCGAGTCGCTTCCGGGAGTCGGCCGTGCTGTCGTCCGGTTGCACGAACACATGCACGACGCCCAGATAAACAAGGGCGTGAACGATCGACTGGCTTTCGGTGATGTGTTCCCGGACGCGGACGGCGGCGTCGAGTCCGTGCGGGCCACCCTGGACGAGAAGGCCCGCTTCGGTCGCCAGTACGACGCCTTCGAGGCGTTGCTGGAGGCCGGCCTGACCGGCGAACAGATCGTCGCACTGCGGCCGGAGGACTGCCAGCTCGACGACCCGGCGACCGTCTTCGTTCGAGACGGAACGGTCGGCATACCAGTCCCACCAGAGCCACTCGAGGCCTACTTCGAGAAGGCCCGCGAAACCGGTCTCCTCGGCGACGAACAGCCCGAACTGTTCCGTACGCCCGAAGAGGAACCCGTTCCGGCTGATCGGTTCGATATCATCCACAAGCGGTGCCGGCTGGCGAAGGTCAACATGGGGGGGCAGGGATCGGTGTGTGACGCGCTCAACGACGCCCGAAAGGCCGAACACCGTCCGCCGCTCGACCCCGATACCTACTCCCAGAGCCTCGACGAGTTCGGTGAACTCAGATCCCAGTGAGCCCGCCCGGACCTGCCGGCGGCCCACTACCCGAACTGTCATCCTCCGGTTCTCCGTGACCGCCCGTTTCGAGATTGTACCGGCCCCGTTCGCGGAAGTCCTCGGGATCCCAGCCACACTCGGGGCAGGCGCCCTCGCTGTAGTCGATCTCCGTTCCACAGCCGAGACACTCGCCGTCCATGGGTGTCGGTAACGTCCAGCGGGGAGGACTAAACACTTGCGGAGGTGGCGGCGTAGACCGACGACGGGTATCCCTGTTCGATTGCGGCGACTCGATTCTAGCTACCGAAGGCACTTTGACCATCGTCGCACACGAGACAGGCGTGCACAACGAGGACCAACACGCGGTGTTTCGACAGGATTCGTGAGCCTCGCGCGACACGAGGACCCCAGCGTCCGCTACGTCGTTGGGAGCCTCGTTGCTGGCGTATTCTTCGGCGGACTCGGCGGCGGCGTCGCGTTCCCGACGCTCCCGTCGCTCGGGCCGTTGTTGGGTATTTCCCCGTTTCTCGTCGGGATGATCCTCTCGCTCAACCGGTTCACGCGGGTGGTGATGAACACGCCGGCCGGGCAAATCCTCGACCGGGTCGGCACTCGCCGTCCGATGATTGCCGGGTTCACGCTGCAGGGCCTCGTGCCATTCGGATACATCCTCGGACTCTACGCCGACCGCCTCCCCGTCAGCAGCGCGGCCGTGTTCCTCGGTTCGCGTACGCTCTGGGGGTTCGGCTCGGCGTTCGTGTTCGTCGGCGCGTTCAGCACAATCACTCACGTCACGACCCCCGAGAACAGAGGGAAGTGGATCGGGTACATGCGCGGCGGACAGAGTCTCGGGTTCCCCACCGGGCTCGTCGTCGGCGGGATTCTGGCCGACACGCATGGGTACGATGTCGCGTTCGCCGTCGCAGGCATGGCCGGTCTCCTCGCGGCGGTCGTCGCAGTCCTCGTCCTGCCGGATGTCAGTCCCGATGTGGAGGCGAGCGCACTCCGGGAGTTACCGGGTATCGTCAGCGCCGACCCGCGGATCGCCGCGGTCGGCACCGTCAATTTCGTCGTCCGGTTTCTGTTCGCGGGCGTCCTTCTCTCGACGGCTGTCCTCTACGCCGACGAGTACGACATCACGATCGGACTGTTTTCCTCGACTGGTGTGAGCGGCGTCATCATGGCGATCAGTGTCCTCGGAGCCAGTGCGGCGACAGTCCTCGTCGGGCGGTACTCCGACGCGCTATCGAACCGCGCGCTCGTCACGATCCCCGCTCTGGTCGTCCTCGCAGCCGGGTTTGTGCTCATGGCGGTTCACCCGACGCTGGCAGGTGTCGTCACCGCCGTTGCGCTGATCGGCGTCGGTGTCGGTGGGTCGAACCCACCGTTGATGGCGTACCTCGGGGACATCAGCCCCGCCGACGATGTCGGCAAACTCGGTGGCGTCTACAACGTCTTCGGTGACCTCGGCTCGACGCTCGGCCCACTCGTTGCGCTGCCGCTCGTGGCGCGTGTCGGATTCGCCGCCGAGTACCTCGCCTGTGCTGTCCTCGCGCTTGGCGTCGGCGCCCTGGTTTCACGCACGCTACTCGGGGACGCAACCCCGACCGACGCGGTGCCTGCCGACGACTGAGCCCGGCTGAGAAGTATCAAAAGTTACGTCGACCGGTAAAAACCTGCCTCGAAATGGCTGTGTTCAAAAAATGTGCCGCGTGAACGACGATAATGTTACATATGGGATCGATATTCTCACACCTTCGGAATGAGAGGGTATCATTTATTCGGAGAGCGTCTATCGTACAGTACGATGAGTGGCAAAGAGGGCAAAGAATACATTTTTCTCTGTCCCGAGTGTCAAGAATCTTTGGAAGTGAACGAGTCAATGAAAAAGACACTCACAGAGAACGGATGTGTCGTCTGTGGGACCGCCCTGACGGAGGCGGCGTTCTCGGAAGAGTCGTTCGCTGATTCGGCTTGATCACTCGTGTATCCGGTCTTTCGTAGAAATGATAGCTCTGTGGTGAGCGTTTCCAGGGGAGTCGTCCGCACTGCAGACAACGAGGTGCGAAGCCGGTTTCGTTATGTTCGATCGTGAAGCCCGTGCTGTCGTGGAGTTCGCAGACCAGTTCTCGAACCCAGTCATCGTATTGCACAAACTCCCGTTCCACACGTTCGAGACATTCGTCTCGTACAGGGCGACGTGGCGAGAGATCCCTACGGACACGGTTGACGCCTATAGGGATGTTCGAAAGTCATTACAGGATCGACCGCAAGAAGGCGTGCGGTCGACCTGGTAAACGCTTTCGAACATCCCTATATTACAACTCGAAGACGTGTTCGTGCTGTGGTGAGCGGGGGTATCGTCAGGGACGGCGATTCCAGTGTACGAACGACGAATGTGAGGTAGTGCAAGACCACGCTGACCGGAATGCGTCGGTGAACATCGCGTGGCGCGAGAAGGCGAAAATCGACGGTAGCGAATCGAATTATCGGACTCACAAAACCCAGCCGCAGGTGCGGGTGGTGCGTCTGTTCGGGTCGGGGCGTGTAAGCCGCCCAACCTCATCCCGCTTGCTCGCCGAGCAGGGAGTGCTAGCGCACGGCTGAGGGAACTACAAAAGCCTCGGGCCACCGTGCCCGAGGTTGTTTACTCCGAAGATGTTCGTTTCGGTCTAATAAACCTACCCGGATAGCGTGGCTGTACATTCCTCTCCGTGGAGACTGATACAACGATATATGAGCCAGTCATCGATGGCCTCCGCGACTGTTCGCACACTCGAACAGTCCTCGACAGACACGCAAACGATAGTTAGTGAGACTGAGATTCAGGAGCTACTCGACGCCCTCGACGACGCTGACTGTCGTGCAATCCTCGACGCGACGAGTGAAAACGCGCTGACAGCGAACGAGATTGCTGAAACCTGTGATCTTCCGCGCTCAACAGCCTATCGCAAACTGAATCTCCTGACAGAGGCGGGATTGCTCGAGGAGCGGACCCGTATTCGCCGGTCCGGGAAACACGCCAGTGAGTATGCCCGGTCAGTCGAAGATGTCGTCATCTCGCTCGACTCTCAGGGAGCGAGAGAGATAGGTATCACAACGCGGGGACGCCGAACGGACCGAATCACCGATCCAGACAAGTGGTGAGTGACCAGAATGGCGAACCAATCCGAGCCGACCACGCAGTTCGCGACACTGTTCGAAACCATCACTGGCCAGTCGACGATCACCGAACAACAGCAGATCGAGGTCACCGTACGGTATGACGAACGCAGCGATGAGACAGCCATCTCGGAGTACCTCGATACGAGAGCGACAGCCCAGGGATTCGAGGATGTCATCGAGGAATCCGAGACGTGGTGAACTACCCCACCCTGCTCGCGCTGACGCGCTCGCTGAGGGTGGGGCTTCCTGGTTCCGCGACGCGCTTTCTAAAATACTACTGTAGTCATACGGATGCAATCCGTCACCGATGACGCCGACGGGGTTCAAGAGTTCCTACGCTCGCGCGATCGAACTGGCGTACAACTACCATGGTGGCACCCTGGATGAGAAACTCGTGGAGGTAGCGGAGCACGCGAAAGAAAACGACATTCAACTCGACGAATCCGATCTCGACGCATTTCTCGATCGAGAACTCAACGGCCGCAATCCGTCGTACAGTGGAGTCCTCGCCGATGGAATTTGCCCACTTCGACCACCTGAACCAGTGTTTTTCCTGGACGACCGAAGACGAACTCCGTGCCGTCCTCGACAACGTACCCTGACAGGAAGCTACCCCACCTGCGTCAGTTGTGGGAGGAAGTCGATGCAGTCGGGGAAATGCGTATTTCGTCGATCGTACCGTCGAAAACGTGCTCACCGCCCTGCGTCTCTGCCCCCACGAAGAGGGTTTGCTGCCACTGCACGTCCCCGCTCTCGGGGGACTTCGAGGCAACCTGCTCTCCATCCACGAACACTTTCTGCGTGTCGCCATCGTACGTAGCGACGATGTGTGTCCACTCTTCGGTCGAGACTCGTGGTTCTGTAGGGGTCAGGCGTTCCGAATCGACGCCCGGAAGTCGGAAGGAGAGCTTGCCGTTCTCTTCCAGAATCAGAATACTGCCGCCACCGGTCGAGACGAGATGCCGGTAGTCGTTCTCCTCGCTCACGTCCAGATTCGCAGGTCGCACCCAGAGGCTGACACTGAACTGTTCGGGGGTGTCGATGCCATCCACTCTGACCGGTCCAGAAGAGTCCCCATCGAACCGGAGACCTGACCCGTTGATTCCCTGTGTCCAGCCCGCCCTCGTAACGTTTCCGTGGTATCCTCCGACACGGTCGTAGACTCGATCGCCCGTCCCCTCGTCGAACGACCAGTAGGCCAGTCCCTCCCCTTCAAATCGGCTGACATGCCCGTCACCAGCGACCGCCGACTCCGAAACCGAAAACGCACCCTCACGCCCCACGTACTCCCCCGCGTACGGCACGCGCACCTCGTACACCCCGTGTCGGTTCGCAGTGACCTCGCGCACGTACGTGAACTCGTCAGTCACGACGTCCACCGTCGTCGACAGTTCGAAGGTGCTGTTGGCCGGTGCCGGCCCCGTAATCCGAGTCCCCGAAACAGGCGTGAACACCTTCCGAGAACCCTCCTCGCTGGCATACACCGCTCGAAACTGGCCAACACCCTCACGACCGTTACTGTGACTGCCCCAGTCCTCGTGCAAACGCGCCTGCATCGACTCGGGCGGGATGTCCTCCGCGCTCTGGTCTTCAGTCACCACGAACCGCACGCGGCCGTCGATCGAATCGAGCGCTGCCTGCGGATCGGTTTCGCTTATAAACGGACCGTAGCTCGACTGGGCGTACCCGTACGACTCCGCGTCCCCGTTGACGAAGTAGTTGTACAGCCGGTTCTGTCCCCATCGACTGAACACGTAACTCTCCGCAGGCCCCTCCCAGCCGCGTTCGTCCGCGTAGTCGGCCATCCAGGCGGCCGTCTCGTAGGTCCCGTCCTCGACCGAGACCTGTTCCACTGTGACTGCCGACTGCATCGCGCCCAGACCCCCGACGAGCACGAACAGGACGAACACTGCGGCGACAGTCGACGCGTCTGGACGTCCAGGCGTCCAGTCGGCCATTCCGCCAGGATCCCCGAACGGTGCCGGGGGATCTGTCAGGTCGACTTTCGCGGCCAGCCACACGAACCCGAGTCCGGCGAAGACAGCGAGAAACGGCGCCACCTCGCCGACGAACCGGACCTGAAAGAGCGAGAGCAGGAAGAAGTACCACGCGTAGACGCAGGCCACGAGCCACGAGTCGCTGTCCTGATAGACGCGCCAGGACACGACCGCGAGCGCCGGGAGCGCGACCGCGAGCAACAGTCCGAACAACAGGAGAAATCCCAGGCTGTCGCCGGTGAACAGCCCCTCCACCTCCGCGATGTCGTCTGTCCGGCCGATGAGGCCGAATCCACGGAGCAACCGACCCTGGAGGTCCGGCACGACCCAGAACAGGCCGGCAGCGACGACGACGGCGACGAGCACCTCCCCGACTGCCAGCTCTCGCGCCGAGCGCCCGGCCCGATGGACGAGTTCCCCGACGGCACCGACGCCGACGGTGCCGACGAACAGCACGGCGGGGATCGACGCGACGGCCGGCGAGTGCCAGCCCAGTTGCACGTGTCCGAATGCTGTGAGCAACGCCGCGATGGCGAGTCCGACCGCAATCGAGACGGTTGCGACGGCAGGCGAGCGGTCGGCACGAACGGCGAGCAGCACGTGTCCGGCGACGACCGCCGCGACCGGGACGACGAGCAACGCGCCGTTGTCCCAGGCCAGGATCTGCCCGCCGACGCCCGCACCCAGCCCGACCGTCGCGAGTGGAGTCCTCGGGTCGGTGAACTGCGGGCGCTCCTCGGTCACGAGCACGAGCAACGCGAGCGCGGTCAGGGCCAGCCAGACGTAATCGAACGCGTGGTGGTCGGCGAAGCCGAGTGCCGTCCGGAGGGCGTGGCCGGGTGTGACAGCGAGCATGACGACCGCGGCCAGCGCAACGCGGCGGTCGGCCGTCAGCCGCGTCGTGAACAGATACAGTAACACGCCGGTGATGACCGCCGACGCGACCGGATAGACCGCGAGCACAGTCCCGGCCGCGTCGAGACCGCCGACCAGGCCGGCGATCCGGGCCAGAACGGCGATCATCAGCGGTTCGCCCGTGACCGGACCCGACACCGCGGCGAGAGAGTCGCCCGCGGCCAGCATCCGTTCGACCCAGAACCGATAGAAGTAGGGGTCGTTGCCGGCCAGCACGACGTGTTCACCGCGGAACACCGAGCCGACGACGAACGATCGGACGACGACGATCAGCGCGAGCGCGCTGGCGAGTAGTCCGACAGCCTGCGCGTCGACGTCGGGCTGGGAGACGTCGAAGGAAAGATCCCCGTCACTCGCCGTTGAGGAGTCTGTCTCGGCTGGCGCTGTCCCCTCGAGTGCTGTCCGGACCGCAACGGGATCGGCGAGGCGATATTCGCCCCCGTCTTTTTCGACGATTCCCCGGGAGACGAGTTCCCCGAATGCTCCGGAGTCGACGGGGATGTCCTCGAACGCCCAGGAGTCGTTTTCGTCGTCGACCGCGAGGACCTCCGCGAGGGGCGATTCGAGGTCGGGTCGGTCGTCGAGGAGATCCGCGACCCGACTGCCGTCTGCCATGATTACTCCCTTTCTCGTCACGTTGATAAATCCATCGGGCTCTCCGTAGCGATGGTAATTCACGGGACTTCGAATCCGGATTCGAACGCATACACCATCCTCGCGTTCCTCGCACAGCGTCCGGAAACCGGGTCCGCCCCGAAAGAGATCCACGAGGCGACCGAACTCCCGCGAGGGAGCTCTGGGACGACGCTGGGACGACGCTGGGACGACGCTGGGACGACGCTGCGACGACTCGACAAACGCGGTCTCGTGCGCCACAACCGTTCCGTGTCGTCGTTGGTATCGCTGTTACTGGTCCCATTGC
>CAYYHG010000117.1:0-9011 GCA_964471665.1 uncultured Halobacteriales archaeon | reverse complement strand
AAGCCGAGGACAAGGGGTCGGGCAACAAGGAGGACATCACCATCGAGGGCGGCGCCGGCCTCTCCGACGAGCAGATAGAGGAGATGCAACAGGAGGCCGAGGAACACGCCGAGGAAGACCAGAAGCGCCGCGAGCGAATCGAGGCGCGCAACCAGGCCGAGAGCACCATCCGCCGTGCGGAGACGCTGCTCGACGAGAACGAAGACCAGGTCGACGACGACCTGCGTGGCGACATCGAGGACGCCATCGAGGAAGTCGAGGAGGTCCTCGACGACGAGGACGCCGACAAGGAGGAGATCGAGGCAGCGACCGAGTACCTCGCCGAGGAACTCCAGGAAATCGGCAAACAGGTCTACCAGCAACAGGCCCAGCAGGCCGCCGGCGGCGCCGGTGCGGGCGCGGCCGGTGCTGGCCCGGGGGCGGGCGCCGGGCCTGGCCCCGGTGCGGGTGCCGGTCCCGGCGCGGGCCCAGCAGGTGCCGGGGGCGGCGCCGACGAGGAGTACGTCGACGCCGACTTCGAGGACGTCGACGACGAAGACAACGAGGAGTAAGCGATTTCGACTCCCGTGGGGTCGCATATGCTCACGAAATTATAGCCGTCAGTCCGAGTGACTCTCAAAGTGGCAATAGAGAGGGCCAGTTTCGGGAATCGGACATTCCTCTCTTATAGTGATTGCTGTAACGAATTACCGTTTCGACCGCGTTGCGTCCTGCGGTCGATCCGGGACTGGCTTACAGCAATCACTATCAGACACAGACGGTACCAAAGACGGTTACAGGCGGCCGAACAAGGTGGGGATATGTCATCGGTCAGCGAGACCTACATCGAGAACCGCAAGCGCGTCCAGCCCACACACACCAACAACTACGAGACCGCCCACGGGGGCAACGTCGTCAAGTGGATGGACGAAGTCGGCGCGATGTCGGCGATGCGCCACGCGGGAGAGACGTGCGTGACCGCCCGCATCAACCGACTGGATTTCGAGCGGCCCGTCCCGGGCGGTGACACCTGTGTGATCGAATCGTACGCCTACGCCGCCGGACAGACGAGCATCCGCGTGCGCCTGCGTGCCCACCGCGAGGCCCCACGGACGGGCGAACGCGAGCGGACCACCGACTCGTACTTCGTGTTCGTCGCTGTCGACGAGTCCGGCAATCCCACGGCGGTGCCGGACCTCGGGATCGAGACCGATCGGTGTCGGCGACTGCGCCAGGAGGCACTCGAACAGGAGCCGGCGGACAGGTAACCGCTACTCGTCGTGGAGTTTCTCGCCGCGGTGGAGGCGGCGGGCGATGTCGAACGTCTGTTCGCGCTCGCGCCGGGTCGGGAAGTGTGCGGAGAGATAGCGCGCCGTCGCGATCAGGGGGAGGCGCCGCTGTGACCCGGTTCGGGCCTGGTCGGCCCGGCTGACAGCGGCCTCGAGGTTCTGGAGCGTGTGGAAGTCGGCGTCCTCGCGGAGCAGTCCGTGGGCGAGCGTCCGGACGAGCCTGTCGGGGTCGCCGCCAGCCGCGAAGTGCTCGGCCACGAGTCGTCCGGCGCGGTCGACCGCTCCCTGCTCGTCGAACGCGTCGCAGATGGCGTCCCGGAGCGTCTCCGGATCGCGGTTGCTCCCGTCGGGGTCCGGGATGGGGGCCGGGGGTTCGTTGAGAAAGCGGTCCAGATAGACGCTCATCGCGCCGTCGACGCAGGCACGGTAGAGTTCGTCGGCGTCGGTTCGCCGGGCGAGCCCACAGACCGCGTTGGCGTAGGTGAACGTGTGGTGGACGGTGTTCCAGTCGCGGAACTCGTTGCTCGTGCCGAACTGGGCGACCCTGCGGGTGGCCGCGAGCGCGACAGCGTCGGCGAGTTGTTCGGCCGTCGCACCCTGGCGGATCCCGTCGCGCAGGGCCCCGACGATGTCCGCCGGGTCGGCAGAGAGCAGCGTCTCGACGAACCCCTCGGGCCGGGTCCACTCCCGGTCCTGTCCGGCCGCGAGGAGGTCGGGGAGGTCCTCGTGGACCTCGAAACAGCGGGCGGCGACGTCGACCGGCTGGCGCCACTCAGAGCGTTCCTCGGCGCGGGCGGCGTCTGTGAACTGGTCGACCGTGCTCGCGAGGACCTCCTCTGCGTGGGCCCAACCGACGTGGTCCAGAGTTTCGAAGGCTTTGTTCAGGAAGTCCAGCGTGTGGCTGGCGTTCATGTAGAGGTGGTCGGTGCCCGCGGCGATCATGATCTCCGCGACATCTTCGGGAGCGAGGAGGGCGCCAGCGGCCCGAATACACCGTTCGGCGCCGTCGCTGTCCCGGACCTCGCAGGTCTCGCGGAACCAGGACTTGAGGCGTGCCTTCGTCAGGTCGCGGTTGCCCAGCGCGTACTGGTCGAACCGCGGCGGTTCCCCGGCGCAGTTGTCGGCCACCGCGCCGACGCCGACGTACATCGCGCGACGCTTCTCGGGGTGGTCGATCCTGTCGTAGAGATTCGCCATCGCGGCCAGCGTCGTGAGACCGCGCCCCCACCCGTCGGCGCGGTAGGTCGTGCCGAACTCGACGGCGGTCTCCAGCGGCGTCGAGAATCCCTCCCCGAGGGCGTCGAGGCGGACGACCGCCTTGGCCTGAACGAGCGAGAGGGTCTCCTGCATCCCGTCGACGAGACGATTGCGCCAGCGCGTCTCCGGCGGGACGTCGGGTTCGGGATCGGGATCGACGTACACGCCGCCGTCCCGAACGTCGACCGGGAACGTCTGGACGTCGTCGGCGAAGATGTCCAGCGTGTCTCCCTGGGCCAGTTCGAACCGCGCGTGGTGCCAGTGGCAGGTCAGCAGGCCGTCCTCGACGGTCCCTTTCGAGAGTGGAAAGCCCATGTGCGGACAGCGGTTGTCGACGGCGTAGACATCGCCCTCGTGATCGAAGAGCGCAATCGCGTGGTCGGCGGGCGAAACGACCAGTCTGCCGGACTCGCGGAGACTCTCGACGTCGGCCACGCGGACGTACTCGGGGTCGGCCATGTGGGCCCAACGGCACGGACGGACCTAAGAGTTTGTCGGAGTTGCGGGCCAGAGAAGGATGTCTACCGTGGAATCCCGTACGTCTCGTCGTCGAGCCCGATCATGTAGACGCGCTTCTCGGTCTCGGTGTCGTCGATCCGGGACACGTCCCCGGGATCGAGTGCCCAGTCGAACACGTCGAAGTTCGCCCGGATGTGGGCCGGCGTCGACGATTTCGGAATGGTGACGACGCCTTTCTGGATCTGCCAGCGGAGGACGACCTGCGCGGGCGTCCGGTCGTAGGTTTCTGCGATGTCCTGCACGATCGGATCGTCGAGCACTTCCGTGCGAGCAAGTGGTGCGGCCGCGGTCAGGACGACGTCGTTGTGCTCACAGTACGACAGCAGGTCTTCCTGGTAGAGCCAGGGATGAAACTCGACCTGGTTGACGGCGATGGGAACGTCGCTGACCCGGAGCGCGAACATCAGCTGGTACCTGCTGAAGTTGCTCACGCCGACGTTGCGCGCCTTGCCCTCGTCGTGGAGGCGTTCCATAGCAGCAAGCGTCTCCCGCAGCGAAATGGTCGGGTTCGGCCAGTGGATCAGGTAGAGGTCGAGGTAGTCGGTCCCGAGGCGGTCGAGGCTGGCCTCGCAGGCCTCCAGAACCGACCCGTAGTGGAGGTTCGAGGGGACGACCTTCGAGGTCAGGAAGACCTCCTCACGGTCGTACTCGGCCATCCCCCTGGCGACGGCCTGCTCGGTTTTGTATCCCTCTGCAGTGTCCACGTGTCGGTATCCGGCGTCGAGCGCTGTCCGGACCGATTCCGTGACGGTTTCGCTGTCGAGGTCCCAGGTCCCGATACCGACCACTGGCATCTCGTCTCCGCTCGGGAGTGTCCGCGTCGGAACTGTCATCAGAACCTACTTTCTCCGGGCCAGAATAAAAATCCTTCTGGGGGTGTCCGGACACTCGCATACTCGAACTGAACCACGTCCGTATCAACGAGACGGCTGTAGGTCAGTCCCGGATCGACCGCACAACGACGTGGGGTCGTACCGGAACCAGTTACAGCAGTCCGTATCAGGCGCTGCGTGACTCGCGGGCCTTCTGGCGGAGCCTGCCGTAGCCACACTTCCGGCAGTTGTCCGCCCGCTGTGGGTTACGGGCGTTACACCGCATACAGATCTTGTTCCTGAAGATACGTTCCTCCGCTTTCTCGAATCGAGCCATGCACGCGGTTTTCGCGTGGCCGCGGTTAATCTTTGCGAGTCAGGTCCGCCGTGGCGACGCTGTTAACGTGAACGCGCCCGAACCGGGGCCACATGTACGACCGTCTCGCAGCCCTGCCGCTGTGTGTCGAGTCCGTCGGATTCGACCGTCGGGAACGGGATACCTCCAGTGGCTTCACCCGTGCAACCACCGTCGTCTCGCTGTCCGGTGACCACGCGACCGGAAAAGGTGAGGACGTCACCTACGAAACGGAAGAACACGATCCGCAGCGATGGGCCGATCTGAACCTGTCGCTCGGCGGCGAGTACACACTCGAGTCGTTCTCTGCGCTGCTGGACGAACGGGACCTCTTTCCGACTCCGCCCGACCGCGAGTACGCGCCTGAGCAAGGTGGAGAGCGACGAAGCACCGACCGCCGACCGCGTTCACCGCCTCCTCGAGATTCAGCCAGGTCTCGAGTTCAAACTCGATCCGACACCCGAGTGGTCGGAGTCGCTCGTCGAGGAACTCGCGGCGACCGGCGCCGTTCGGACGCTGGATCTGAAAGGCCACTACGAGGGGACGGACGTCGAGACGCCCCCCGACGCCGACCTCTACGAGCGACTCGTGACGGCGTTCCCGGAGGCAGTCATCGAGGATCCGGCACTGACCGGTGTGACCCGTCCGCTCCTCGAAGGACACGAGGGACGGATCGCCTGGGACGTGCCGATCACCGGCGTCGAGAGCGTCGAGTCGCTCCCGTTCGAACCGGCCTGGCTGAACATCAAACCCTCCCGGTTCGGGAGCGTCGAGCGTTTGCTCGCTACGATCGAGTACTGCGAGCAGCGAGACATCCAGATGTACGGCGGCGGCCAGTTCGAACTCGACGTGGGTCGCCACCAGATCCAGTCGCTCGCGTCGCTGTTCTATCCCGACGGCCCCAACGACGTCGCGCCGATGGGGTACAACGATCCGGAGCCGGGCGAGAGGCTCCCGGCGAGTCCGCTGGCGTCGCCCGCCCCCGAGGGCGGGTTCTGATAGTGATTGCTGTAAGCCATTACCGGATCGACCGCAGGACGCGACGCGGTCGAAACGGTAATTCGTTACAGCAATCACTATGATACTGTCGGTTACTCGTCAGCCATGTAGTCGTCCTGGACGGCGAGGACCGCCGCGGAGTCGACACAGTCGGCGTACCGCCGGAGCGGTTCCTCGTTGAGTTCGAGGAAGGTGTGTCCCCAGGAGAACTTCGAGAGGATCCGCTCGGCCTGGGCGCGTTCCCCGAGGATGGCGAGCGCGCCGGCGAAGGCCTCGACGGTGGTCAACTGGAACGGGGTCCCGTAGTTGATGGGGTTGGCCGCCACCAGGAAGGGCAACGAGCGATGAGACCCCTCGAGGTCGAACGCCTCTCGCTCGGCGGTCTCCCACGAACAATCCAGGGCAATCAGACGGTCGGACTGCCCGTCTGGGACCGAATTCGCAGGCTCCGACGACTCGCGGTCGGCGGGAGAGAGCGCCCGGTCGGCGAAGGGATCGAGGACGACGCCCGGAGGAACCACCCGGGTCGAGCGGTGCAGCGTCGCGAGGTCGAACCGGGCGAGTTTCCGGGCGGTACACTTCTCGGGGTCGTCGTCGCCCTCGTAGCGGACGTGTAACTCCACACGTGCACTACCGCCCGCATGGACAAAAACGTCTCATGGTCGATCCGGGAATGGCTGACAGCAATCACTATCAAGTATTAAGTGCGCGTGAGTGAATCTCTTATTAATGGTATCGCCCGGGGACGAGGCGCCGTCGTTCGAACTCCCGGCGGTCGTCGACGGGGAGGTCGACGCGGTCTCACTCGAGAACCACCTCAGCGAGGGCGTCGTGGTGCTCGCGTTCTATCCCGGGGACTTCAATCCCGCGTGTTCCGGCGAGACGACCGGTCTCGACCACCTGGATCTGTTCACGATGCAAAAGGACGTCTCGATTCTGGCCGTCTCCGGGGACAGCGTCTACAGCCACCGTGCGTTCGCCGCTGAGTACGGTCTGCACGTGCCCCTGCTCGCGGACGTCCGCGGCGAGGTTGCCGCCGAGTACGGCCTCAGAGTCGACGACAGCGACGCGGGCTATCTGATCAGGCGGGCCGTCGTCGTCATCGGCCCCGACGGAGACGTCGAGTACACCTGGCAGGCAGACGATCTACAGGACCTCCCGGACGTCGACGCGGTCCGATCGGCCGTCGAGGACAGCGGCGACACCGACGTAGCCGAGGAACACTACCGCGTCGGACACGCCCACTACACGGAGGGACTGCGGGCGTTCACCAGCGGGACGCGCGCCTTCGAGGAGCGGGAGTGGGTGCCGGCAGAGAGCCACTTCTCGCAGGCCCACGAGGAGTTTGCGACAGCACTCGATCAGTTCAACACTGCGGTCCGCTTCGCCGACGACGGGACAGACGTGGCCCACGCCGAGGACAGAGCTGAGGCGCTCTGGCAGGCCACCGAGTGGCTCTCGGAGGCAGCGAGCGCCTACGCCAGCGGCGATGGCGCACGGGGCAAACAGTTGCAACGGGACGCCGAATCCCGGCTGGAAACGGCACGCGGAATCGACGAACCGCCGGAAACGGACGCGTTTCGGCCCGGCGTGGCTCCCGAGGAGTGGGACGACCGATCCAGCCGTTCCGCACCCGTGGCGGAGAGATCCTCACCGGACGGCGACAGCCACGTGAAGACGGACGAGGCGGCTGACGACGAGATAGGCGAGGCCGAACTCGAGGAGATAACGGCAGAACTCAAAGCGCAAACCGAGAGCACACAGCAGGGCGACGGCGGCCAGGGTGAGTCCACCGGTCCGGACGACCCCGAAGACGGCGAGTTCGACCTGGTCCGACCCGTCGAAGAGGACGACGAACCCGACGAGGAGTCCCCCGAAGAATGACCGGCAACCGTTCGGAGCGGGGGCAAATCGAGGCCGTGCGCGCGTACTACCGGGCACTCGACGGCGACGACTACGAACTGCTCGCGGAGGTGCTCGCGCCCGACTTTACCCAGGTTCGCCCCGACACGACTCTGGAGGGGCGCGACCGGTTCGTCCGGTTCATGCGCGAGGAGCGACCGATGACCGACACGACCCACCCAATCGACGCCGTCTACCGGCAACACGACGGCGAGGAGGTTGTCGTCCGGGGGCGATTGCTCGATTCCGACGGCGACCGCGTCGTGGACTTCGTCGACGTCTTCGAGTTCGACGAGGAGGGCATCGCCGAACTCCGGACGTACACCGCCTGATCGGGACTGGTGTCGGTCAATCCGGTGTTTCGCCGCCCTGGGACCAACCACTACCCCGAACATTCAGCGTCGAAAACGCAGTTGAACTGAACGGTATCTCGAAGCGCGCGCCTCATACTGCCGGCCACAACGACGTGGAGATATTCGACTCCACGGGGGGTCGAAATTACTCACGGGCTTGTGGCCGGCAGTATCAGCAGGCCGGTTTAAGTACCATGACAAGTCATACGGCAACAGCAGAGACTGACCCCCAAATCATACAGAAAGTGACTGTTTCGTGACGTCCAGGCAGCATTCTCTCGACTCGTTCGGGAAGTACCGACGTTACGATTGAGCTTACAGTGCAGGGACTCAACACGCAGCAGGCCGCCCCGACGGATTCGCTACGGCACATACTCGAATTCGAGGGGCCCGCCGGAACGATGTCTGGCACCGCGGAACCGTTCGGCCTGTACGCTCCCGGCAACACGCCCACACCGACGCCGTCACCGACTGCCAGCACTGACACAAATCGACACCCCCGCCGACGGACGCGACTCCGATGACCCCGACCCCTGGGAGTGACGGGCCTGGGTTTGGACCTGTGGTGGCGCTCCTCGCAGTACTTGGATTGCTTCCCATCGCACGACGCCTGTAGGAGTTGATTCGAATGATCCGGGTTTCTCACAGAAGAGAATAAATACATCCCATGTTCTCCCTCATCGTACACGAGGTCCCACCACCCCGACGAAGCAGCCGCGTTATACTGTCGGCTATAACTTCGTGGAGATATTCGGCACCCCGGGATGCCGATACTGCTCACGGGCTTATAGCCGACAGTATAAGTGTGTATTCGTGATACGGTTTGTATGGTCCTCCCAGTTCGTCCCGTCCTTTTCGGTAGTGAACTGCCCGCACGCCAGCGATACCTGTCTCTCGCCCTGGCAGTCGGTCTGTTCGGGATAACCTTCGCGGCGTACGCCCTCGATATCTTCGCGGTTGCGGGTGGTGTCGTATTCGTTCCCGGACACGCTGCGCTCGTCGGTGTGCTGGGTGCAGTGTGGGTCGGCTATCAGCAGCGTGGCCTCGCAATCGCTTGGCTCGTCGCCTATGCTGCCTTGCTGGGCTATAGCGCCGATCACTACTTACTCGGTCTGTCAGGCCGGTCGCTCTTTGACCGAGCAGCAGCATTCCTTGGCCTCGATGGACTCGTATTTCTGGGTATCGAGGCACTTGTCTTCGGGACACTGGGATTCCTACTTGGCACGTGCTGTAGCTGGGGCCTCGCGTTCGTCTGGGAGAAGACGACGCAGTCAGAAGCCAGCGAGTGAGCGTCTCGAAAAAGACCGACTGGCCGGGCAACTCAGCGGACACATCATGCTGACCCGCTTTGAGCTACTACGCCAATAGCACTGGCACGTGCCGTTTTTGACGCTGTAGCCGTATTGTTGACATCCTCCCCGCGCTAAAGCCTGTCTCTTACCCATAACTCAACGCTACTGAGAAAAATCAATTCAATCTGCTTCGAAATTAAAAAATTGGCCGTATGTCGTTAGGAGCCCACTCAACCGCTGCTCTGTCTCCACGC
>CAYYHG010000116.1:0-9320 GCA_964471665.1 uncultured Halobacteriales archaeon | reverse complement strand
GCGGCGCCCAGATCATGATGAACGAGGACGGCTCCTTTCACCTGATGGTCGGCGGCGTCGACATCGGCACGGGCGCGGATACGGCGTTCGTCCAGATCGCCGCCGAGGTGCTCTCCTGTGACGAGGAAGACATCGTGGTCAAGACCTCCGACACCGACAACACGCCTTTCGATTACGGGGCGTATGCCTCCTCGACGACCTACATCAGCGGCCGCGCAGTCCAGAAGGCTGCAGCGGACGCCAAGGAGAAGATCCTCGAGTGGGCCGGGCGGATGCTCGAGGAACCGGCGGCGAACCTCGACACCGAGGACGGCGAGGTGGTCAGCGCGGAGACCGGCGCGTCGGTGACGCTTTCGGAGATCGGCTACGAGTCGGTCTACGGCGACGAGACCCGCGAGCACATCCTCGGACAGGGCACCCACAGCACCGACGAGAGTCCGCCGCCCTTCGCCGCGCAGTTCGCGGACGTCACCGTTGACGAGCGCACCGGCGAGTTCGACGTGAACCGCCTGGTGGTGGCCGTCGACTGTGGCGTCGCGATCAACCCCGGCATGGCCGAGGGACAGATCGAGGGTGCCAACCACATGGGCTACGAGATGGCCACGAACGAGGGCGTCACCTTCGACGAGGAGGGTCGCGCGGAGGTCGCCGACTACGACGACTACGAGTTCCCGACCGCCGCCGAGTCGCCGCCCGTCGAGTCCATCCTCGTCGAGACCCACGAGCCGACCGGCCCGTTCGGCGCGAAATCGGTCGCCGAGGTGCCCACGAACACCGTGCCGCCCGCGCTCTCGAACGCTGTTCGTGACGCCGTCGGCGTCCGGATAACCGGGATGCCGATCACCGCCGGGAAGATCCGCGAGAAGCTGGACGGCTCCCAGTAGTCCGCCACCTGGGAAAGCTATTTGTGTCGTCTGACTCCACCTGGAGCTATGCCAACGCGATCGAGAAACGTCCGGAGTCGGGCCCTTCCGGAGACGGATCGAGCATGAGTCCCGACGCGGTCGACCTGCTGGTGCGAGGGACGCTGGTCAACGTCACCACCGGAACGCTGTCGAACACGGCAGTCGCGGTCGACGACGGCGAGATCGTCGCACTCGAGGAGCGACCCGCCCGGCGGGAGATCGAGACCGGATACGTCACCCCCGGTCTGATCGACGCGCACGTGCACGTCGAATCCTCGATGGTCACACTCCCGCGGTACGGCGCGGCGGTCGTGCCGAAGGGAGTCACGAGCGTCGTTCACGACCCCCACGAGATCGCGAACGTCCTCGGGGCGCAGGGTGTCCGGAGCCTCGTCGCGGACGCGGCTCACACCCCGCTGAAAGCACGGATCACGGTTCCCTCGTCGGTACCGGCCTCCCACCTCCAGGACGGCGGCGCGACCGTCGACGCGGCGGCAGTGGCCGACCTGCTCGAGGAAGACATCGTCGCCGCGCTGGGCGAGGTGATGAACATCCCAGGCCTGCTGGCAGGCGACGAGGCGGTCCACGACAAAATAGCGGCCGCACGCGAGCGTGGGTTGACCGTGGACGGGCACGCCCCCCGCGTCACGGGCAGCGACCTCCAGACGGTCGCACGCTATCTCGACAACGACCACGAGAGCATCGCTCTGTCGGAGGCCCGCGAGAAAGTCGAGGCCGGGATGCGCGTCTACCTCCGGGAGGGGTCGGCCAGCAGGAACCTCGAAGACCTGGTCGGGCTTGTCGACGAGGTCGACTCCCGGCGGCTCTCGCTGTGTACTGACGACCGGGACGTCGTCGATCTCGTGGAGATGGGCGGCGTCGATTACGTCGTCAGGAAGGCGATGGACTTGGGCGTCGATCCCGTGGAGGCCGTCCAGATGGCGACGCTGAACACGGCCGAGAGCTACGGGTTGCCCTTCGGCCGCGTGAAACCGGGTGCGCCGGCCGACCTGGTGTTGCTGACCGATCTCCGGTCGTGGGACGTCGACCACGTTGTCGTCGACGGCGAGGTCGATCCGACCGTCGACGCCGGCGACCCGCCAGCCTCCGAAATCGCCACGGACACCGTCGCCTTCGATCCTGTCGACGCGGGCGACCTCGCAATCGAACACGGTGGTCCGGCTCCTGTCGAGGTGCGGATCGTCGACGCCGTCGGCGGCCTCCAGACCGCCCGCATGGAGGCCGCGGTGCCCGTCGAGACGGACGATCCGCCCGCCGGCACGCGTGGCGTCCTCGCTGCCGACACGGAGGCAGACGTGCTCCCGATGGCGGTGATCGAGCGCCACGGCGGCGACGGCGGAATCGGCCGGGGTTTCGTCCACCAGCTGGGCCTGGACCGCGGCGCGGTCGGGTCGACGGTCGCACACGACGCACACAACTGCGTCGTCGCCGGCGCCAGCCACGAGGCGATGGCACGCGTCGCCAACCACCTCCGCGACATCGAGGGCGGCGTGGCGGCCCACGATCCCGAGCACGGGTCGACGACGTCGCTCGCACTCCCGGTTGCGGGCCTGATGTCGGACGCGCCGCTGTCCGGGGTCAAGGAACGCTTCGAGGCGGTCGAGGACGCGGCACAGGAGGTCGGTCTGACCCACGAGGGCGGGCTGATGGCGCTTTCCTTTCTCGCTCTGGAGGTCATCCCCGAGTACCGACTGACGAACAACGGGCTCGTCGACGTCGAAGCGTTCGAGCACGTCGACGTCGTCGCCGACTGATCGGCGACACGGACGCCCCGGACGCCGCCCGAAGATTCGCGCCGAGGGAAGTAATTAAGTAGTAGTTCCCGCAACACGGGGACGTTCGACAAATGGTCGACACAGATCGTGGCGTGGACAGGCGAAACGTGCTCCGAACCCTCGGTGCGGCGGGGCTACTCGGGATCGCTGGCTGTGGGGGCGACGGCGGCGGTGGCGGGGACGGGGGCGACGGAATGGAGACGGTGAACGCCGCGTGGATATACGTCGCGGAGGTCGGCGACCTCGGGTGGTCGTGGGCCCACAACGAGGGTCGCCTCTCGGCAGCGGAGAAGTTCGACTGGCTGGAGACCGACTTCACGGAGGCGGTGCCGCCGGACGAGGCCGAACGCGTCACCCGCGAGTACGCACAGGGGGACACGGACATCGTCTTCGGGACGTCGTTCGGGTACATGGACCCGATGTTCTCGGTAGCGGAGGACCACCCGGACACGCTGTTCGAGCACGCAACCGGCTACCGCACGCGCGAGAACATGGGCCGGTACATGGGCAAGATCTACCAGCCCCGGTACCTGGCAGGACAGGCGACCGGAATGGTCACCGAGACCAACAACATCGGGTACGTGGCGGCGTTCCCGATCCCGGAGGTCGTCCGGTCGATCAACGCGATGGCCGTCGGCGCCCGGTCGGTCAATCCCGACGTGACGTTCAAGGTGCGCTGGATGAACGCGTGGTTCGACCCGCCGAAGGCCGGCGAGGCAGCCAACGCGCTCATCGACGAGGACTGTGACGTCGTCACCCAGGAGATGGACTCGCCGGCAGCGGTCCGGGCCGCGAACGACGCCGGCGTCTGGGCCTCCGGATACAACGCCCCG
The DNA here is from genome assembly GCA_964471665.1 of uncultured Halobacteriales archaeon. GTDB lineage: Archaea > Halobacteriota > Halobacteria > Halobacteriales > Haloarculaceae > SW-9-67-25. Next base: position 5,786 of record CAYYHG010000116.1, on the reverse strand, counting down.
ATGGGCGAGTTCGGCGGCGAGAACTACCTCATCTCCCCGATCTGGAACTGGGCGAACTTCTACGAGCCGACCCTGGCGTCTATCCACGACGGGACCTGGGAGGCGGACTCCTTCTGGGGCGGCATGGAGACCGGCGTCCCCACGCTCGACGACTGGGGACCGAACGTCCCCCAGGAGGTCAGGGACACGGTCGAGTCGTCGAGAGAGGACATCCTGAACGACGAACTGGCGGTCTGGGAGGGGACGATGTTCGAGGGCGAGAGCGACGAGTTCCTCTTCCAGGAGATGCAGTCGTTCGTCCCCGAAGTCGAGGGCGAAGTACCCGACTGACGCTGCCGGCTACCAGTGACCGAAGAGTTCCGGCACCCCGGGTCGGTTCACTCGGTGGTCGCGATCGCCTCGACCTCGATGGCCGCGCCCTTGGGAACGTTGCCGACCTCGATTGCGCTGCGTGCCGGCGGGTCCGCGTCGAAAAAGTCGCCGTAGGTCTCGTTCATCTCCTCGAAGTCGTCGATGTCCTGCAGGAAGATTGTCATCTTGAGGACGTCACCCATGTCCAGCCCCTCGGCGCCGAGGACGGCCTCGACGTTCGAGAGTGCCTGTTCGGTCTGGACGGAGACGGGTTCGTCGTCGAGCAACTCCCCGTCGGTCGTCAGCGGCAACTGTCCGGCGGTAAAGAGGATGTCGCCGTTCGTGGTCGCCTGGCTGTACGCGCCGACCGCGGCGGGTGCGTTGTCCGTGCTGATTGTCCGCTTCATGTGTGAGGGGACTCGCGGGCCGGTCTTGAATCCAGGGGTTTACCACCTGTGTTTTTACCCCTGGGACGAGATAGGGTCGTACACGACTCCCGACGTGGTGGTTTCACCGTGCAGGTCCAACTCCAACTCAACGGGCACGAGGTGCAATTCGAGGCGTCGAAGACCGACAGTCTGCTGGACGTCCTCCGGAAGAACGGCTACACGGGTGCGAAACGCGGGTGTGACACCGGCGCCTGCGGGTTCTGTACCGTGGTCGTCGACGACGAACCGCGCAACTCCTGTGTGATCCCGGCAGCGAAAGCCGACGGCAGTACCGTCGAGACCATCGAAGGACTGGGGACCCAGACCGACCTCCACCCCGTACAGGAGGCGTTCGTCGACCACTCCGCCCTCCAGTGTGGCTTCTGTATCCCGGGGATGATCATGCGCTCGAAGGCCCTGCTCGAGGACAATCCCGACCCCACCGGGCGAGAGATCCGCGAGGGTCTCTCGGACAACCTCTGCCGGTGCACGGGCTACGAGAAGATCGTCGACGCCGTCGCGGACGCGGCGATCCGGCTGGACGAGGACGGCGACGCCGGCGAGACCGTGGCGGCCGACGGGGGCGGTCGGGAATGAACACACCCGACGAGGCGGATCCCGGCGACGAGTCCGGGCGTCCCGACGGCGGCGTCGTCGACCTGCAGGAGTCCGACCAGTCCCTGGCGCGGGGACGGGATGGAGATGTCCAACCCGAGGCCGAGCGCGAGGCAATCACCGCAGACCAGGAGAAGTACGACGCCCGGAAGATCGTCACCGGGGAGGCACGCTACACCGCGGACTACCGCGACCGCTTTCCCGACCTCGCGGAGGCGACAGTCGTCCGGAGCGAGGTCGCGCACGGCCGCGTGACCGGCGTCGACACGAGCAGGGCCGAGGCGATGGACGGCGTCCTCGCTGTGATCACGCCGTGGGACGATGTCGTCCCGGACACCCTCTATTCGCCCTCGGGCCAGTCCTATCCCGAGCCGAGCCCGTGGGACACGCGCGTTCTCCGCGAGCACGTCCGGTTCGTGGGCGACCCCGTCGCGGCGGTGGCCGCCGAGGACGCCGAGACCGCCGACCGCGCGGCCCGGACGGTCGACGTCGAGTACGAGGAGTACGACGCCGTCTTCGACGTCTGGGAGGCGACCGAACCGGACGCGCCCCGCCTCTTCGAGGACGGCGAGGTCGAAAACGAGGCACCGGGAGCAGACTACGAGCGCAACCTCGAGTCGGTCTTCGCGGGCGACCTGGGCGATCCGGACGCTGCGTTCGAGGCGGCCGACGACGACCAGATCCTCGAGACGGAGTGGGAGACGCCCTACCAGTCACACTGCGTGCCCGAACCACACACCTCGATCGTCTACACCGACGAGGACGACCGCTACACGGTCATCACCGCGACACAGGTCCCCTACCACACCCGCCGGCAGCTCTCGCACGTCTTCGACGTGCCGATCCGGGACATCCGCGTCGTGAAGCCACGCGTCGGGGCGGGCTTTGGCTCCAAACAGGAGATGGTCATCGAGCCCATCGCGCTGGCACTCCACGAGGCGGCGGGCGTGCCGGTCAAACTGGAGTGTACCAGACAGGAGGAGTTCTACGCGCTCCGGAACCGCCACCCAATGTCGTTGCGGTTCCGGACGGCAGTCGACGACGCGGGCGATCTGACCGCGATGGACCTGTCGGTCCGCGAGAACTCGGGGGCGTACGGCACCCACGGGATGACGGTCGCGAGCAACGTCGCCACGAAGGCCTTCCCGCTGTACCCGCGGGTACCCAACGCCCGCTTCGAGGGCGACGTGGTCCACACGAACCTCCCAATGGGAGCGGCCCAGCGGGGCTACGGCGCGCCCCAGGGGATGTTCGTCGTCGAGGGACACGTGGACGAACTCGCACGCCGGCTGGGGGAGGACCCGATCGAGTTCCGCAGGCGCCACGCCGTCCGGGAGGGCGACCTGGACCGCGCCGCGGCCATCCTCAAGGACGGGGACCGCTTCGAGCGGCGCGTCCGTTCCTGCGGTATCCGCGAGTGTATCGACCGCGGCGCCGAGGCAATCGGGGTCGACGAACTGGAACAGCCAGAGGCCGACCACCGCCACCGCGGTGTCGGGATGGCCCTGTGTGCACAGGGCAGCGGCGTCGCAGGAAAGGAACTGGGCGCCGCACAGATCAAGATGAACGAAGACGGCTCGTTCGTGTTGCAGGTCGGTGGCGTCGACGTCGGGAGCGGCAACGACACGATGTTCACACAGATCGCCGCCGAGACCCTGGGCTGTGCGCCCGACGACGTCGTGGTCACGTCCTCCGACACCGACATCGCGCCCTTCGACTACGGCGCGTACGCCTCCTCGACGACCTACATCAGCGGTCGCGCGGTCCAGAAGGCCGCCGAGGACGCCCGCGAGCGACTCTTCGAGTGGGCCGGGCGGATGCTCGAGGAACCGGTAGCGGCTCTCACGACGGGCGGCGGCGAGGTCTACAGCGAGGAGACGGGCGAGTCGGTGACGCTTTCGGAGATCGGCTACGAGTCGGTCTACGGCGACGAGGACCGCGAGCACATCATGGGACAGGGCCACCACGCGACCGACGAGAGCCCCCCGCCCTTCGGGGCGCAGTTCGTCTCCGTGGTCGTCGACGAGCGGACCGGCGAGTACGAGACCGAGGAGCTGGTGTTCGCTGCCGACTGCGGAGTGGCGATCAATCCGCCGCTGGTCGAGGGACAGATCGAGGGTGGTGTCCACATGAGCTACGAGTTCGCCACGAGCGGCACGCTGGAGTTCGACGAGGGAGGCCAGCCAGAAACCCTGGGATTTCGCCAGTACGGGATGCCCCGGCCGGACGAACAGCCCCCCATCGAGTCGATCGTCGTCGAGACCCACGAGCCGACAGGTCCCTTCGGCGCGAAGTCCATCGGCGAACTCCCCACGAACGGTGTGGCGCCGGCGCTGTCGAACGCGATCCGGGACGCCGTCGGGGTTCGCGTGACGTCGCTTCCCATCCGGGCCGAGGACGTGAAAGCGGCTCTGGAGGCACGGGACGGCTGAGAGCGGGCGAACCATTATTTATCGTCGAGACACTGAGTCGGGGTATGGCACACCTCGGATTCCTCCTGACGGGGGGACCCTTCGACAGCGAGCGCTGGCGGACGGCCTACGAACTGGGCCGGGCCGCACTCGACGCCGGCCACGAGGTGACCTACTTCCACTACCTCGATGGCACGCTCGTTCCGGTCGCCGGCCAGGAGTTACCCGACTGCTCCGATACGGGCCTGTACGACGAGATGCCGGTCGAGAAGTTCCGGGACCTCGTCGCCGACGGCGCGGAGGTCATCTGCTGTGGCCTCTGTGTCGACGCCCGCGGTATCGACGCCGAGACCGACTACCCCGACGGCGTCGAGGTGGGGCTCTTGCCCGACCTCGCGGACATGCTCGGCGAGGCGGACAGGGTGATCTCGCTATGAAACAGGACGTCGTCGTGTTGCTCGCGCGCGCACCCTACGGCCGGGTCCACGTCCCCGAGGGGTTGCGCGCGGCACGGGGTGTCGCCGCGGGATTCGACAGGCACGACGTCACGGTCGCGTTCGTCGAGGACGGCGTCTACGCGGCCCGCGCGTCGGTCGATCGCGAGGCACTGAACATGCCGGGCCACGTCGCGGACCTCGCCGCGGAGGGCGGCGCGATGGTCGTCGACGCGGCCGCGATGGCCGACCGCGGCGTCGACGAGTCGGAGGTCGCCGACGACATCGCCGTCGAGTCGGGCGACACGATCGCCGACCGCGTCCGAGAGGCCGACCACACACTGGACTTTTGATCATGCTCTATCTCGTCGACAAGCCGATGGCCGAACTCGCGTTCCGAACCGCCGCCGGGGACGACGACGCCGTCGTGGTGCTGATTCAGGACGGGGTCTTGCTGCAACCCGACCTGGACGTCCCCACGTACGCCGTCGCGCGGGACGTCGAGGTGCGCGGCGTGGATCTCTCCCCGGAGATCGAGCCCGTCACGTACGACACATTGATAGAACTGGTCGCCGAACACGAGACCAGATCGTTCGTATGACCCTCTTCGAGGACGTCTCCGAGGTCGTGGCGGACGGCGAACCGGCAGCCATGCTGACCGTCGTCGACACCGAGGGGTCGGCGCCGCGGGACGTCGGGACGCGGATGCTCGTCACCGCCGACGGGGAGCACGGCACGATCGGTGGCGGAACCGTCGAGAGTCTCGCCGTCGCGGAGGCCCGCGAGGTGCTGGCCGACGAGGCACAGCCGGGCGTCAGGACCTACGAACTCGAACCCGGCGGGAACACCGGGATGGTCTGTGGTGGGCAGATGGACGTGTTCGTCGACCGGATCCGGGGTCCGCCCCGGCTCTACATCGCCGGCGGGGGCCACATCAGCCAGAAACTCGCTCCCCTCGCGGCCCAGGTGGGCTACGAGGTGACCGTCGTCGACGACCGCGAGGAGTACGCCGATCCCGCACTGTTCCCCGAGGGTGTCGACGTTCTCCACGGCGCCTACGACGACGTCCTCGGGGATCTGCCGATGACCGCCGAGACGTCCGTGACAGTCGCGACGCGCAGCGGCACATTCGACAAGCAGGCGGTCGCCGCAGCCATCGACGGCGCAACCGGCTACGTCGGCCTCGTCGCCAGCGACCGCAAGGCCGACCGCGTGCTCTCGGGACTGGCCGAGGAGGGGTACAGCCGGGCGAAACTCGCCCGGGTCCGCACGCCGGTCGGACTCGACCTCGGCGGGGGCAGCCCAGAGGACATCGCCCTCTCGATCCTCGCAGAGGTACACCGCGACCGCCACGGTGCGACCGGGGAGTCCGAGACCCCGCTCGCCCTCGACGACCTCGCCGTCGTTCGCGGTGGCGGCGACCTCGGGAGCGGCGTCGTCTATCGTCTCCACCGGGCCGGCTATCCGGTGGTCGTCACCGAGGTGCCGGAACCGACGGTCGTCCGCCGGGCGGTGGCGTTCGGATCGGCGGTCTACGAGGGCGAGGT
>CAYYHG010000115.1:0-9340 GCA_964471665.1 uncultured Halobacteriales archaeon | reverse complement strand
CTAAGCTATGAGTTCATTCACAGCCATCGGCGAGGAACAGGAGATAGACAGAGAGGAGTTCACACCGGGCGTCGAGCCCCAGGCGACGTGGTGTCCGGGGTGTGGCGACTTCGGCGTCCTGAAAGCGCTGAAACAGGCGATGCCCGAGGTCGGCCGGTCACCCGACGAGACGCTGCTCGTGACCGGGATCGGCTGTTCGGGAAAACTCTCCTCGTACTTCGAGAGTTACGGCTACCACGCCATCCACGGACGGTCGCTGCCGATCGCGCGGGCAGCGAAACTCGCCAATCCCGGCCTGGAGGTCATCGCGGCGGGCGGCGACGGCGACGGCTACGGGATCGGCGGCAACCACTTCACGCACACGGCCCGGGAGAACCACGACATCACCTACATCGTGTTCAACAACGAGATCTTCGGGCTGACCAAGGGCCAGACCTCCCCCACCAGCCCGAAGGGCCACAAATCCAAGACACAGCCCCACGGCTCCGCGAAGGATCCCGTGCGGCCGATGTCGCTGTCGCTCGCCTCGGGGGCCTCGTACATCGCCCGGACGGCGGCAGTCAACCCGCGGCAGGCCAAGGAAATCCTGATCGAGGCCATCCAGCACGACGGCTTCGCCCACATCGATTTCCTCACGCAGTGTCCCACCTGGAACAAGGACGCCAAGGAGTACGTCCCCTACATCGACGTCCAGGACAACGACGACTACGAGTTCGACACGGGTGACCGCCGCGAGGCAGCCGACATGATGTACGAGGCAGAGTCGGCCCTCTACGAGGGAGAGGTCCTGACCGGCCGGTTCTACCACGAAACGCAGCGGCCCTCCTACGGCGAGGAGAAGCGCCGGACCGAGGAGATGCCCGAGCAGCCCCTGGCCGAGCGGTACTTCGACGAGGACGCCGAGTGGGAACGGACGGCCGACGAACTGATCGAGCGCCACACATAGGGTCCCGCGTTCGCCGAGTGTGCGAGAATCGACCGGCGGTCAGGACGGGGAAAGGCAGACGAGAGAGTTCATCAGCGGGGATGTCTTGAGACGGGCGGTATCGGAGGGCAAGGGCGTACCGCCAGTTGCGACGACGGGTGGTGTGGAAAAAACACCACTGGACGTGTTTCAGAGCCAGCAACACTGCTCCATCGTTGAAGTGTGTGGAGCGGGCGCACATCCCGTTTGGCTGCCGTTTTCGCTTCCGGAAGATATTTTTCGGTAGGAATAAAAAGAAATAGTATGAGCGCAGAGCCGACAGAGCAGCGCATCCTCTCTGTCCTCGAAGAAGACGCACAGGCGTCCTATGCGGAGATCGCGGACAGAGCGGACGTGTCCAAGCCGACAGTGAGAAAGTACATCCAGAAACTCGAAGAGGAAGGGGTCATCGTGGGCTACTCTGCGGACGTGGATCCGAAGAAACTGGCCGGCCAGTCCATCGCCATCGTCGGCCTCGACGTCGAGAGCGAGCAGTACGTGGATGTGACCCGGCAACTGAAAGACCTCGGCGCAATCGAGGCCCTGTACACGTCGAGTGGCGATCACATGCTGCTGGCCGAGGTCCGCGCGGCCGACGGCGACGAACTCGGGGACGTCATCCGCAACCAGATCGCCGGCCTCGACGGCGTCACTGCTGCCCATCCCTCCTTTCTCCAGGAGCGACTGAAGTAAAGGATTTGAGGATGCCTTCCGAAAGGGTGGTATGACGGATCGGCTGGTTCTGGGAACCAGTTCGCTGGGACAGACTATCGTCGCGGAGCTTGCCGGCCGGTCCGGAAGCGTGCACGTGGTCACCGAGGACGAGAACCGGGCGGAGACACTGGTTGCAGACGGGATTTCCGTCACGACCGACGATCCGACCACGGTCGCGACGCTGCGCGAGTGTCGCGCGCCCGGAGTGATCGTCGTCGCGGGCGAGACGTTCGATCGAAACCTGGCCGCGGCGAGGGCCGCCCGCGAGGTCTTTCCCGACGCCGAACTGATCGCGTACACGGGAGCGGGAGCGGGCACGCTCGGCAGGACCGCGCAACTGGACGCGATTGCCGACCGCGTCGTCGACCGGGGACGGGACACGGCACAGTTCCTGCTGGACCGCGTCGGCGACAGTGCCGTCCGCCTGCGGCAACTCCAGCGCGTGTTGCGGGGGATCGACCGCCTGGCTGTCGTCGCCCACGACAACCCCGATCCGGACGCCATCGCGAGTGCGGTCGCGCTCGCCCGCCTCGCCGAACGGGTCGGCTGTGAATCTGACGTGTGCTACTACGGCGACATCACCCACCAAGAGAACCGCGCGTTCGTCAACCTCCTCGAGTTCGACCTGCGCAACCTGGACGCCGACGCGGACGTCTCTGAATACGACGGATTCGCGCTCGTCGACCACTCCCGGCCGGGCGTCAACGACGGGTTGCCCGAGGACCTGTCCGTGGACGTGGTCATCGATCACCATCCGGCACGGGCACCCGTCGAGGCGAAGTTCGTCGACCTCAGGAGCGAGGTGGGCGCGACGAGCACGCTCTTGGTCGACTACCTCGACCACCTCGGGGTCCCGTTCACGGAGGACATCGCAACCGGCCTCCTCTTTGGCATCCGGGTGGACACGAACGAGTTCACCCGCGAGACCTCCCGGGCGGACTTCGAGGCGGCCGCGACCTTGCTCCCGCACGCGGACCTGGAGACGCTCGAGCGAATCGAGTCGCCGAGTATCAGCCCGGGGACGTTCGGGACAATCGCCGACGCGATCGCGAACCGGGAGCAGGACGGACAGGTAGTCGTCAGCGGCGTCGGCCGACTGTCCGATCGGGACGCACTCGCCCAGGCGGCCGACCGGCTGCTCGTCCTCGACGACGTGACGACGACAGTCGTCTACGGGATCCGGGACGGAACCATATACATCTCCGCGCGCTCGCGGGGCACCGACATCGACCTCGGGGAGACGCTCAGGGAAGCGTTCGGTCCCATCGGCAGTGCCGGCGGCCACGCCGACATGGCCGGCGCGCAGATCACCCTCGGCGTGCTCGAAGCGGCCGACGACCTGAACGAATCCCTGCTTGGGGTCGTGGGCGATGTCGTCACGGATCGGTTTTTCGACGCGCTCGACACCCGGTCGGGCCGGACGGTGCTGGGCGTCTCCACCGACGACCACGGTGTCGACCAGTACATCGTCCCGTCCGGCGAACGGCCGGTGCTCGACGAGACCGACACCGGGAGCGCCAGGACCGACAGCAGCGACGACGAGTCCGGCGCGTAGCCGGGAGGCTTTTGCGGGTGCCCGTCCGAGTAGGGAGTGATGGCACGCGACGGCAAGCCGACCGTCGAGGACTACATGACACGCGACGTCGCCACAGTCTCGCCGGACGACACGGTCGGCGACATCGCCCGTCGCGTCGCCGAGAGCGCCGACCACAGCGGCTTCCCGGTCTGTGAGGGACGCCACGTCGAGGGGTTCGTGAACGCACAGGATCTCCTGTTGGAGCCCGACCACGAACCCATCTTCAGGGTGATGACGACCGACCTGCTCGTTGCGCACCCGGAGATGGCGCTGACCGACGCCGCGCGGGTCATCCTCCGGTCGGGTATCGAGCGCCTGCCGGTCGTCGACGACGCCGGGAACCTCGTGGGGATCATCTCGAATACCGATGTCATCCGGAGCCAGATCGAACGCGCCACGCCCGGGAAAGTCGACAAACTGACGCGCACCCTCGAGAACATCCACGAGGTCGGCGCGCGCGAGGAACGCCGCGAGATCAGGTTGTCCGAGCTGACACCCACGCAGGGACGCGTCTACGCCGACGAACTCGAGGGGCGTCGCTACGAACTCGAACGCGGCCTCGCGGAACCGCTCGTCGTCATCGACACCCACTCCGAGTTGCTCCTCGCCGACGGCCACCACCGTGTCAAGGCCGCCAACCGCCTGGGCATCGAGTCGATGGAGGCGTACGTCATCGTCATCGACGAACCGGTCGAACTCGGCATGGCCGAGACGGCCGCGAAGGAAAACCTCGAATCGATCGCCGACATCGACGCTGTCGACTACGCACACCACCCGCTCATCGAGACGACGAAGCGTCTCCAGCTCGACGAGTGACGAGCGACGGAGACCGTCGGCTACGCCGGCCGCTAGTGCTCCGTCAACCGTGGATTGACAAGTTCAGAATCCTTCGATCTCACTTTCGACACCCGCTGAGAGAGCAATCAAGCGAAGGCGGCGTGATTTCCTGCACAAACTCTCGACCTACTACGCTCGGGAGTACGAACTGGTGGCCGTCGAAGACATCGACGTGAAAGGGACGCTGGAGTCGCCACGAAACAGTCGCAACACGGCGTCGGCAGCATGGAACACCTTCACCGATATGCTCGAATACAAGTGCGAGCGCGAAGGCACGCACTTCGTGGGAGTTGAGCCGGAGGGCACCACCAAAGAGTGTGCCAACTGTGGCGTGGAAACCGACAAGCCGCTGTGGATGCGTGAACACTCGTGTCCAGCCTGCGGCTTCGAGGCGGATAGAGACGCGAACGCGGCGTGGAACATTCTTTCTCGCGGACTCACCGACCCAGGAGTGGGTCACTCCGAAGAAACGCCTGTGGAGACTGCGCTTCCTGCGGGAACCACGGTGGTTCCTGCAAAGCGTGTCGTGGAAGCAGGAAGCCCCTGCCTCAAGGAACGAGCGGCTACGCCGCGAGTGAGTAGGCAGGGGTAGTTCACGCACCGATTCCATCCGGGAGGCGCCGGCACCCGAACAGTCCGTGTGCCTATATAGACCACCCCGATTTTCCGGATTACGTCTGGGAAACCGTATGACAGCTGCTGCCACGACCCATCACCGCGCAGTCTTGCGATTTTCGCTAAACGGCCGTCTGACGGCTGTCTGACGCCGTTTTTTGGGGGTGGAGCCTGTGTGTACGTGTATGCGCACACGTCACGGCGAGTTCGAGCGGATCCGGACGGTGCTCGAAGACGCCGACGTCGACGGGCCGTTGACGGCGCGCGAGATTCTGGAGTTCCTCGAGGACCACGGCGAGGACTTCGACAGCGCTCACCGCGTCGCCACAGTCCTGGGCCGGCGCGAGGACACCGGTGACGTCGAGGTCATCCGCGACCAGCCATACCGCTACCGGTTCGTCGACGAGAACAACTGATAGTGATTGCTGTAAGCCATTACCGGATCGACCGCAGGACGCAACGCGGTCGAAACGGGAATTCGTTACAGCAATCACTATGATACTGTCGGCTACAAACCCGCGAGCAGTATCACTCTGGGGCCGTCGTCCCGGCGAGTGCGCCGCCAGCAGCACCGAAGACGGCCGGATAGACGACGCCGGCCAGGACGGCCGCGAGCAGGAGGTCTGGGCGGCCGGTGGCTGGACCCGCCGTGATTGTAAACACGAAGGCACCGAGTATCGACAGCAGGAAATACGCGGGGACCACCGACAGTCCGGCACGGATCCCGGCGTCGGAGGTTGCGACACCCTCGTACCGCGCGACCGCGAGGCCAGCGGCGACCAGCAGCGCCGGCGGAACGAGGAACAGAAGCGTCGTGAATCCGTCGTCGCCGCCGATGGTGTTCGCGGCCACGGTGACCGGCGCCCCCTCGAAGACTGTATCGACGAAGTGGCTGTTGAAAAACACCCAGCCGACGAGTTTGTAGATCACCGTTCCCTCGCCCAAGAACTCGAGGACGCGGTTCAACCCCGACTCGCGGACGCGCGTGCCGGCAATCAGGTACGCACAGACGTATCCGGACACCCACGCGGCGACACCGGCGACGGTCCCGACCACGACTGGGACCGACTTCACGTCGAGTGTGGCGGACATCGTATGTCGGATGTCGATATCTTCTTGTAAGTGTCTTCGGGCACGGACGGGACCGGAACTGTTCCGTCGGTATTTATAACAGATCTTGGCCAGTCTCTTCTTCGTGTTCCAGCAACCAACGCCGGAAGTTGGTGAACGACTTTTGACAGATGTTGTCGCCGAGTGTTTCTTTCCCCTGCGTTCTTGACGTGAAAATCAAAGATGTAGGCGTATTCGAGTGCTTCGTCGGACAGGCCGAGCAGGTGTTTGATAATCTCCAACGAGACAAGTTCGTTGACAGGCTTGTTCGGACGTCCACACCCTCTATGAATTTCACAATCTATATCGGTTATGTGCATAAGATTTTGATCTTATGAACTGCTATTTTCTCTTCATGGGCTGGCTGGCCGCTGTCATGCCGGAGATACGACCGACGAGTCGGCAGCGTGGATCGGTGCTCCTCATACTGTCGGCTATAAGCCCGTGAGCAGTATCGGCACCCCGGGGTGCCGAACATCTCCACGAAGTTATAGCCGACAGTATCAAACGAAGCGAGTAAAGCGGACTAGCGTTGAGCAGCTGTGCAGATTCGTCAGTATGCGTCGCGAGCGATAGCGAGCAGATCCGCCGCATCGGCATCGCGGGGATTGTCGTGTATCTCTATGGTCTCGAGCGAAGTCTCGGCGATTTCTTCGAGGTCTTCTTCCTTGACGTCCAGTTCGCGGAGAGTCGAAGGTAGATCCACCGTCTCGATGAGTGCTTCGACTGCCTCGACCGCTGCGTGGGCGGCGTCAACATCGGAAAACCCGGTGGTGTCGACGCCCATCGCCGCGGCGACTTCGGCGTAGCGGGCGGGGTACTCCTCGAGATTGTACCGCATCACCGGCGGCGTGAAGACGGCGATGGCTTCACCGTGGGGGATTTCCGGATACATCCCGCCGGTTACCTCGGCAAGCGAGTGGATCGCGCCGAACCCAGCAAAGTTCTCACAGAAGCCCGCCATATGTGAGCCGAACAGCATCTGCTCGCGGGCCTCCATATCACCTGTCTCGTAGGCCGCAGGGAGGTACTCGGGCACCAGCCCCATCACGTGGGTCGTGTATGGCTTAACCAGTTCGGGAGCGCCTGCAGCGACGTGGTTTTCCAGCGCATGAGAGAAAGCGTCGAAGCCGGTTGCGGCGGTCTGGCGGGGTGGCAGCGACGCCGTCAACTCGGGGTCGACGAGCGAGATATCCGCGCCGAGATACGGGCCGCCGGGATACAGCGGCCCCTGGCCGATAGCCATCTTGAAATTTCGGTCTTCAGCAGTGATGACGGCCCAGTAGTCGACCTCGCTTCCGGTCCCGGCTGTCGTGGGAATCGTGACGAGCGGGTGCGTGTAGTTCTCTATCTTGCCCGCGGTCACGTCCTCGGGCGTGTTCACCTCGTACTCCGAGAGGTCGCCGTCGTTCGTCAGCAAGAGAGAGGCGCATTTGGCGGTGTCGATGACGCTGCCGCCCCCAACGGCTACCACGACATCGTAGCCGCCAGCACTCAGTTCGGCAGTCGCGTCCTCGACCATCGCGACCGTCGGGTTCGGTTCGACACTGTCGTAGATATCGAACTCGACGCCAGCGTCTCCCAGGGACGCCTCGACTCCATCGAGGATGCCGGCCTCTCGAATTCCTCGGTCCGTTACGACCAGCGCGTACTCCCAGCCCTGTGACTCGATCACCGGCCCGGTCCGGGCACTCTTTCCGTTCCCGAACTCGACCCAGATCGGGAACGAGAGCGTATACTGTCCGAGACTCATCGGCGATGACTCCGAACTGGATGTTGATTCCGATAGCTTGTACTACCGACGTGGAAGGGGCTCTTCTGTCGCATCCGTCTCGAAATCTACTGGGCCATTTATAAAATCTATCGGATTAGGCAAACGCAACGCCGAAACGCTACCGCGGTGAATCGAGTGATCGGCCACGAGCCCGGATCTTTCACCGAAGCGAGACGGCCCCCTCGAAAAGTCCGACCGACAGCAATTTTTATGCGGTGTCCAGCCAAACCGGCTGTCATGGCACATCAATCAGCCGGTAGTAGCAGTATCTACGAGCGCCACGTGTCGACGCACGACGAGGCGACGGCCGGGATCGAATTCGATGCCTGGGTCGACGGCGAGCGATACACAGCGGCCGAAGAAACGAGCGTACTCGATCCGGTAATCAACGAGTCGTTGGTTACCGTCCCACAGCTATCCGCCGAAGATGTCGATACAGCCGTCGCTTCGGCGTGGGAGGCGTTCGATCGGGAGTGGGAGGCGACCACTCCCAGAGACCGGTCGGCGCGGTTGTTCGAGTGGATCGACGTCCTCGAGGAGCACGTCGAGGAGTTGACACTGCTGGAGTGCCTCGACTGTGGCAAACCGATCTCACAGGCCCGCGGCGAGGTCGAAGGGGCAATCGACACGATGGAGTTTTACGCTTCGGTCTGTCGGGCACAGCGAGGCAGCGAAGTGCCTGCCGCAAACGACCTGCATCTGTACACGAAACACGAACCCTACGGCGTCGTGGGACAGGTCGTCCCGTGGAACTATCCCCTCTGGGCGGCGGCCTGGAAACTCGGCCCGGCGCTCGCGGCCGGGAATGCCTGCGTCCTCAAACCGGCCAGCGATACGCCGTTATCGACGATTCGCGCCGCACAGCTCTCAGAGGGTATCCTCCCCGACGGTGTGCTCAACGTCGTCACGGGCCCGGGAAGTGGGGTCGGCCAGGCGCTGGCGGAACACGACGACGTCCTGAAGGTGTCGTTCACTGGCAGCACGGATGTCGGGAGCCGAGTCATGCAGGCAGCAGCGAATCGAGTCGCTCCAGTGACGCTGGAACTCGGTGGGAAGTCGCCGTTCATCGTGTTCCCAGACGCTGACCTCGACAAGGTCGTCGACGCGGTGGCCGACGGAATCTTCTACAGTACCGGTGAGATCTGTGACGCGTTCTCCCGTGCGCTCGTCCACGAATCGATTGCCGAGGAGTTCACCGAGCAGTTCGTCGAGAAAGCTGAATCGTACGTCCTCGGCGATCCACTCTCCGAGGAGACAACCATGGGCCCGCTGACCTCGGCCCAGCAGTTCGAGACGGTTACCGATTACATTGAAACCGGAAAACAGGAGGCGGATCTGCTCTGTGGCGGCGGCCGTCCCGGCGATCCCGAACTGGCCGATGGCTGGTACGTCGAACCGACCGTGTTTGGCGACGTGACAAACGACATGACCGTCGCCCAGGAGGAAATTTTCGGGCCAGTGGAGACGATCCTCACCTTCGAGAACTACGAGGAAGCGATCGAGATCGCAAACGATACCCGATACGGGCTCGCCTCTGGAATCGGCACGGAGCGCACCTCGCTCGTCCACCAGGCTGCCGACGACTTGGAGGCCGGCCTGGTGTACGTCAACGAGTACGGACCGATTCTGCCGGAAGCCCCCTACGGAGGCTTCAAAGAGTCGGGCTTTGGCAAGGACCTGGGGCTCGAAGCGATTGACCACTACCAGCGGACGAAGAGTGTCTACGTCAACCTCGACGACCCGTCACTGT
>CAYYHG010000114.1:0-9360 GCA_964471665.1 uncultured Halobacteriales archaeon | reverse complement strand
CTTCGGGCGTTAGTTCGTCAGCTGCGACGTTAGCACTTATGGGTAAAAGACAGCCGTTTACGGCGGGTGTAGGTGATCGATGGTCGTCCAGACGAAAGAGCGTCTGACAGAGCTTGGGACCCCCGACGAACGGGTTCACAGTGAAGGCTGGGAGGACAGCGTCGTCGCAGACGACTGATACTGTCGGCTATAAGTCCGTGAGCAGTATCGGCACCCCGGGGTGGGGAATATCTTCACGAAGTTATAGCCGACAGTATGACGAGAGACGAGCGTTCGTCGGTGCCGACAATATATTGGGCTATATACACAATATTTTGCAGGAAAATACCGATTCCCGCGCCCGTTGCGAACAGCTGATTTGATCGAATTTTCCGCGATATTAGCCTCTGTTTGGCGCGTCTTCTCAGAATGTGTGTACTGTTTCTGACCGAAATAGTATTGTATAGAAAATAAATTATTATGCAAACTCTTTTGTACGTCCATCCGGTATCTGAGTACGTACGCCATGGACGCCGAAGATTTCCCGACACCGGACGCCGACGTAGAGAGCCTCGAACCGGACGCGCTGAAGAGTCGCGTCGACGGCGAGGAGGTCACTCTCCTCGACGTGCGAATGGAATCCGAGTACGAAGAGTGGCACATCGACGGCGAGAACGTCACCTCGATCAACGTGCCGTACTTCAAGTTCCTCGAGGAGGACATCGACGCCGACGTCCTCGACCGGATTCCTGACGACCCGCACGTGACTGTCCTCTGTGCCAAGGGCGGCGCGAGTGCGTACGTCGCGGGGAGACTCGTCGAGCGTGGCTACGACGTGGACCACCTCGAAGACGGCATGAACGGGTGGGCGCGCGTCTACGAGGCCGTCGAAGTAGCCGGGTACGACGGGGCCGGAACGGTCCTGCAGTACCAGCGCCCCTCTTCGGGCTGTCTGGGCTATCTCCTGTACGACGACGGCGAGGCTGCGGTCATCGACCCACTGCGGGCGTTCACCGACCGCTACCTGGAAGACGCTGCCGACCTCGGTGTCTCCCTCGAGTACACCCTCGACACGCACGTCCACGCCGATCACATCTCCGGCGTCCGCGAACTCGACGGGAGAGGCGTCGAAGGGGTCATCCCGGAGCCAGCGGCCGACCGGGGCGTGACCTACGCCGACGAAGTGACGACAGCAGCCGATGGGGACACCTTCGAAGTTGGTGACGCCGCTATCGAGGCCGTCTACACGCCCGGTCACACGACCGGCATGACCTCGTACCTCGTCGACGGCAGCCTGCTCGCGACTGGCGACGGGCTGTTCGTCGAGAGCGTCGCCCGTCCGGACCTCGAGGAGGGTGACGAGGGTGCGCCCGAGGCCGCACGCAGGCTCTACGAGTCACTGCACGACCGCGTGCTGACGCTCGACGACGACGTGCTGATCGGAGGAGCCCACGTCAGTGACGCTGCCGAACCCGCCGAGGACGGCACGTACACCGCGCCGGTCGGGCAGTTGCTCGGAGAGATGGACGCGCTCGCGATGGAGGCAGACGACTTCGTCGAACTGCTTCTCTCGGACATGCCGCCCCGGCCGGCCAACTACGAGGAAATCATCGCGACGAACCTGGGACAGAATACGGCCGACGACGACAGGGCGTTCAGGCTAGAACTCGGCCCGAACAACTGCGCGGCGAGTCAGGGCTCGCTGGCCGGTGACTGACGAGACCGATGGTAACTGACCCAGTGGTGCTCCAGACTGCCGTCGAGTTGTTCCCAAACGGGATCGGCCGCTACGCAATCGGCGGGCTGCTCGTCGGACTCGGTGCGGCCGTGATCTATCTCGGGACCGGAATCAGCGCTGGCGCGAGCACGTTCCTGGAGTCGACACTGTCGTACGTCTCCGGCCAGTCCCGGTTCCAGCAGTACGTCACTTCTCGGGGCTGGCGACTCGTGTTCACGCTCGGGATCGTTCTCGGTGCAGCCGCGTATGCCCTGGTCTACCAGGGTGGTGCCTGGACGACGGACGTCCAGGCCTGGCGGCTCCTCGCCGGTGGCGTACTCGTCGGCGTCGGGACGCGCCTCGGCAAGGGCTGTACGTCCGGCCACGGCGTCTGCGGTGTCGGATCGGCGTCGAAGACGTCTGTCGCTGGCGTGGTCACCTTCCTCCTCGTGGCGATCCTGACCGCACAGCTAGTCGCTGCCCTCGGGGTGAGCCCCTAGATGGCCCGGCGACACCCCGCGTTCGTGCCGCTGGTGTTGATCGGCGGCCTGATCTTCGGGTTCGGGCTGGCGTTCAGCCACATGGCCCGGCCAGAGGTCGTGCTGGATTTCCTCCAGTTCGAGGACCTCGGGCTGATTTTCGTGATGTTCGGCGGTGCCGCGGTGACGGGACTGGCGTTCCTCGTCGCCCCACGACTGCTGGACCGAGCGCCGCTGACCGGCGACAGCTTCGAACGCCGACTGAAACCGTTCGATCGGAACGTCCTGATCGGCGGCGCCATCTTCGGTGTCGGCTGGGGACTCTCTGGTATCTGTCCCGGGGCAGCCTACGCGAGTCTGGGCATCGGTAACGTCACCATCCTCTGGGCGCTGGCCGGGATGTTCGTCGGCGCGTACGTTCAGGGCTACTGGCGGAGCCAGACGACGAATCCTGACCCCACTGCGACGGGCGCGGACTAGCCTGCGGTTCGTCTCTCGCCGCTCGACTTAATCTGTAGAACCCGACAGTCTCCGCGTCGCCGGATCGATCCAGGCTGGACCGGTGTTCGAGTCCGGACAATATTGTGATTTTTATACACAAACACTCCAACCATACGGGGCTCGCGACGACGAAACAGCCACGCCGGATTCGTCGTCCGGACGATCACGACAAGACGTGACTGTAACAGGTACCGGGAACTGCTTGGACCGGATACACTACCTGTTCTGTCACGTAGTAATATTGTATAGATTACCCAAAAATAATAAATACTATCGGCCCCTACCCTACGGTGATGGGACCCAATACTGCGTCCGAGACGGGTGCGGAGACACCAACTGAACCGATTCACGTCGACGGACAGGAAGACCTCGAGGCGGTGGTCACTGGCTACGACGTTGTCCTGACTGATTTCTACGCCGACTGGTGTGGCCCCTGCCAGACGCTCGAACCAGTGGTCGAAACCCTCGCTGCCGAGACCAGCGCAGCCGTCGCGAAAATCGACGTCGACGCCAACCAGCAACTCGCCGCGTCGTACGGTGTTCGCGGAGTCCCGACGCTCGTCGTCTTTGCCGACGGCGAACAGGTCGAGGAGGTCGTCGGAGTCCAAAGTGAAGAGCAGCTGCGGTCGCTCGTCGAGCGGTACACTGCGTGACGACGGCGAGTGCGGGGCGCGTTTTGCGCGGCCCGTCGTTGCGTCCGCGGAGACTCTCCTGTTGTCCCCAGCGCTGTGGACCCGTCGACGCGGGGACTACTCGAGCCACTCCGCGAAGGTCGAGGTTTCGCGGCTCCGCCGGACGTACTCGCGTTGCATCTCCGCGGTCGCCTCGGCAAGCGAACGTCCCTCTGTGAGCCCTTCGCGGACGCGGTCGATCTTCCAGGCGCTGGGTGTCGTGCGAGCCTCCCAGCGTGCCTCGACCGGCCCGAGGTAGCGGTCGATCTCCGGCGGGGAGACGCCGGCGTCTGCCAGCCCCAGGCGGGCGTGCTCGAACAGTTCCCCGAAGATGACCGTCTTGTCGCTCGTGCGCTCGCCGTCAGCGGTCAGCCACCACAGGTCGGCCTCCAGGCCGTCCGAGACGGCGTTGTAAAAGGAGTCCTCGGCGGCGTCCCACGGCAACGCCGCGATGGGATGGTCGGCCGCGACCAGTCCGCGGATCAGGCCGGCGACCAGTGCCTGCAGGCCGACGACGTCCCGGATCGTCGGCTGGGTCGGCAGCGGCCGGTACTCGATGCGCAGCGAGCGCTCGTCGCCAGTCCCGACAGGGTCGCCGCCGACGACACACCGGAGCCACCGCCAGTACGTCGAGCGCTTGTGGTCGAACTCCCAGTAGCGGTCGGCGAGCGTCTCGCGGTCGGCGTCCTCGAGCCACTCGCGCAGGAACGGGGCCACGAGGTCGTCCGCGACGACGCGGTCGACGACGTCGGTTGCCGTCTCGATGTCCCGGGGGACGCGGACTTTCGCGTTCGGCGTGTGGTTGACCGACTGCTCGAATGCGGCGACGCGGAGTTCGTGGTCGGTCTCGGCGACCAGCCGGTCGGGGTCCCCGTAGAGGTCGCCGGGCAGGAACGGCGAGTTCGTCGACAGCGCGAGTACCGGCCCGAGTGTCCGGATGGCGGCGTTGTAGTAGTCGGGAAAGTCGGCCGCACGCGGGATCTGCAGGTGTGGCTGGATGGACGTCGCCAGCGACTCGAAGAGAATTGTCGGGAACTCGCGTTCGAGACCGGGCACCGAGAACGCGAGGCTGCCGTCGCTCCCCCTGAGCGAGTCGTTGTCGATGGCGACGTACCGCGGGTCCGGTTGCATGTGCTCGGCGATCGTCACGCCGTCGCGGCGGTCCACTGCCGTCAGGTAGGCTTCGCTACCCGCTGCGGGCGGGATCGTCCACATCGCGTCGAGGACCAGGTCGCGGCCGACCGCGCGGGCGTCGGCCCGTGCTCTCTCGACGGCGTCGCGGAGGGCCGCGGCCTGAGCGTCGAGTCCCTCGCTGTCGAAGACGTCCGGGTCGGTGTTGAGTTCGGCGTTGTGAACGCCCAGTTCCTTCTTGGCCGGTCCCTCGAAGGCCTCGCCCGGCAGCGGCGCCAGCCGACAGGTGTCCGCGACCCCTGTCTCGTGATCGACGGCGTAGACCTCCAGTTCGAGCCCCAGCGCGAACTCCCGGTTGTCGAAGTCCCCCGCGGAGATGGCCGTCCGGAGGTCCGCCGCCTGGCTGTCGACGCGCCGGACGAACTCCGCTTCGGTGTCGGGGTCGAGCGACCGCTCGACGAGTGCTGGCGTGTCCGTCATCGGAAGAGGTCGTCGTGGCCGTCCGGTCGGGCCCCCTCGAAGGTGTATTCGCGGCTGTCCATGGCGAGGACAGGGACCCATTGCACAAAACGTTACTCGATGTCGATGACGAGGACCGGCTGTGAGGCGTTCTTGACGACCCGCTCGGTGGTGCTGCCCAGCGTCGCCATCCGCTGGGGGCCCGTCTTGCCGTGTGTTCCCATGACGATGAGGTCGATCCCCGTCCCGGTTGCGTACTCCGTTATCACCTTCTGTGGAATCCCGTCGCGGCGTTCGGTCACGCACTCGACGCCCTCGTCCTCGATCCGGACCCGGGCGTCCTCGAGCGCGCGGTCGCCCTTCTCCTCGAGCGTCCGGCGCACGTCGTCTTTCGTCTCGGCGGCGGCGGCGCGGTACAGCCGGCTCTCGACCACGTACAGGGCGTGAATCCTGGCGTCTTGGTCGGACGCGATGGTCAGGGCGTGTTCGAGTGCCTCCACCGTCCCCGAACTCCCGTCGGTCGGCAGGAGGATGTCGTCGTACATGCTCGTCCCCACTCCGGGATGGGACTTAAGCCCTGTCCCGCCCCGGACCGATCCCGCCAGGCCGACGTCGTCGAGTCTGTCCCACGAGACGCTCGTCCTGTGTGGACGACGACGCGACCCGTCGAAAGTTACGTCGACCGGTGTACGCACGACCCTCTCAGCCGCCGGTGAAGTGCGGGTGGTCGCTCACGAGGCGGGGCAGGTACCGCGGCCGCTGGGGGAGGTCGCCGACGTCCTCGTCGACCATCCGGCGGAGTTCGTCGAAGGTCGTGTCGCGTTCCTCGCCGGCGGCACGGACGTTCACCCCCAGCCCCTCGCCCTCGATTTCGTCGTCGCCGACCACGACGTAGTAGGGCACCCAGTCGGTCTCGGCGCCGGCGATGCGCCTGCCGACCGACTCGTCTCTGTCGTCGATGTCGACCCGGACGTCGGCCGACTCGAGGTCGTCGGCCAGCCCCTCGCAGTACTCCAGGTGCGCGTCGGGGTTGACGGGGATAAAGCGCACCTGCGTCGGCGAGAGCCACGTCGGCAGTTGCGGGGTGTCCATCGTCGCCGTCTTCTCGAGCAGTGCGGCCATCACGCGCTCGATCCCCCCCGACGGCGAGTAGTGCAGGATCGGCGGGTAGTGCTGGTCGGTCCCGTCGGTGTACTCGATGTCGAACCGCTCTGCGCTCTCGACGTCGATCTGGACCGTCGGGTTCTCGATGGGCCGGCCCAGCCCGTCGATGGCCGCGAAGTCGATCTTGGCCGACCAGTAGTGGTGGCGTTCCGGAATGATCTCCAGGAGGGCGGGCTTGTCGAGATCGGAGACCACCTCCTCGACCCACGCCTCGTTGTTCTCGTAGAACTCCCGGGTCATCCGGATTGCCGGCTCGTAGTTGATGTCGAGGTCCTCGCTGGTCTGGAGCGCGAGTTTCGCCTGTGCCATCAGTTCCGCACGGGCACCCGCCATGTCCCTGGTCGCGGTGTGCATGTCCGGCATCGTGAACGCCCGCAAGCGCTTGAGGCCGGCAACCTCGCCTTTCTGCTCGCGCCGGAACGAGTAGGTAGACATCTCGTAGACCCGCAGTGGCAGGTCGTTGACGGAGATGTGCATGTCGCGCATGATGGAGAACTGTCCGAAACACGCGGCGAAGCGCAGCATCATCCGCCGGTCGCCCGACTCGAAGCGGTACTGGCGCTCGCCGAACTTCCCGGCGTGTTCGTCGATACACCGCGCCCCGAGGTCGTACATGATCGGCGTCTCGACGGGCATCCCGCCGTACTCGACGACGAGGTCGTTGACGTAGTCCATCAGGGCGTCCCTGATCAGTTTTCCCCGCGGGTAAAAGCGGAGGTTGCCCACGTCCGAGAGGTCGTCGTACCCCACGAGTTCCTTCTCGCGCATGATGTCCAGGTGGGGCGGCTGTTCGCCCGGGCTGGCGACGACGTCCTCGACCTCGTCGGCGATGAACGCCCGCATGTCCTCGCTCACGTCGGCTTTGGCCCCAACAGCGTCGGCGACGCTCCCGTCCGGGTGCATCACCTTCCAGTCGCTGGGTGCCCGTTCCTCGTCGGGTTCGTCCTCCTCGTCGCGGTGGGCGGCGACGTGTCGGGAGAGTTCCGAGAGGGGGTGGCCCTTGCAGGCGATCTCGAAGGACTTGTACCAGCCAAAGGGCGCCCGGAGTACCTCGTAGCCGTCCTCGAGCAGTTGCGCCTCGAGGGTGCGCATCACTTCCTTGGCGGCGTCCGGGCTGGCGAGGTCCTCGCTCAGGTGGGCGTACGGATAGAGCACGACGTTCTGGGTGTTGAGCTGGCCGGTGACGTCGCGCAGTTCGGCCAGTGCGTTCTCGACGACGCCCTCGACGCTCTCCTCGTCACCGGACTCGACACTGATGAACGCCGTGACACACTCCTCCATGCGGCCCTCCATCGGCACCCCGTCCGTCTCCGCGAGGCCGTCCGGACCGGCCGTGTCCGTGGTCTCGAACTCCAGGTGATCCGAGTGGATAAACAGCAGTCTCATACCTTGTGGAATCCGACGCCGAGTAAAAAGCGTGCCGACTGTGTATCAGGCTTCTTCCTCTTTGAGTTCTTCCAGTTCCGCCTCGACCTCGGTCTCGTCGACGGTCGGCGGCTCGACGTCTTCGGCGTCGACGGCGTCCGCGTCGGCCTCGACGGTATCCGTCTCGGCGTCCGCGCTCGTCTCGTCGGTCGTCCCGGTCTCGTCCATCTCTGACTTGATCGTCTCCAGTTCGGCGTCGACGGATCCCTCGTCGGAGAGCTGTTCGAGTTCCCGGTCGAGGTCGCTCTTGTCGCTGATGGCGTCGTCGAGTGCGCCCTGCTCGCGGAGTTCGTCCAGCGCGGCCGCGCGCGCTTCCATGTCCTCGGTCTCCTCCTCGGCGCGTTCGATCGTCCGCGAGATGTCTGACATCTCGTCGCTGGCGCCCGTCATCGCCTCGGAGACGCGGGCGCTGGCCTCGGCGGCCTCGTACCGGGCCTTCATCGTCTCCTTTTTCGTGCGAAACTCCTCGATGCGGCGCTGGAGCGTGTCCTTCTTGTCGATGAGCTGGTCCTGTTTGCGCTGCAGCTCCGCGATCTGGCCCTCGAGTTCTTCCATCTGGGTCATCTTCTGTTGTTTCTTCTCCAGGGCGCGCCGCGCGAGGTCGTCGCGGTCCTGCTCGACTGCCTGGCGGGCCTGTTCGTTGTGTTTCTCCACGTTCTCCTCGAGCCGGCGCTTCTGGATCTCCAGGCGCTTTTTCTGGGTCGTCAGGTCCGCGATGCCCTGTTTCACGTCCTGGAGTTCGTCGCGGAGCTGTTCGTAGGAGTAATCGAGGGTCTCGGTCGGGTCCTCGGCCCGGTCCAAGACGGCACTGATCTTCGATCTGATAACGTACGACGCGCGAGAGAGTATCCCCATGTTCTTCCCGTAGTAACTGCCGAAACTTAAAATTCGTAGACGAAGACGTATCCGTATGGGCCAGCGACGCCGGCTGCCGGGCACCCGCGACGTTCGCGCGACAATCGACACCCCGTCGGCCGAGCGGGTCGTCGTCGCCTGTCCGCCCCATCCCCAGATGGGCGGGGACCGGACCGACTCCCGGCTCCAGGCGGTCAGCGACGCACTCGCCAACCGCGACACTGCGTGTCTGCGCATCGACTACGGCCCCTGGGACGAGGGCCGGGGCGAACGGACCGACGTGCAGGACGCTCTCGAGTGGGGTCGGACGAACTACGCCGCCACGGGGCTGTTCGGGTACAGTTTCGGCGGCACCGTCGCCCTCCTCGCCACGGCAGCCACCGGAGAGGGCCGGGCCACGCCCGACGCAGTCTCCGTCCTCGCGCCGGCAGCGAGCGTCGCGGGTCTCGACGCTGCCGCCGCCGTCCAGGCGATCGAGTGTCCCCTCCAGGTCGTCCACGGCGAACGGGACGACACCGTCGATTCGGTGCCGGTCGCAGAGAAAGCCCGCGAACACGGTGGCACCGTCACGGCCGTCGCGGCCGATCACTTCTACGTCGGGCAACAACAGCGTGCCGGCGAGCGTGTCGCGGCGTTTCTCGACGACGCCCTGCGTCAGGGACTGCTGTGAACGAACGAGGACGAGCCGTTCCAGCGACGGCACCAGTTCGCCGGGGATCCCTGGCGGGATGACCCGCGCCGCGGGCATCCGGTCGAAACCGTTTTACTGGTGCCAGGCACACGGTCGATATGCCGACAGAATCCGAGACGGGGTACGACCCGACCCTTGGGCGGAAGTTCGTTTTCGTGACCGGCGGCGTGATGTCCGGGTTGGGGAAGGGAATCACGGCGGCGAGCGTCGGGCGCCTGCTCGCAAACGCCGGCTTCGACGTGACCGCGGTCAAGATCGATCCCTACCTCAACGTCGACGCGGGGACGA
>CAYYHG010000113.1:0-9412 GCA_964471665.1 uncultured Halobacteriales archaeon | reverse complement strand
TCGTTCCCGGCAGGCCACAGCGGCGTCGCCGGGGCGTGCGTGACCGTCCTCAAGGCCATGTTCGACGGGACCCACGAGTTCACGAACGAAGAGATGGTGGTACCGGAAGCAGACGGGACGACGAGCGCCGACCTGGCGCACGGTGAGACCGCGAACAACGTCCAGCAGACCAGGCTCTCGACAGTCGTCAGCGAATCCGGCGGGAGTGGTGGTACGATAGCCGCCACCCAAAACAAAATCGACGAAGCCGACAAAAGCACCGTCACGGTCAACGACGAACTCAACAAACTCGCCGCGAACATGGCACTCGGTCGGAACTGGGCCGGCATCCACTACCGGACCGACGGGATCGACGGCTTCCTCGTCGGCGAGCAGGCCGCAGTCCGGTACCTCCAGGACCACATCCGGCAGCACGACCTGCCCTTCGACGGCTACCGCCTGGAGCCGTTCTTCGACAAATATCCCGGGACGCTGGACGGTGCCGAGCCAAACACTGGCGCTCCCGGGAACAGGGGCCGAATCCTGATCAAACCCGACGAGGTCGTCGATGCGGGTGACATGACAGAAGTCGACAACCCGCTGGAGTGAAACGCTCGGCGCTGCCCTCGCTTGATACTGCCGGCTGTAAGTCTGTGAAGAATTCCGGCGCCCCAGGGGCGCCGAATATCATAACGTAGTTACAGCCGGCAGTATGAACCGGGACGTCCAGAGTACGCTCACCGTCGACTCTCCCGTGGCTCGCTCCCACGTCTCGACGGGCCGGACAGCGCGTATCTCTGATACTGTCGGACACAAGTACGTGGACACGCGCAACGGAAATACGCCGTCACCGGCTCGGTCCTGTCCGAACAGACCACCGAACGGTGGCCTCGCTTGTGTCCGACAGTATGAGTGCTGGACTACTCTCACCGCTGCTACTGCCGGCTGTGCGTACGTGACGACTCGTGTCTCCCGGCGAATGTTACAAATTTGCTACTCGCCGAGCGACGTGGCCAGTGGAATTGAACCGCCGGATCGACTACAAAATCCCCAGTTATTTTATGATTCGTCGCCGGTGGGTGGTCGTCATCCGCCGGAAGGCCGCTCCCTCCGCGTTGGTCAGCTGTATCTACACCTCGTGGTCGGGCCCTCCCACCGTGCCTCGACGAGGACGTGGTGGGCTGTGTCCCGGTGTGGGTACGCAGTCGCGTCAGCGGCAGGGACGGTCTCTGCACCGCCGCGGGGCGAGACGAACACTGTCGTCCCGCTGGATGGGCTGTCAGTACCGTATGTCCGAATCGTGTCAATTGCGTCATCGGTTATCGATTCGAGATACTGGCTTCGCAGATACGGTATCTACCCGACGCGCGCGGTCACTGTCGCTCCGACGTGAATCCAGCCGGGACTATCCGGAGTTGTTCTGCCCGGACGGGACGAGACCGAACGTTCAACCCTGTGGAAAACGTCTGTCAGGTGATGGCTATCGACAGAATACTGCTCGCAGTGAGTTCGGAGGAGGACGAACGGATCGAGAAGATAGGTGGATTCGCGGCGGACGTCGCGGAGCCGACGGACGCGGAGGTGACGCTGTCCCACGTTTTCACCAGCGACAGTTACGACGACGTCACGGAGCGACTGGAGTTCGAACCCGGAGACAACGTCTCGGCCGACGACGTCGCGCGACGGTCAGTGGCGGTCCGGGACCTGTCATCGGTGCTCGACGACGCGGACGTCGACTACGGGATCCGCGGTCGGACGGTCGACCCTGGCACCGTGGGCGACGGAATCGTCGACCTCGCCGAGGAAACCGACGCCGACCTGGTCGTCGTCGGCGGACGCAAGCGCTCGCCGACCGGCAAGGCGGTGTTCGGGTCGACCGCACAGGAGGTCATGCTCGAATCACCCTGTCCGGTCACGTTCGTCCGCAACGAGTAGCCCGCAAGCGTCAGCTACTCCGGGCCACCCGGCACCGTCTCGACAGGACAGTGGCTGGCGCAGTATCCCTCGGCCGTCGCTGCGACGTCCTCGACGGTGTAGAGGCGAATACCGCGTTCCTGTTTCGTCCGGACGGGAACGTCGTAGTGCTCGGCCTCGTAGTCGAGCGAGTCCCCCGCTTCGTGCAGCTCGCGGACGAACGCGCGATGGTCGTCGAGGCGCTCGCGGACTACCGTCTCGGATAGCGCCGGGACCTCGCTGGCGCGCTCCTCGAAGGCCGCCACCAGATCCGGCTCGCGTTCGACGCCGACCGAGTTCCGCGCGGCGACCATCGCGGCCAGCGACGTCGTCCCGGTCCCCCAGAACGGGTCCAGCACCGTGTCTCCGTACACCGAGTACATGTTCACCAACCGGTAGGGGACCGCGAGCGGGAACGCCCCGGAGCGCTCACGGGTGCCGTCGCTATCGGCCAGATCCTGGACCGCACCCCGGACGTCCGTCCAGACGTCCGAGAACCACCGGTTGCGTTCCTCCCAGAAATAGGCGGCCTCGTAGCGACGGTCCGCGCCGGGGGCGAAATCGCGGCGCGTCCCGTTGCGAAACACGAGCGCTGGGCGGGACCATTCCCGACCCCATGAACTTCGCGGCACTGTTTGCCGGCTTGCGCCAGAGGACGTCCGGGAGCGGGTCCAGACCCAGCGACTCGAACGCCGAGAGCACCCGTGCGTGGTTGGGGTAGACGCGAAAGCGACCGTCGACCGTCCGCGTTGCGTCTCCGACGTTGATACAGGCGATGCCGCCGGGACACAGCACCCGTTCGAGTTCGGCCCAGACGTCGTCGAGGACGGCGTGCATCGCCTCGAAAGCGCGCTCACCGTCGCCCTCACTGAGCGCCTCGTCCACATCGGGGTTCATCGACCCGAACGCCTCGTCCCACATCTCGACCATCGGATACGGCGGCGACGTCACGACGAGTTCGACGCTGCTGTCGGCGAGCGCGAGGTCGCGCGAGTCACCGACGACGATACGGTGGGTCGTCTCCATCGTCGTGTCTCTCTCCCGGGACGCCCTTGATACGGTCGGTTACTGCTCGGTTCACCGAGCGACAGGGCTGGTCGGAGAGCCATCGGCAGTTGCGCCGAACGTCCACAGCCTGGTGTCCGCTCTCGAAATCCGGTCAGCGTCGCTGCTCTCGGAGTTCTCTGGCCAGGCGCCGCGCAGCATTTGGATGGTCAACACGGACACGGTTTACTTCCGTGTAGATACCCAGGCACAGGAGTCTGGAGCAAGGAGTCGGGTATCACTGTGGTGGTTCGAGAGTCTTCATCTGAAAGTCTGACCGCGGAACAAATCGGCCAGCAAGTTCTGCAAGTTCCCGTGTCCGCATGATATCGGCGAGATTGTGCTGTAGCAGTGGTTGCCAGTCACTGGCCTCAAATGCGGTGACTGCGCTCTTGCTCTCGTCGAACGGGTCGCAATCGTTCTCAGCGATGAGCAGTTCGTAGACGCCGACGAGGTCACTCTTCTCGCCCGTATCGAACCGCTTCATCACCTCCATCATGTCTGCGTACGCGACGTCGCCGAACAGCCACTGGACTCTGTTTCGGTGGCAGGCCGACCGAAGAAACGGTAGGTCAAAGCCACCGTTCCACGTCTCGCCGTTGTAGGCGGTCAGGTAGTGCGAATCGCAATCGATGCGCTCCGCGGCAAACACAGTGAGAGCCTTCAGAAGAGCCGCTTCAGTTCTGACAACCGTGAGAGACACAGGTCTCTGCGATTCGTTTTCGAGCTGTTGTACGAGTGTGGCTTCGTCGGCGTTGCGACCAGCGGTGTTGAGGAACAGCCAGTGCCCTACGTCGTGGCTGAACCCGGCGACAGTGACCACAGCGTCCGTGTCGAGCCCTGAGGTCTCGATATCGAAGGCGACTGGTGTGAGATCACTCATCGTTACCGGTAGCTCGTGAGTGTCTGTGTCATCGTTCCCCGGAGGTGCTGTCGGATCCGGTCGCGGTCCCATCCAAGCGGTGCGAGGATACTCTCTCCAGCACGTAACGCGAGTTCCGCGTAGAACTCCCCGTCGTATTCGTTGAGTGTCTCGTGGGCCAACCGAACACGCGCCGGGGAGCAGCGGCTATCATCTACGACGACGTACTCGACATCCTGGCCTGGATGCCGTGGCAATCCCTGTCTCTCTGCTCGTTCCAGCGCGGCGACGGTCTGCGTGCGCTGGTTGTATGCGTCGAGTCGTTGTGACACACGCTTGCGCATGACGAGACGTTCCGGGTCGATGTCCCCGCGCTGGAGTCGCTGGACCCCTCGGTGTAAGCGGTCGCAGACTGGCTCTGGTTCCCTCGTCTCATCCAGGGTGCGAATCAACTCACGCTGGAGTTCCTCGATGAAAGCCGGGGTACTCCGCTGGACGGCTTCGATGCCTTTCGTCACGTACTCTTCACGGCCAGCGACTTTGCCGAAGTATTTCGTGAGAGCACCGGCTTCACCGTCCCGGACCGGGACGAAGCAAACCCATTCGAATCGGTCCTCGAACTCCAGTGGAATCGAAACATCCGCACTAATCCGGTCACAGAGGTCTTCGATTGGTGTCTGCGTCGTGTCGTCGCGTGGTTGCAGCCACAGGCTATCGACGATGCCATGGACGACGCGCCAGCCACCGGCCTCCAGGGTTTCCTTGGCGTCAAGGAGGAGTTCCCGGGCGAAGGCGTTGATGGCTTCGTGGCATTCGATCCGCCCGAACTTCGCGTTGCGATATCCCTGATAGCCGAAACAGGAGACGAGAATCCACTTCAGCGCGTCCGACCGCGCCTGTAGTTTCTCACGGTGCTCCGTATCGTCAGTTGCCGCAATCTTCTCTTTGATTGCTGCGCGGTCAGCGATGATGGGTTCGAGGACGTCGGGAATGAAGCCCTCCCGCTCGCAGAGACTGTACCCGAGGTCGGGAACGTCGTCGGTGTCGTGACAGTCACACCGCACCGTCTCCGGGCTGATGTTGTACTCGACCATGATGTTGGGGTACAGCGACCCGAAATCCACCTCAACGATGTTGTCGTGGAAGCCCACATCCGGTGCGAACGTAAAGCCGCCGCGGTCGCCAGCGTGCAGCGTCTCGACGCGCTTGAACGCTTCCGGTTCCCACTTGTTCCAGGGAATCAAGACATCCTGTTCGAGGGCGTGGCGAATCTGAATCGCAGTGAGAATCGTGCCGATCGAGCCCCACGCCGTCTCCTGCAGTGGCCGCCACGACCGTTCGACCAAATCAAGCAGTCCGGGGATGCCTGATTCGTCGAGTAGAAACGAGTTCGATCGATCGACAGTAGCACGACCGGGAACCCGATACCGTGCGGGTGAGTGCCCGACCTGCCCGTAGCTCTCGTAGGTATTCTCCCCGGCGAGTTGCTCGTAGCCCGCCGCACGGCCAAGTCGGAACTCACCGAGGCCGAGGCCAGCAGCCTGCTCGTGGCACAGCGGGATGATGCGAGCTGTCGAGCAACACAGCACGTCCGGGTTCTGCGTTTCGAGACGAGCCTGCAACGCTTCCAGAACACCTGTCGGCGTGTCGCCCAACGACTCACCGTTCGCGGTGAGCGCTGTCAGGTCCTCGTCGTGGAGTGCCGGTTCCGGTATCGACAGGTCGAACACGCCGAGCTCGCGTTGCGGGAGTGGTGGCGTGTCCGTCTCGACACAGTACCGGAACTGCGGGGCGAGATCGACGTTGTAGAGACGAAGGGTGCCGGGATGGGTGTACTCTGGTTCGTGAAGCGCCCGGATCTCCCGTGCCACCGTTCTGAGTTCCATGACGCGCTCGCACGCAACGCGGAGCACTCGCGTTCGGTCACGATCATCGAGTCCCGTGAACCACGTTTCGAATCCAACTGTGGCGATTTTCGGGTCGCGCTGCAGCGCATCGCCGACCGCATTGAGGACATCAGCGGGGCCGTCAACGAATAGTGTTGGCGTGTAGTCCTGATTGACCCGCTGTTCGACGCCGTCGCTGGTGGCGTGCCATTCACGGACGGTGCCGTCGTCGAATTCACAGGTGAGGAGCGTCACGGCTCATCCTCCATTTGTGCCTGGAGTTGTCTGATGTCGTGTTCTTGAGCGAGGAGTATCGAGAGGAGAATCGCTAGCTCCGGGTCCGTGCTGTTGAGATAGCCGGCTGCGTCGGCGTGTGTCTGTGCTCGGTCGAACAAGCGATCGAAATCATGTTTATACTCGTGTCGGAGCCCTCGTCGCAATGGCTGACATCTCTCTTCGAACCGTTGCAGATAGTCTCGATACGTCGGGTTTGTCCGCCCCATCTCACACACCCCCAAGCGTGGCTGGCGTCGTCGGTGTCAGCCGCTCAGCCTGCACCGTCGTTTCGACCATCCCGCACAGGTCATACTGTCGGACACAAGCGAGACCACCGTTCGGTGGTCTGTTCGGCCAGGACCGAGCCGATGACGGCGTATTTCCGTTGCGCGTCTCCACGTACTTGTGTCCGACAGTATCAATCCAATACGGGATCGTGGTCTGCCACCCGGTCTCGTCCCAGTACACCGTCGTCTCGAAATCCTCGCCAACGACCCGGTAGCCTAAATCCGTCGACTCGGCACGGTACCTCGTCTCGGCAGTCACTGCGACACTCTCGGCAAGGTCGTCTATCGGACCAGCATCCGTTACGAGCACCGGGAGGTCGTACACGGTAGCGACCTCAGAAAGCGCAGCAACGACGGCGTCAAACAACGGTGTTGCTTCGTGCTCGGGGACGTCGTCGTCACGGTACAGTGACGGCGCGTTCGGCAGGACCATACACCCGGTCCGGGGCGAAACCGTGTTGACGAGGCGCTCGGTGAGTGTGACGTGCTGGTATGCGGTGAACGCCCGCGCGAGGTGGATGCGTCGAAGCAAACGGCGGTCCCGTGCGAAGTCATGGAGCGCGTACGTTGACGCGGTGTTCCGTGCATCCAGCCAGTACGCACCGCCGTCGGCCTGCCGGATCGTCTGTAGTGCGAGCTGGTGAAGCACTGTCGAGCACGGCCCTGGCGTTCTCAGTAGCGTGATGCCGGGTTCAAGCTGTGGGAGCATCTCGCTACCAGTACGACTGGTTCCTCCACGCTCGGCGGCGATCAAGTTGCGCTGCATACGCAACTACTGGAGAAGAGACGCAAAAGCAGTAATCCGCGAATTCACGGAACAGGCGCGCATTCGACCGTGAGACGCGAGATACACAGCAGATGCGCCCGACAGTCGCCGTTCACGGAAGTCACGGAATCACCGCCGTCGGGTGGATTCCGGATTCACGGCTTGTGTCTGGCTGGTCTGTGGCACGACTCGATATGTGGTCCCACGCCCACTCCCGGATTTCGCGATGAGCCCGTAGCGTTCAAGACTACTGAGATAGCGGCGACGCATGCTCCGGCCTCTCGGGTTCTGCACGCGTTGTTCGTATGTGTCGTGTAACTCGCCAGCACGAATCCCCGCCGACGCTGTATCCCGGATGATGCTGTACAACGCCCGCTGGTGGGTGTCGAGCGAGCGCACGTGCAGGTCGTGTACGGCTGCCTGCGCAGCATCGGCCACCTCCGACACGACACCAGCCGTCAGTACATCCTGATCCGATTCGTAGACAGTTTTCGCCGCGCGCCGCAGATGCGTAATCGCCACCCGGGCATCGCCTGCTGCAACGTCAGCAATCGTATCAACTGCACTGTCAGTGACGCGCTTCGTGTCAAGACCGTGTTCGACGCGGTACGCCAGGATATCCAGAATTTCGTCGTGGGTGTATGGGTCCAGCGAGAGTCGCCGCATCGAGCGGAGGCGACTCTCTGTGCCGGGACTGAGATCCGCGGTCGCCAGCAGGTCGTCGTCGTCAATACAGATTCCGACGACCGTCACACCAGGCGTTTCGTGCAGTGCATGCAGAAGATCCGGGTCGGAGATCACGTTCACTTCGTCAACGATGGTCACGAGTTGCCCGTCGTGGTCCGCGAGGCGGTCAAAGTAGTATCCGCGACTGGTACCGTCCGGCCGCCGAACAGCCACGCCAGCAGACTTGACGAGCCGGTGTAGCGCCGCGGTGGGACTCGGGTCGGTCTGGCAGTTAACGTAGCCCCAATCAAACGCAAGCCGCTGGCGGTCCAGTTTCCGTGCAACGTACTTCGCCAGCGTCGTCTTCCCGCTCCCACTCGGCCCGACAATAAGTGTGTGCTCGCCGGCAGCGCCCTGCGTAATCGGTTTGAGCGCGGCGGCGAGCGCATCAATCTGCCCACCGCGATGATGCAGGTCTTGGGGAACGAAGTGATGCTCCAGCGCCCGCGCATCGCTAATCATTACTCAGTACGTTTCCGCAGGACTGACGTAAGCGGTGGCCATCCGGGGCGAAAGTAAAAAACTCCGTGTCGTACCCACACATGGGTTGTGCCGTCGTGGAACGTAGAGGGAGCTGAGCCGATTTGGCCGACGAACTGTCTACTACTGGTCTCCGGACGTGTAGCCGCTTTTTCGGAAAGTCCCTGTCCAGTTGTGCCGTCACCACACCGGAGTACTGTCATATCGTGGGTCACACGTATTTCCAGCGGTCCAAACTCATACTGCCGGCTGTAACTACGGTACGATATTCGGCGTCCCGGGGGCGCCGGAATTCGTCACAGACGTACAGCCGGCAGTATGAGTCCTCAACGTATCTTCAGAAAGATGTCCTCGATATAGTTGGCGTTTTCAGCTATCTTCGACGTTGGGCGACATTCTCTTCAGCGGTCTCTTTAGCTACCAGCTCGTATAGTATCGCACGTTCGTCACCCTCCTTGGGGCGGAGGATACGGCCGAGTCGTTGGGTGAACTCACGTTCAGAGCCGCTACCGGAAAGCAGGACCGCGACATTGGCGTCAGGCACGTCGATACCTTCATCGAGGACATTGGCGGTCACAATACGCGTATACTCCCCTTTTCGGAACTTGTTGAGTATACGCTCGCGTTCTGGGTTTGCTTGCGTATTTTCGGTCTCGTGAGTGATCGCAGGGACGAGGAATCGCTCGGAGAGCTGGTAGACGAAGTCGGTGTAGGCGGTGAAGATGATGACCCTGTCCTCGCGGTGTCTGTCGAGGACGGTTGCGAGTTCCGTGACCTTGCGCTGTGCGTTCATCATCACCTTGCGGGCCCGCTGTTTGGCGAGCAGCGCCTCGCGGGCCTCGGGGTCGTTGCCCGAGCGCTTGACCAGTTGCTGGTAGTCGCTGCCGCTGTGCATCCGGATGCCCGACGTCGCGAGGTAGTCGGTGAACGTCTCCTGGTGGCGCTCGTAGGCCTCGCGTTCTGCCGACGTGAGGGCGACCTCGACGCGCTTGATGTCGTAGTTCGCGAGATGCTCACCCGCGAGGTCGTCGACAGCGACGCGCTCGACGAGAGGCCCGACCAGTTCCTCGACCATCTTGTGGGCGCCGTCGGGACGCTCGAACGTCGCTGTCAGACCCATCCGGGCGGGCGCAGCCAGCAGACGCGCGATGTC
>CAYYHG010000112.1:0-9470 GCA_964471665.1 uncultured Halobacteriales archaeon | reverse complement strand
GCTCCTCGAGGCGAAGTTCGTCCCACGGCGCGAGACCGGCCAGCTCGATCAGGCCTCCGTCGACGACTAGCCGCCACTCACCGGCGGAAACAGCGCCAGTTCCGAGCCCTCGTCGACGACTGTTCCCCAGCCCTCGGCCTCGGACTGGAAGGGGTCCCGGCCGTCGACGAGCAGGCGGACGTGGTCGTAGAGCTGTTCGTCCTCGTCCAGCACCTCGGGTTCCAGTCCCGGGTGGGCTTCCAGCAACGCGTCGAAGGCCTCCCGGAGAGTCGCCTCGTCTCCGACGCTGACCTCGACGGTGTCGTCCCCGGTGGCCTCGGCGAGCGTCGCGAAGAGCCTCCACTCCATACCCGCCGTGGGGGCGCCGTGATAAAGAGGGTTCTCACTCGTCGAGGCGCATGTCCCCGCCCGGACTGTCCGAGACGTCGTCGTTCCAGTCTGCCTCGCCTGACTCGAACTCCTCTTTGAGTTCCTGGAACGACTTCCCACCCCCGTCGCTGTCCTCGTCGTCTCCGTTCTCTGTCCCGTCGTCCGGGTCGCCTCCCGCCAGTTCGTCGTCTGCGTCCGCTTCCGGGTCTCCGAGTTCCAGGTCGTCACCCTCGATGTCACTCAGATCGAGACTACCGTCGGCCTGTCCGGTGACGTGCGCGGAGTCGTCGGGACGGCGCGGCCGATCATCCGAGGAGACGACCGCTGGATCGAGCGGTTCCGCGGCCGTCTCGAGCCGGCGGAGCGCCTCGGGGGGCCCGATCGCGAAGACGGCTTCGCCCGGCGCGAGTCGGTGTCCGGGTTCTGGCAGTACAACCGGGGTTCCGTCGTCCCGATTGGCCGCGACAACTGTCGGTTCGAGGGCGCCGGCGGGCAGTCCCTCCAGTGGGCTGCCGGCCTCGACGGTCACCGAACTGCACGTCTCGTCGGCGGCGCGCAGCAGCGACACGAACTCCCGGTCGGGGCGGTCCTCGACCGGCAGGGTCACGAGGCGGTACTCCGTGCGCGGGTCGACCTTGGTCGTGTCGGCGGCGTCGATGGCGACGGTCACGGTGTCGCCAGCCACGCCCCGCAGTTCCGCTGTCAGGAGACGCCGCGCCGGGTCGGTCTCCCAGACCTGCACGAGGTCGCCGGCGCTGGCGGCGAAGGCCGGATCCGCGCGGATGGCGAGGGCGTTCGTCTCCGGCGGGAGCGTGGGTCCGATCCCCGCGGCGCGACTCGCCAGGGCGAGGTGCTCGACCGTGCCGTCCGCTGCGAGTTCGAGGTCGACGTGGCCGACGGCGTAGTCGGATTTGAGCCGCGAGACGAGGCGGTCGTGCAGGTCCGCGACGGTCAGGCGCTGCGGGAACAGGAACGTCCGTCCCGCGAGCGTCTCCTTCGTCTCCTCGGGCACGGGGTCGTAGCCGACCACGTCGTCGATATCCCTCGGGAGTTCGACCGCGACGACCCGGCCGACCGTCTCCACGAGACGGCCGATGTCGCGCTCGACGCCGTCGACACTGCTCCGGAGAGCCACGTTGCTCCCGACCCGTTCACCGACGCGTCGTCCCAGGACCGCACTGCCGGTCGCCAGCGCGAACGCGGCGACGTTGAAAAGCGCCACCTCCCGTTCTGTCGGGAGCGTGCTCCCGCCCATGACCTGCCCGAGCGCGCGGGAGGTGTTGAGATAGACCGTGACGCCGGCGAGGCCCAGCAACAGCGAGAGCCCCGCAGGGATCGACTCGCGGACGTACCACCGGTACACGGCGGCCGCGGTGCCCGCGATTGCCGCGGCCAGGATCGCCAGCCAGACCAGTTCCGCGAGCAGTTCGGTCGCCTCCCGAACCGTTGACGACGAGACGAGCATCAGTCCCCACCCAGCGGCTGGCCGCCGGTCAGTGCCGCCCCGAAGGCGTCGAGTGCGTCCCGGTCGCCGGCCGCGAACAGGTCGTCGCCGTCGCCCAGAGTGGTCGTTCCGCCGGGCGAGACGACCCAGCGCCCGTCGGCGCGGGCTGCGAGAACCACCACGCCGTATTCCTCGTGCAGGCTCGCCTTGCCGAGTGGCTGTCCCGCCAGCGGACTCTCCGCTCGCACGGTGAACCGCCGCAGGTGCTTGTCGGCCCGCCGGAGCGTCGAGACCACCTCGTACTCCCGCCGGGTGCCGCGCGACTCGACGACGAACTTCGCCTCCGCTGCCCGAAGCAACGGCTGGACGTCCGTCCGGGTGACCGCGACAGTCAACCGCCCCTCGCCGCCGCCCGTCGTCGGCGCCCGGACCGGCTCTGGCGTCTCCGTGTCGTTTGGTCTGTCGATGGCTGTCGGATCGGGGGCGTCAGCCGCTCTCGCGTCGGGTCCGGTTCGTGCGCTGATGACAGTCCCGCGGACCTGTGCGTCGGGCGTGATGACCGTCACCTCGTCACCCCGCACCAGCCCGGTGGGCACGAGGCCGCTCACGGAGACGGCGTGTCGGCCGTCGGTGACGCGCTTCGAGAGCCCGGAAAACGGCGGAGCCGCCGCGACGGTCGCGTGACCGCGCTCGTCGACAGTCACCGACGCGTCGCCGAGATCGTGTTCCGTCCGCAGGCGGTCGGCCACCCGTTCTTCGAGTTCGTCGAGCCGGAGGTCTGCGGGGAACGTGAGTTCGGCGGTCCGGATCTCGGCGCGCAGGTCCTCTGGAAGCGGCGGATACCCCTCCATGTCCGCCACTTCGCCGACGACACGGACGCGAACCTCGTCGCCGCCGCTGACGAACTCCGCCAGATCCTGCGAGAGGTGCCGCGAGCGCAGCCCGTCGAGCGAGAGCCGTC
This sequence comes from uncultured Halobacteriales archaeon, assembly GCA_964471665.1. Taxonomy (GTDB): domain Archaea; phylum Halobacteriota; class Halobacteria; order Halobacteriales; family Haloarculaceae; genus SW-9-67-25. The sequence goes on along the minus strand of CAYYHG010000112.1, from coordinate 6,696 downwards.
TGGGAAAGGTCGTCCCCATCTGGTCGCCCTGGCTGTGTGCGAACAGCGCGAGCATCGCGACGACCAGAATCGCTGTCACGACTCTCGGCGCGTTCGGCGTCTGCAGGATCGACGGGTCGGCGAGCGCCAGCAACCCCCCGTTGACCCCCGCCAGCGCGATCGCGAGCGCCAGTGTCCCGAACCCGGGCAGCGAGACGCCAGTGACGTACTTGAAAATGAAGCCGAGCGCCCAGGAGATGAGTGCCGGAACGATGCCCACGAGAAGACCGAGATAGATCCCGAGCAGTATTTCCACCGGCAGCGACGCCATACGCCCAGTCACGCGGTCCGCTACTAAAGAATTGTCGCCGTCAGGGGGTCGAAATTGCTCACGGGCTTGTAGCCGACAGCGTCAGTGTCTGTCGACGATAGCCACGTCGGTGCCGATCTCGTCGCTGTCGATCCGTTCGAAAGTCGGGGCCGAGACGAACCGGGAGGCCGCACTGCGGTCCTGACTCGCCCCGATCATGACGAGGTCGTACCTGTGACCGTGTCGTGCGAGAAACTCCTCGATGGGCGATTGCGAGACGCGCGTCTCGATGTCCCCCTCGAACGGTTCGACGAGGTCGGCGAGAGTTTCCTCTGCCCGCCGGCGCTCCCGTTCGGTCGTGACGCAGGTCCCGACGCTGACCTCCCCGGACTCGCCCGCGAGGCGCGTTGCGAAGTCGATCATGCTGTGTGCCACGCCGCTGGCCCCGCGGACGGGCACGAGGATCCGCTCCCAGCGGGTGTGTCGCCGGTGAGAGCGGTGGACGACGACGTCACGCTCGCTCCGAAACAGGCCGCCGATGAATCCAGAGACACTCCCGTACTCGGTCTCGTAGGTCGCCGCCACGAGGTCGCAGTTGGCCTGACGTGCCGTGCGGAGCACAGTCTCGGCCGGGGCGGAACCGGACGTCGCGACGACCACCTGGCAAGGCACACCGACCTGTGTCTCGATGGCGAGAGCCCGCTCCTCGAGGGCGGCGACCGACTCGCTCACTGCCTCGTGGGCGTCAATTTCGCTCGCGTCGAGGGTCTCCTCTGTCACCCGTTCACCCTCCAGGCTCGGCCCGGTTCTGACCAGGTCGGTCCCGCCGTGGGCTCTGAGAAGCGAACGCTCGGCGCGTGCCAGCCACTCCTCGTCGACGATATCGAGGAGGACGACTTTCCCGGCGGGATGTGCGGCTGCAAGCCGGGCCGCGAGCGTCGCCGTCGCGTCCGGGTGGGGGCCTCGCATCGGAACGAGAACGTGGTCGTCACCGCTGGTCGTCTCGTAGAGGAAGCGCGCGCGCTGCTCGTAGATCCAGCGCCGCCAGCCGGCGAAGGCGGCCGCGACAATCGCGCTGCTGACCGCGGCGCTCAACACGAAGTACTCGGGATTGTCGACGCGAGCCTGCACGAACAGCGTCACGAGCGCCATCGCGAACGCCGAGGGCTCCTCGACGCCGAGGATCCACGTGGCCAGGCCCGTGAGAAAGACCGTCAGTGCCGCACCGGCGGCGTTGATCTGTCCTGGCGGCGTCGCGTACAGAAACCGCGCCGCGGCCTCGACGGCGACCCAGCCACAGGTGGCACCGACGGTGAGACCGGCGACGAACCGGAGCGGCGACGCGTACCGTCCCCCCGGGTTGGCAAAGAGCGTGTACGCACCCGACGCCAGCGGCGGATACACCAGGAACGAAAGCGCGCCGACCGTGTTCGAGAGGGTCGTGACCACCGCCATGAGCACCGGAACGAGGACCAGAATCGAGAGGTGGACCAGCGTGTTCGTCCGTTCGAGCCAGCGCCGCAGGTCGCGTCCATTTCGCCGCTCTAGCCGACGCGCCCGACGCAGAATGGACCGCAAAGTTCCCCGCATCATGTCCCCGCTTGTCCGATGGAGTTATAGTGATTGCTGTAACGAATTTACAGCAATCACTATGACGCCGACAGGTCTTGGACAGTTTCGCCGTCTTTTTCTCTCCGGTCAGCCGTTCGGTGTGTATGGAGATTCTGGTCACCGGCGGTGCGGGATTCATCGGCGGACACCTTGCGGAGCGGTTCGTCGCCGGCGGCCACGACGTGGTCGTCCTCGACAATTTCGATCCGTTCTACGACACACAGATCAAAGAACACACCGTCGAGGTGTGCCGCGAGCGCACAGAGGAGGGCGCGGGCTCGTACCGTCTGGTCCGGGGGGACATCAGGGACGTCGGTACAGTCGAGGACCTCGTCGGTGACGCCGAGTACGTGTATCACCAAGCCGCCCAGGCAGGAGTCCGCCCGAGCGTCGAGACCCCCCGCAAGTACGACGCGGTGAACGTCGACGGGACGCTGAACGTCCTGGACGCCGCCCGGGACTCCGGCGTCGAGCGCGTCGTCCTCGCGTCGTCCTCCTCGGTGTACGGGAAACCGGAGTCTCTGCCATACGTGGAGTCCCACCCGACGAAACCGGTCAGCCCCTACGGCGCCTCGAAACTCGCCGCGGAACGGTACGCGTGTGCCTACGGCGAAGTGTACGACCTCTCCGTGGTCGCGTTGCGGTACTTCACGGTCTATGGCCCGCGGATGCGGCCGAACATGGCTATCTCGAATTTCGTCTCGCGGTGTCTGAACGGCGACCCGCCGGTCGTCTACGGCGACGGCACGCAGACCCGGGATTTCACCTACATCGACGACGTCGTGCGGGCAAACGAGAAACTCCTCCGGGAGAACGCCGCCGACGGGGCGACGCTCAACGTCGGCAGCACCGACACCATCGAGATTCTCACCCTCGCCGAAGAAGTCCGCGACCAGCTCGCGCCCGACCTCGGGATAGAGTTTGCGGACCGTCACGCTGCCGACGCCGAACACACCCACGCCGACACCACGAAGGCCCGCGAGACGCTCGGCTACGAACCGACACACACCATCCGGGAGGGCCTCGAAGCCTTCATCGAGTGGTACCGGGACAACCGCGAGTGGTACGAACCGCTGGTACTTTCCTCGTGACGCTGCTGGCTCCACGCCCGTGCGCAATTTCGACTCCCCGTGGGTCGAATATCTCCACGAAGTTGTAGCCCCAGTCTGGGCAAGAGCCCACGCCAGATTTATGCTCGCTCTCGCCGCTCTGTGAAGAGATGGCATCGAACACAGCGGGCGTCCCCGACGGCGAGTTCCCCGTCCCGGAGGACGTCCAACCGACGATAGAGCGGGTCCGAGAGTTCATCGAGACGGAAATCGTCCCCTTCGAGCGGGACAACGCCGACCACCTCGGCGGACCGCTCTCGTATCTCGACGAGGATGGCCGGATGACGGACGAACACCACGAACTCCAGGCCGAGATCAGACGGCGGGCTGGCGACGCTGGACTGTACGCGCTCCACATGCCAGAGGAAGTCGGCGGGGGCGGCATGGGACCGCTGGAACACTTCTACGTCCAGGAGGCGGTGTTCCGGTACGGAACCGGTCACGGATCCGGGCTGACGCGGTCGGTGATGGCCTGGACCGAGGGACCGGCACCGATGTTGCTCCACCTGGACGAGAACCAGCGAGAGGCGTGGCTGCGACCCCTGATCGAGGGCCGGGAGACGGCCTGTATCGGGATCACTGAACCCGGTGCGGGCTCGGATATTACAGCGATCGAGACGACAGCGAGGCGGGAAGACGACGAGTGGGTGATCGACGGTCACAAGCAGTATATAACGAACGCCGTCTTTGCGGACACAGCACAGATCCTGGCGAAGACAGACCGGGCCGACGGTGTCGACGGGATGGCGATGTTCCTCGTCGACACCGGGAACCCTGGCTACGAGGTGGGGGAGATCAATCAGAACATCATGATGGATGGCGTCACCGCCGACGTCCACCTGAACAACTGCCGTGTGGGTGCCGATCAGATGGTCGGCGAGGTGGGCGAGGGGCTCCCGCTGGCCCTGGGATGGATCAACTGGCGCCGCGTGGGCCGGCCGGGGATGTGCGTCGGAATGGGGCGGTACCTGCTGGAGAAGTCGCTCTCGTACGCGACCAACCGCCAGACATTCGGCGAACCGATCGGCACAAACCAGGCGGTCCAGTGGCCTATCGTCGACACGGCGACGGAGATACACGCGACGCGTGGCATGGCGCTGGAACTGCTCGGTCGGCTGGCGGAGACGACGACCCTCGACCGGATCCACCAGCCTCCGGAGGCACGACGGCTGTTGTCGATGCTGAAATACTACCCCGAGGATCGGTTGCTGGACTGGGCGGACCGCGCCATCCAGATCCACGGCGGGCGCGGTCTCATGCGCGAGGGCGGCGTCGAGCGGGTCTACCGTGTCGCCAGAAACCTCCAGATCCCTGCGGGGACGACCGAGATACAGAAACGAACCATCGCCGGGACCCTCGGACTCCCAGTGGAGTAGCCATGCGTGGCAAGGACAGAGCCGTCTGGTGGCTCGTTCTCGACGGAGTGGCTGACCGGCCGGCGCGGGAACTCGACGGACAGACACCGCTGGAGGCCGCCGAGACGCCCAATCTCGACCGACTCGCCGCCGCCGGCACGAACGGCACGATGGACGTCTCCCAGCCCGGAACGCCGCTGTCGAGCGACCGCGCCCACGCCATTCTGTTCGGGTACGACCACGGCGAGATTCCGGGCCGGGGCGTCCTCGAAGCGCGCGGGTTCGACCACACAGTCCCGAACGACGCGGTGGTCTGCAGCGCGAGTTTCGGCCGGACCGAGCCCGCTGACAGGGGGTGGATCGTTACCGACCGCCACCTGCGAGGAGTCAATCACGACTTCGAGTCCATCGCCGAGCGGGTCGCGTCGTTCTCGACGGGCGGGGTCGACGTGTCTCTGACGTACACGTGGACGAACCGCGGCCTGGTCGTACTGGAGTCGCCGGAGCCACTCTCACCGGGCCTGACCGACGTCGATCCCTTCGAGTGTGGGCTGGAGGCCCTGCGTCCGGAACCGCTGGAGACCACCGGGGACTGCAAAGCTGCACGGCGGACGGCCGACGCGCTCGCGGAGTACACGCGATGGACCGCCGGGCAACTCGCGGACACACCCGTCGACATCGTGCTCTCGAAGTGGGCCGGAACGCCGACTGACCCGCCGGCGTTCGACGAGCACCACGGCCTCGAGGCCTGCTCGCTCACGCGAAAGGCCGTCCTGATCGGGCTGGCCCGGACGGTCGGGATGGACGTGATCACGCCCGCAGAGGCCTACGACGCGCGGGCAGGGGACGCACTCGACGCAATCGACGAGTACGATTTCGTCCACGTCCACTACCCCGAGCCCGACGACGTTTCTCACGCCGCGGGCCCGACAGCGAAGCGGGACGAAATCGCAGCCATCGACGCCTCGCTGGGCCCGGTAGCCGACCGGGCACTCGAAGACGATCGGCTGGTGACGGTCGTCACGGCCGACCACACCACTCCGAGCAACGAAGACGTCGTCCACGCCGGCGATCCGGTGCCGGTCACCATCGTCGCCGAGACGGTCCGGCGCGACGACATCGCGTCCGCGGGCGAACGGCCAGCGGCCGACGGCGGCCTGGGACGCGTCCGCGGGCGGGACCTGTTGCGTCTCAGCCGCGCGTACGCTGACCGGATGTTGCTCGACGGCCTCCGGCGGTCACCGGCCGCGAGGGACTATCCGAACCAGTCGCTGACACCCCTGCGACCGGAGGCGAGCGATGACAGCCAGTAGCCGACAGACCGAACAGGTGAACCGATGACGGTGGGACACGTCCACGGCCGCTTCCAGCCGTTCCATCGCGAACACCTCGAATACGCCGCGTGGGCGGCCAGCGAGTCCGACGAACTGATCGTCGGCGTCACGAACGCGGATCCGTCCCACGTCGCCGCCGAGGACGCCGAACCGAAGCGTCACGAACCGAAACACAATCCCTTCCCGTACCACGAGCGGTACCGGATGATCCGGGCCGCAGTCGACGGGTCGTCGATCGCCGTGCCGGTCCACATCATGCCGTTTCCGATCAACCGCCCGGATCTCTGGGACGCCTACGCACCCGCCGACGCCGTCTACTTCATCAACGCCCTGGAGGAGTGGCACGAAGTGAAAGCCGACCGCGTCCGCGACCACGGGCGGACAGTCCGGACGAAGGACGGCACCCGGACAGTGAGCGGGACCGAGATCCGCGAGGCGATGGCTGCCGGCAGCGACGCCTGGCGCTCGGCTGTGCCCGACCCGGTCGTCGGAGTCCTCGAAGACATCGACGGCGTCGAACGCGTCCGGACCTCCCGGGAGTGACTCTCGACGAGCCCACTCTGTCCGACCGTGCCGACTCGGCTGTCCGGAACCAGACAGGTACGTCGACCGACACGAACACCTCCGCCGTGTTTTGCAGCGACACACCTTTATTTTAGACGTATCTAAACAAGGGCAATGTTGAGCGCGAAGATGGAGGATTATCTGAAGACAGTCTACGACCTCCAGCGCGAGAGCGAGGGGCCGGTGTCGACCTCGAGCATCGCGGAGACGCTGGAGGTGACGGCGCCGACGGCGACGAGCATGATGGAGACCCTGGAAGAGCGTGGGCTGGTCGACCGGGAGAAGTACGAGGGGGTGGTGCTGACACGAGAGGGTGAGACGGTCGCGATCGAGGTCGTCCGCCACCACCGCCTGCTGGAGACGTACCTCGCCGAGCAGCTGGGCTACGACTGGACCGAGGTCCACGACGAGGCCGACCGCCTCGAACACCACAT
>CAYYHG010000111.1:0-9540 GCA_964471665.1 uncultured Halobacteriales archaeon | reverse complement strand
GAGTCGTTCTGTCGGAGGGGGAGACGAAAAGAAAAGACAGTTGTCCCCGGAGTTTGAGGTCCAGGTATGCGCATCGCAGTGCCCAACAAGGGGCGTCTGCACGACCCGACGCTGGACCTGCTCGAGCGGGCCGGACTGCACCTCGTCGACGGGGCCGACCGGAAACTCTACGCCGACACGGTCGACCCCGAGGTGACGGTTCTCTTTGCCCGCACGTCCGATATCCCGGAGTACGTCGCCGACGGCGCCGCGGACCTCGGGATTACGGGCCTCGACCAGGTACGGGAGTCGGCTGTCGACCTCGTCGATCTGCTGGATCTGGAGTACGGCACCTGCCGGATCGTCCTCGCCGCACCCGAGGACGGCGACATCGAGACCGTGGCGGACCTGGACGGCGGCACCGTCGCGACGGAGTTTCCCTCGATCACGCGGGCGTTCTTCGCCGACCGGTCGGTCGGCGTCGACGTCGTCGAGGTCTCCGGCGCGACAGAGCTGACCCCCCACGTCGACATCGCCGACGCCATCGTCGACATCACCTCGACCGGCACCACGCTCCGGATGAACCGCCTCGCGGTCGTCGACGAGGTCCTCGAGTCCTCGGTCCGGCTTTTCGCCCGCCCGGAAACCGCAGACGTTCCGAAGGTCGAACAGGTGACGACCGCCCTCGAGTCGGTGCTGGCCGCCGAGGACCGCCGGTATCTGATGATGAACGTCCCCGAGGACCACCTCGAGGACGTCAGGGAGGTACTGCCGGGGATGGGAGGACCGACGGTGATGGACATCGCGGGCAGCGAGTGGGTGGCCGTCCACGCGGTCGTCCAGGAGCGGGACGTCTTCGAGACCATCTCCGCGCTCAAGCAGGTCGGCGCGAGCGACGTCCTCGTGACCGAGATCGAACGGCTCGTCGAGTGATACTGTCGGCTATAAGCCCGTGAGCAGTATCGGCACCCCGGGGTGCCGAATATCTTCACGAAGTTATCGCCGGCGGCATTACATTCGGTGTCGAACGACGAACCCACCGGCGACGAGTACGACCGAGACCAGCGCGAGAGCGACCTGGAGTTCGCCGACCCAGTAGGGGACCCAGGACACCCCGGCCTGGAGTCCGACGACGACAGGTGTGAGGACGGGAATCTCGCCGCTCCCGGGGTCGGCCTGGCTGACCCCGCCGGTCCCGTCACCGGCCAGGGGGACGTCGATCCGTTCCCCGTGCGGGACGCGGTCGGCCTCGTAGGGGACGTTGTCGGTCGTGGTACTCCAGACCACGTCGCCGCTGTCGTTGACCTCGACGACACGCTTGTTCATGGTGTCGGTCACGAGCGTGTGGCCGTCGGGGAGCCGGTCGGCGTCCCGGGGCCAGTCCAGCGAGATCTGGCCGGCGCTGTCGAGTACCCAGACCGGCTGCCAGCGGTCGTCGGTCCGGCGGAGTTCGACGACGCGGTCGTTGTCGCTGTCGGCCACCAGGACGGCGCCGTCCCCGAGCCAGTGGGGGTTGTGCTGGTGGTTGAGCACGCCGGGGTCGCCACAGCGCACGTCGCCGCCGCTGTCGCCGCTGTAGTCGTCGAGCTGGCCGCCCTCCGTGCAGGTGGGGTCGGCTCCGCCGCGGTCCTCGTTGATCACCTCGACGACTCCCGTGTCGCGCTCGACGATCAGGAGCTGGTTCGCGTTGCGGACCGAGACCAGAAAACGGTCCCCACCGATGTACTCGACGTCGTTCATGTGCAGCCAGTCGACCCGCGTCGGGTCCGGTGGGGCGTCGTAGAAGGAACCCGCCGACCACTCCCAGGCCACCTCGCCGTCCTCGACGACCAGGAGGCGCTCGTACTCCATGTCGACGACCGCGAACCCGCCGTCCGGCAGCGGATCGATGGCGTGAACCTCGCTGTTGGTCCCCGTCCGGACCGGGAAACTCCACTCCGAGACCACCTCGTCCCCGGGATCGACGATCCGGTACCCGGTCCGGGCACAGGGCGAGTCGAACGTCCCACACTCCCGGGCGTCCTCTTCGAGGAACGCCACGGCGACGGTGCCGTCCGCGAGTCGCTCGACCTCGAAGTAACTCGCTGCGCCCGTGTGATCCCACCGCACCTCGGACCCGTTCAGCGCCTGGACGGTTCCGGGCGAGCGAAAGCCCTGCACGGAGACGAACGTCTCCTCGGACTGTCCCGTGTCGAGGGTCCGCTGTGGGGCGAGCGCGGCACTGGCGACGAGCGTCACGACGAGCACTCCGACACCCGCCAGAACCAGGGCCGTCCCGCGGTCGCTGTCCATCTGACCGTACCACCGGGGACCGGCGTAATAGACTTTCTGTCTCGGGAGACACTCCACCGCCAGGTCAGACGAGGCCGAAAATGTTGTTCAGGGGGACAAACAGGGCGACGAAGAAGGCAAAGTGCAGGAGCGCCAGGACGAGTGCCGGCTGCCAGCGCAGGTCGTAGCTCCACCTGACCGCCAGGAAGTCGCCGGACAGCGTCAGTGCGAGGGTCACGGCCGGGCCCCACTGCTGGAGCGCGAAGCTCACGACCGCGGGGATGATCGCCGCGCGGACCGCAAGCTGGGTGGGGGCGTCACCGAGAAAGAAGAGGGCCGCGAGATGGAGCGTCGCCGCGTAGAAGACCACGGCCAGCAGGAACGTCACCACGAGTGCGAACGGCCCGCCACCTGTCACCTCGACCGACGTCTGGAGCATGCCTGCCCTTGGTGTGGCGCCGCTATGTAGGCTGTGTTCGCGGGTGCAAAGAGAGAACCGCCGTTACTCGAGCAACCCGAGGTCTTCGAGTCGCGAGACGATCTTGTCGACGGCTTTCTCGGCGTCCTCGGGCTGTTTGCCGCCCGTGATCACCAGCTTGCCAGAGCCGAACAGGAGCGCCACGACGTCTGGTTCGTCGAGCCGGTAGACCAGCCCAGGGAACTGCTCGGGTTCGTACTCGATGTTCTCCAGACCCAGCCCGATGGCGATGGCGTTGAGGTTGAGATTCCGGCCCAGGTCCGCGGAGGTGACGATGTTCTGGACGATGATCTCGGGTTCCTCGTCGACCTGGATGTTCAGGTCCCGCAGCTTGTCGAAGACGATACGCAGACTCTGGTGGACGTCGTCGGTGCTCTTGGCGCCGGTACAGACGATCTTGCCCGAACGGAAGATGAGTGCGGCGGATTTGGGGTTTTGCGTCCTGTACACGAGACCAGGGAACTGTTCGGGGTCGTAATCGGCCCCTTCGAGGTCCATCGCCACGCTCTGGAGGTCGAGTTCCTGCCCGATTCCAGTCGAGGCGACGACGTTTTCGATGTTGATTGTCTCCTTTGGATCGGCCATGTCTCGACTTAAACGTCGTATTTAAACTATATAAAGGTTCGTGGCATGGGTTCGTCGGCGATCACTCGAAAATGTCACATCGCAAATTTCTCCGCAACCTTTTTTACGGCCGCCTAGATTCCGAAAGCCACTTACGCGTTTAGGCAGGCCTAAAACGTATGTCGGGAGAGACCGACGACACGGAGAGATCACCCCCGACCGGAACGGAGCAGTCGTCTGTCGAGCGGGGCACGCACGCGACGAGGCGGCCGTCTTCATCTGTGCAGACCGACCGCGACGGGTGGGGCGGTGATCCGCGACCGATGTCTCGAGGCTCCCGGATGGCCGACTGCCGGAGCGACCACGAGCCGTCGTCTCGGGAGGGTCGACAGACCGGGAGGCGCCACCGAACGGAGGAAGGCTCGTGGACCGGCTGATAGTGATTGCTGTAACGAATTCCCGTTTCGACCGGGTCGCGTCCTGCGGTCGATCCGGGAATGGCTTACAGCAATCACTATGACGCTGGACGTCATCAGGGACCACATCGAGTCCCTCGCCTGTGAAGACGGGGCGTACTACGTCGTCTGTGGACGGACGGGCGACCGGCCGGTTCCTGTCGGTGGAAACCGGTTCGACAGTCGCGCGGCGGCACGGAGCGCCGCCCGTGCGGCCGAGCAGTACCGTACGCGGCTCCGTCGGTACGATCCGCGTGCCCCGTATTACGATCCGATCGTCTGCCAGGAGACCGATCCCGTGGGCGACGGTGCGCACCAGGGGCGATCCGGGAACTCGGGGTACGAGTCCATGTCCGAGCCCGTGTTGCACGGTTCAGCGCCGGACTCGGTCCTCGGAGACCCCCACCTCGTCGGTTTCTGTCACAGCCTCGCGGCTGCCGTCTACGGGTCGCTCTCCGAGAACGGCCACGACGCCGTCGAGACGGCTGTCATGGACGCGTATTTCGACCTCGCAGAGAGCGTGCCCGATCCCGACCAACTCTGTCTGTGTCTGCTCGAACGCATGGCCACGGAGCTACACCGGCGGCTGACGCCTGCCGAACAGACCGCGGTTCTCGCCGGGGCCGCGACGCGGCTGCCTGCTCCCGAACCGGCCGACCGGCCCGTCTCGGCGACGCTCTCGTTGCTCGAGGCGCGCGGTTTGCTCGGGGGCTACACCCGCTCGCCCTGGTCGATCGACCTCGACGACGGGACGCGGTCGGTCGTCCTCTGGCTCTCGGAGTACGCGCTCTCCCCGCGGCAGGGGCGCCTCCCGGTCGTTCCGATCGTCCTCGGACTCCACCGGCACGACCCCGGACGCCCACCCGCCTCGCTCCGGGTCGCGGACGACAGTGACGGGTGGCGACTCACGCTCGTCCTGGCCGACGAGAGCGAACCGGACGGGGTCGCCAGCGCCCCGATCGACTGATCAGAGGTCGCGCGCGACCATCTCGCCCCAGGACTCGAACCCCCACCGCTCGTAGAACGCCCGGGCACGCTCGTTGGCCGGATCGACGTCGAGTACCAGCCGGTCCAGCGGGAGGGTCTGATCCCCGGCGACCGACAGCGCCGCCTCCATCAGGTCGTCAGCCAGGCCCGTCCCGCGGCGGGACTCGCGGACGAAAATCTCGTTGAGCACGGCGGCGTCCCAGATGTGTGACAGCGAGGTCGGCAGGACGAAGACGTAGCCCGCGAGCCGGTCCTCGCCCTCGGCGACCTGGAGACACCGCTCGTTCTCCGCGACACACCGGCCGACCCACTCGAGGTAGCTCGTCCGGTAGCTCTCGTCGAGTTTCCCGCGGTACGCGGCCTCCTTCTCGTCGTCGCCCGTTCCGGTTCCCAGCCCGAGTTCGAACCCGCGTTTGAGCTCCCACAGCCCGTCGGCGTCGGCCTCGCAGTAGGGTCTGACCACGCAGACACCTCCGTGGCGCGGGGTCAGCCGCTCTCCTCGACGGCCCCGGCACACTCCTGGACGAGTCCGTCCAGTATCTCGGGTGTCGTCGGGTGGTAGGCGCGGTCGGGTATCTCGCGGACGTCCAGGCCCATCTCGACGACCACCTGCATCGTCTTCGCCATGACGTCGGCGTGGTAGTGCAGCCCCTGGTACCCCAGGACCGTCCCGTCCTCCCGGTCGACGACGAGCCGTGCCAGCCCGCCGGGGACGTCTTTCGTCTTGAACACGCCGTCGTCGCTGGCCTGCCGGGTGGCGACGGCCACGTCGTGGCCGGCCCCGCGGGCCGTCGTCGCGGTGTGGCCGACGCGGGCGAACGGATACACGCCCAGTCCCGAGAAGACGACGTGGTGGTGGACGTTCTCGTAGGACGCGAGGGACTCGCCGCGGGCGTGGGCCAGGATGTTCTCGGCGGCCTGGAAGCCCTGCTCTTTGGCGACGTGGAGGATGGGCTCGTGTCCGTTGACGTCGCCGACGACGAAGACCCGGTCGTCGTGCCGGGCCTGCATCGTGTCCCCCACCCAGTCCGGTCCGTGATCGAGACGGGTCGTCTCCAGTCCCAGTCCGTCCAGAGACGGTCGCCGGCCGGTGAAACAGAACAGCTGGTCCGCCTCGATCACGTCCGCCTCGCTGCCCTCGAGGAACAGCCTGACGCCGCCGTCGGCGGTCGGCTCAACGCGCTGTTCGTAGGCGTTGGTGGGGACCGTGACGTCGAACTGCTCGCGGTAGATGTCCAGCAGTGCGTCCCCGAAAGCGGGGTCGGCCTCGTCGAGCGGTCTGTCGTCGTGTTCGATCACCGTCAGGTCCATCCCGCCGGCCTCGACGAGGTACGGGACCAGTTCCATCCCGACGTATCCAAAGCCCATGACGACGCCCGTATCGGGGAAGTCGGTCGCGTCCAGGACGTCCGCGCTGGTCATGAAATCGACCTCGCCGATACCGGGGATGTCGGGGACGTTGACCGTCGAACCCGTCGCGATCACGACGTAGTCGGGTTCGATGATCTCGCCGCCGACGTCGAGAGTCCGGTCGTCGACGAAGCGGGTCGTCTCCTGGTGGAAGGTGACGTCCGCGCGCTCGGCCCACTCGTGGACCGTCTGTCGCCGGTGGGCGGCGAAGGAGTCGGTGTGTTCGTCTTTTGTCTCTACGACCGCCTCCAGGTCGACGTCGGGTGTCCCGACGACGCGGTGGTCGTGGCGGGCCTGGAAGCGGTGTGCGCCGGCAGAGATGACCTCCTTGGAGGGCATACAGCCACGGAGGATACACAGGCCACCACCGGGCTCGCCGTCGTCGACGAGCGTCAGTTCGATCTCGGGAACGTCGACCAGTTCGCCGGCGGTCGCCGTGCCCGCGCTCCCGTACGCGCCCACAATCGCGACGTGGATGCTCATAGATAGACGGGACGGACGGGAGATGTAAAACCAAAGCGGATGTGTCCCGGCTCTGGGGAGCAGTCACCGACGTCCGTCGCGGTCGTCACCGTCCCGGTCGGGGTCGTCGGGAGACACGCCGGTGTCGGAGTCGGCCCGCGTGATCGCCGGTGTGGGGTCTGGCAGAGTGGCGTCCTGGACGGGCGTCGACTCCTGCCAGGGAGCGGCCCCGACGCCAAAGAGCGGGAGGACCGAGCGATGGCCGGTGACGAAGTGGTCCCAGACCACCAGGACCGACGGCGAGACGATGACAGACGTGACGAAGGCGTAGACGACCGCGAGGGCAGTGATCAGACCGAACTGCTGGATGGCGACGAAGACGGCAAGCGAGAGCACGCCGATCCCGGAGACCGTCGTGAGCATACTCCCGAACAGCGCGCCGCCAGTCCCCTTGACCGTCCGTTCGAGGGCTGGCACCGTGGGACGCTCCTCGCGCTCGTCGGCGAAGCGGTGGACGATGTGGACCGAGTAGTCGACGCCGAGTCCGATGACGATGGCGAGAATCGTCGCCGTGATGGTGTTGAACGGGATCGACAGCGCCCGCATCGACCCGGCCACGAGCGCGACGGTCACCACGACGGGAAAGACGTTGGCGAGACCGAGCGTCGCCGTCCCCTCGAGAACGAGGTAGATGAGCACGAGGAAAATGGACGCGCCGACCAGCGCGAAGATCAGCCCGGAGACCGCCGACGCGAGGATGCGGTCGGAGACAGCCTGGAAGACGACCGTCTCGCCGGTCGCCGTCGCTGTCACGCGATAGCGGTCCGTGACTGTTCTCGTGTCGGCGACCACCCTGTCGGCAGTGGCGTCTCCCTCGACGGAGTAGACGACCCGCGCGCTCGTGTAGTCTGCCGTGATGTAGTCCAGTGCCTCGTCCCGTGACGACGAGTCCAGCAGATAGTCGTAGACCTCCCGGAGGTTCCTGTCCGGGACGCCGTTGTCGTCGATGTCGTTCCGGTCGACGAGGGCGCGAAACTCCGGATCGCGGTCGGCCCGGGAGTCGATGACCGAGATGATCGACTGGGTGTCGGCGCGCCGGCCGTCCCGGAGCATCGAGTCGGGTGGGTCCTCGTTGGCCCTGCGGATCGACTCCAGCACCGAGGCCCGCGTCATCGGCGCCTCGACGTAGACGGTGGTGGTGTCCTGGTCTGTCGACGCGAAGTTGTCCTCCAGGTAGTTGACCGTCGACGTGACGGTGTAGTCGCTCGGCCGGAACGGCTCGGGGAGTTTCTCGAGGAAGTCGGGGTTGTCCTCGGGCGGAAGGAAATCCTCCTGTTCGAAACTCGTGTCGACGCCGGTGGCGTAGACGCCTGCACCGGCGCTGATCAGGACGACGACGACCAGGAAGAGTGCGGGCGCGCGTTTCGCGATGACGACGCCGACCGTGAGCACGGACGCCAGGGTCGTCCCCTCGCGACCCAGCGGCGACGTCGCGAAGGTCGGGATCGGCGTCCGCTGCCGGAGGCGGTCGAGTTCGACCTTGGCGGCCGGGAGGAACACGCCGAAAATCAGGAACGTGAAGCCGATGCCGATGGCCGCGACGATACCGAACTCGCGGATCGGCGGGAGCGCACTCGAGAGGTTCGCGAGAAAGCCGATGGCCGACGTCCCCGCGACGATGAAGAAGGCGACGGTCAACTGGTCGGTCGTCAGGCGCATCGCCGGGCCGATGTCACGCCCGCGGACCCGCTCCTCGCGGTAGCGGTTGATCGAGTGGATACCGAAGTCGATGCCGACCGCCAGCAACAGCGGGGGCACGGCGATGAGCATCTGTGTGAAGGGAATCCCCGCCAGCCCCAGGAAGCCAAAGGTCCAGACGATCGCCATCACCAGGGACACGACCCCGAGCACGAGGTCGGCCAGGTCGCGGAAGGCGACGATCAGAAAGAACACGATGAACAGAAACGCCGCCGGCACGGTCAACAACAGCGAGTCCGTCAGCACCGACCCGAACTCCTCGGAGACGATACCGGACCCGAACACGGTGATGTCGCCCCCGACGCTGTCCTGGACTGTCTGGACGCGCTTCTGAATGGCCGTGAGCGGGCTCTCGCCGCTCTGTCCGGCTCCGTCCGAGATGCCGGCCGGCACCTCGTGTGTCACCGTCCCGATGGTCGCGCTGGCCGACGCCGACCGGCGGTTGAAGTCGTTGCTCAACAGGCCGGGAAACCGGTCGTTGGTCGCCGCGACCGACCGGACCGCCCGGTCGATCTCGGTCGGCGTCGCACCCTCGACGGCCGTGATCTGCTCTCCGGTGGTCTCGGCCTCCGGGTCGATCTCCTGTGCGAGGAGGGCGGCAGCGCTGACCGTCGACTGCACCCGCAACCCGGTCCGTTGCTCGACGCGGTGCTGGAGGCGCAACATCCGGAGCAGCGACGGCTTCGAGAGGACGTTCCGCTCGCGCTGGATGAGCGACGTACTGCCGGTCTCGGGAGCGAACGACGGCGAGAACTCGCGCTGGACGTCCTGGAGAGCCTCCTCGGACGGCAACTCCGACGTGAACTGCTGGGTTCCGGTCTCGGTGGAGATGTTCCCCAGCCCCAGCGCGAAGACGGCCGTCGCTACGAGAAAGAGGAGGATGACCTGCCGGGGGTTGTTGACGATGTGGTGGTCGACCCAGTCGATGTACCGCTGGTGGTCGACGTCCGCGAGCAGGTCGTGCACCGGGGTCGGACCGCCCATGTTACCCGTACTGCCGGTACAGGAGTCCACCCACGACCAGCAAGAGGAGCACACCCCCAGCCACGACGACGAGTGGCGGCCCGCCCTCGTCCTCTGTGTCCTCGACCGAGATGGCGACGCGATAGGTGTCAGAGAGTTTCGTGTCGCCGTCGGGTTCGTCGTACTGGAAGTCCAGCGACACGGGGTAGGTCT
>CAYYHG010000110.1:0-9661 GCA_964471665.1 uncultured Halobacteriales archaeon | reverse complement strand
CGCTTGCGCGGGGAATCAATCTTCACCTACGACGGTCAAGCGGGAACGGTCACGGCCCGCAGGGAGAGGTTCCGGACAATGTCTCGACAGACGACCTCAAAACGGTCGGTGCGCGAGAGGTAGAAATGGACTACCCAGCAGACCGCGACACCGAGAAGCACGCTCGGTTGTGTCCGTATTGCTCGGAGGCGTTCTCGGGTATCCAGGGAATGATGATTCACCTTGGTCAGATGGCAGGTCGCAAGAACCACCCTGTGGACCCGAAAGAGCGCCACAAACCCCAGGACTTTCGCCGCGTAAGGGTGGACGAAGATGGAAATGTGTTGGCGGCAGTCGATATAGAAGACACCGAATATGCCGACAGCGGGATAGAGGCCATCCCGACCGAGCGAGTGTTCATCTTGATTGCCGACCTCGTCGCTGACGGGGAGACGCGCATGGCTCACCGGGTGCGCCGCGCCCTTCTCGGTGCTGACGACGATGGCGCATCCGGACAGGAGTAATCCTCTCACCCGGAATCTTTTTGCTTTCCTCCGTCACGGGACCGACGTTCTCAACGGGGACCGAACGGAGCGTAGTCTTCACGAAGAGTTCGACCATTGGCGATAGGACAGCCACGTAACTGACTTCGCATCTTTTTCGCGTTTCCGACCGTCTCAGAGTATCGGACTTTCTCGTGTAGTCATACACGAGTCCGTGATTATCGGCTCTATACCCCTCTCAGAGCCGTAAATCATCGTGAACCATCGAAAGAACCAGAATCCCCCGGCCCCCACTACGAGTGAACCACCAGATGGCGGCCACCCACCGACACGCCGTGTATGACTACAAATCCGGGGTCCGAAAATCGGTAGAAATCCCGATTTGCTTAGACGGCCTTAGCTGTCCGGAGCGAGCCGCTTCTCGCCGTCCCACTCCGCGGAGTTGTCCTGGGGGTCGTAACCAAGCACCTCTTTGGCGCGCTCGATGGAGTAGTACTTGCGGTCGTTGTCGGAGATGCCGTAGACGACCTCGTAACCGTAGTCGGCCTGGAGGGCGCGGTCGTGGAGGTGTGCGCAGTCGCGCATCGAGAGCCACATCGCCTGTCCGCGCTCGTAGTCGATGGGCGGGTGACCCTCGTTGAGGTTGCCGATGCGGATGTTACAGACCGAGACACCGTACTCGTCGTGGTAGTACCGGCCGATGAGTTCGCCAGTGGCCTTGGAGATGCCGTACTCGTTGCCGGGACGCGGGAGTTCCGTTCCGTCGAGCAGAACGTCGCCCTGGGGGCGGTACAGACGCGGCGTACGTTTGTCGGTCTCGAAGGCGCCGACCGCGTGGTTCGAGGAGGCGTAGACGACGCGGTCGACACCCTCGTCGATGGCAACCTCGTAGACCGCGTGCGTGCCGTCGATGTTGTTCGTGAGGACGCTCCGCCAGGGGGCGCTCGGGCGCGGATCGCCCGCGAGGTGGACGATCGCTCCCACTCCCTCGGCGGCGACTGCGACGTCCGCTTCGTTCTGGACTTCGCCGATCTCGTAGGGGTAGTCGGGCTCTTCGGGCGGCGGACTGTGGAACATGAGCCGCCAGTCGTACCGCTCCCCCAGTCCCTGGAGGATGGCCTTGCCGACGTGGCCGCCAGCTCCCGTGAGTAACACCGGCTCGTCCATGCAGGTGATACGAGCGAGGGGATGGACAAGTAGCATACGGTTTCTCCCGACCGACGACAACCCCTATAGCCGACCCACCCCGTAGAGGAGGTATGAACGACGAGACCCACGCCTCCGGGTCCGACGAGACCCGGAGCCCGGGATCCGATCCGACGGCCCGGGAAGTGGCCTGTTTCGAGGTCGGTGTGAAGTTCGGCTCGCTGTACCACCAGTTCGCGGGAACGCCGGTCAGCCCCGACAGCGCCGACTCGCTCGCGACGGCGATGGCGGAGGCGATCGAGAACCAGCCCCACTGTACCGACGTGCGGGTCGACGTCCGCGAGGAGGCACTCGCGGCGGCGATCGCCGAGGGTCCTGCCGACTACACCGAACTCACCGGCCGCTTTCTCGAGGTCGAACTCGACGTCGTATACGAGCACACCGCGGTCCGTGCCCGGATGGAGATGGAGGACGGCTACCCGCTGATGAGTGTGGTGTCGGTCGACGAGGCAGACCCGTAGCGACACACATCGCGACGGAGCGGCGCTCGAGGCGGCAGTTTCACTTTCACTTTCAGGCGGATACTTAAACGGATCCCGGCCGAACGGTGGAGTATGAGCCAGACAACGCTCGATAACGACGACCTCTTCGGCGAGGCAGCCAGCGAGATGCGGGCCGACGTCGAGGAGTCACTCGCGGCGGCACGCGACTCGCTGCCGGACGCGGACGACATCTGGGACGTCGAATCCGAGAACACGCTGGGCGTGCTCAACGGCCTGCGGACGGCACTCGACGTCGGCGACGCCAGGGACCACCTCCGTGACGCGAAGAAGTGGTACACCATGGGCGAGCGCGCCGACGCCTTCGAGGACGCCGAGGACCTCGCGGCCGACATCGAGACCATCGGGGACCTCGTGGCGGATGTCGAGGACGCCCGCGAGCAGGTCGGTGACCTGACCAGCACCGTCCCGCAACTCCGGAGTACGCTGGAAGACGCGGCCGAGGAGTCGGACACCGACGCCGAATCGGAGTCGGACGCCGCCGAAGCGGAGGCGTAGGTCGCGCCGGAGTCCACACGGGGTTTTTTCGACTGCCCGAGCTGGGCGCATGCACTTCCTCGCGGCCGGTGCCGAGGTCGGATCCCTCCAGGTCGGCCCCGAGCGGTTCATCGACCGGTTCGAGACTGGTCAGTGGCCTGTCGGTCCCGTGTCGCGACCGCGTCGAGCAGGTCGGCGAGGGCCTCCCCCGCGAGCGAGAGGAGTCGTTCGCCGGCCGCCTCGCTGCTCAGTCCGGGATCACCGACGACGCCGCTGTCGGTGAACTCGGCGGAGTCGTAGGCGAGATTGGTCCCAGACTGCCACTCACCCCAGCCGCCGGCGCCGCCCGCGCTGGCCTCGTCGAAGCGGCTCTCGTCGACGAGGTCGGAATCGAGCGCGCGCACGAGACTCGTCTCCAGCGGTCCGCCGTGTCCCATCTCGGTCCCGTCCTCGAGGGCCGGCACGTCTTCGGGGTCGACGGCGTCGAACCAGGTGAAGGGGACGGCGTAGGCGGTGCCGTCGCGGGTGGTGCGCGCGCAGGCCTCCCGGAGCGGGGCGACGTTGCCGCCGTGGCCGTTGACGACGACGACGCGGTCCCAGCCGTGGCCGGCGAGACTCGTGACTGTCTCGCGGACGTACGCACGGAAGGTGTCTTCGCTGACCCACAGCGTCCCGGTGAAGTGCCGGTGTTCCTCGGCGACGCCCACCGGGACGGTCGGCGCGACGACGGCCTCTCCGTCGTAGCGGTCGACGCCGTGTTCGGCGACGGCTTCGGCCGCCATCGCGTCGGTTCCCAGGGGCGCGTGGGGACCGTGCTGTTCGGTGCTGCCGACCGGGAGC
Organism: uncultured Halobacteriales archaeon; assembly: GCA_964471665.1. Lineage (GTDB taxonomy): Archaea > Halobacteriota > Halobacteria > Halobacteriales > Haloarculaceae > SW-9-67-25. Next base: position 6,156 of record CAYYHG010000110.1, on the reverse strand, counting down.
ACTGCCAGGTCAGTCCCGGCAGCGTCGGCGTCTGTCCAGGAGACGTCCGAGAGGTGCATGTCCCGCGGTAGCCCGGCTGGCGGTTAATCGATGGCGGTTCCGGGCAGAAACGACAGCCACGCGGCGGGTGAACTGGCCGTTCCACCGACCGGCACAGGTCCCGTCAAGCGGACTGCGGCCTTCGAAATACATAAGACGAGGTGGTCTGTAGATTCAGAGAAGATGGGACCTGGTGGCACAATCCCCGAGGTGACCTACCTGATCGGTCAGGCAGGAGGCGTCTCCCGGACACCAGCGGACGTGTTCGAGACCGTCTTCCTGGTATTCGTGATCCTGGGAACGCTGGTTGGCGTCGTCGTCGTTGCCTACACGCTCTCGAAGGCGTGGCGGTACCGCGACGACGGTGAGCGCGAGAAAGAAGACACAGCAACGGGCAAGAAGGTGACGCGTCCGACCCTCGGAGAGCTTCCGACGGGTTCTGGCGGCGGCAAAAAGCTGTTCGTCTCCTTCGGAATCAGCGCCGTGATCGTCCTCTCGCTGATCGTCTGGACGTACTCGGCACTGCTGTTCGTCGACGACACGCCCAACGAGGTCAGCGAGGACGCAATCGAGATCGACGTCGTCGGCGAACAGTTCGCCTGGACGTACACCTACCCGAACGGCCACACCACGACCACACTCAGGATCCCAGAGGGACAGCCGATCAGATTGAACGTGACCTCCTCGGACGTCTGGCACGCCTACGGAATAAAGGAATTCAGGGTCAAGACCGACGCCATCCCGGGCCAGACGACCACCGCGTGGTTCACCGCCGACCAGACCGGTGAGTACGAGGCAGTCTGTTACGAACTGTGCGGTTCGGGCCACTCTGCGATGCGGGGGGACGTGGTAGTCATGGAACCGGACGAATACCAGAACTGGTATCAAGAAACCATGGACGATTCGACCAGCCAATCGATGGAGGAACCGGACGACTCGACCAGCGAACCGGTCAGTGAGTCTGTCGCTGAACCGGCAGGCGAACCGGTCAGTGAGTCTGTCGCTGAACCGGCAGGCGAACCGGTCAGTGAGTCTGTCGCTGAACCGGGTGCCGTGTACCTGGAGGGAGTTGCATGACAGAACACGCAGACGGGCACCTGCCGCCGAAGTCGTCGGTCAAGCGCTGGCTCGTCACGACCAACCACAAGGACATCGGCGCCCTGTACACGATCACGGCGATTTTCTTCCTCATCGCGGGCGGCCTGCTGGCGATGCTGATCCGCGCACAGCTGTGGACTCCGGGCGGGGCCATCCTCGGGGGCCAGGGCTACAACCAGGCTGTCACCTCACACGGCCTGTTGATGGTGTTCTGGTTCATCTCGCCGTTCGCCTTTGGCCTCGCGAACTACCTCGTTCCGCTACAGATCGGGGCCGACGACCTCGCGTTCCCGCGGTTGAACGCGATGAGTTACTGGCTGTACCTGTTCTCGGGGCTGTTGTTCCTGTCGTCGTTTTTCCTCGGGAGTAGCCTGGCCGGCGGCTGGACGATCTACCAGCCGCTGAACGTTCCCGCATACATACCGGAGGTGAACCAGGTCGGGTCGCTTGCGACCATCTTCGCGCTGATGCTGTTTGTCACGTCGGTCACCATGGGATCGGTGAACTTCCTGACGACATTCTACCGGATGCGTGCCGAGGGACTGCGAATCCGTGACATGCCGCTTTTCAGCGTCTCGATCCTGCTCACGGTGTGGATGATGCTCTTTGCCTTCGCGGCGCTGCTTGCTGCGGTCATCCTGCTGAGTTTCGACTTCCTGCTGGGGTCGGTCTGGTTCAACACAGCGGAGGGGAGTTCGCTACTCTGGGCACACCTGTTCTGGTTTTTCGGCCATCCGGAGGTGTACATCGTCTTCTTCCCGGCCTTAGGGGTGATGGCCGAGGTGTTCCAGACGTTCTCCGGCAAGCGCATCGTCGGCCGGAAGTGGTTCGTCATCGCGATGGCGCTGGTCGCCATCCAGAGTTTCGTCGTCTGGATGCACCACATGTTCCTGACCGCGATCAACCTCCCCATCAAGACGATCTTCATGGCGACGACCATCGGCATCTCCCTGCCTTTCGACCTGATGGTCTTCGCGCTCATCTACACGCTCGTCAAGGGGAAGATCCGATTCAAGACGCCGTTCCTCTTCGCGTTCGGTGCCCTGCTGTTGTTCATCCTCGGTGGCATCACCGGCGTCTTCCTCGGCGCGGTCGTCCTCGACTACCAGTTCCGGGGCACCTACTGGGTGGTCGCCCACTTCCACTACGTGATGTTCGGCGGCGGGACTGCCCTGATCGGCGGCCTCTACTACTGGTTCCCCAAAATAACGGGGCGGATGTACGACGAGTTCCTCGGGAAGGTCCACTTCGCGCTGTTTTTCGTCGGGTTCAACCTGCTTTACTTCCCGATGTTCGTCGTCTGGGAGACGCCCCGGCGCGTGTTCAACTACAGTGAGGCGTTCACGCCGATGCACCGCCTCGCCACGGTCGGAGCCTTCCTGTTTGCGGCGTCTTTCCTCGTGATGCTCTACAACCTCTTCAGGAGTCTCCACTCGGGCGAAGAAGCTCCCGACAATCCCTGGGAGTACGGTTCGGCGGGCGAGTGGGCGGTCCCATCCCCACCGCCACTCGAGAACTACCCCGGCGTCCCCAGTTACGCCGGGGGCAAACTCAGCTTCCTCACGCGCAGCGAGACAGCGGACGGCGGGACGGTCGTCGAACAGGAGATGGCCGGCACCGCAGAGAAGACCGCGGCTGACGGCGGCGCCATCGCCCACGCCGGCGCCACGGCGACGACGCCCACGACCGACTACGCCGACGAGATTGCCACCGTCGAAGAGGAACACGCAGACCACGCCAGCGTCTGGCCGATGACCGTCAGCGCGAGTGCGTTCGTCACCTTCCTCGGCCTGTCGGGTATCGCCAAGGCCTACTTCATCTGGCCGTTCGTGTTCGCGACCGGGTTCATGGTCGCGTACTTTGGCTTCGAGGGGGCGCGCCGCGAGGGCTTTGGCTGGATCCATCCGGTCGTGATGGCGCTCGGCGGAGCGATCGCCGCCGGCGGACTCTACCTGCTCGCACTCGACAAGGGCGGGCTGAACGCGGCCATCGAGGGCGCGAGCGTCTACTTCTGGCTGACGACGGTCGGCGGCTTCATGGGCGCGGCCACGCTGACCCAGCTTGGCTGGGAGTCGTTTTACGTTCCGGAGCCGACCATCGCCCAGCAGTGGCCCTTCGAGAAGGTCAAGAACGTCAAGCTCGGCATGTGGATGTTCCTCGGGTCGGACGTCATCCTCTTCGGTGCGTTCATCGGCTCGTACATCTTCATGCGTGTGGGCCACGGCTGGACTGACTGGCACCACGACTTCATCCCGGAGGCACACGTCGTGTTGCCGGGCCTGATCAACACCTACCTGCTGCTCGCGAGCAGTTTCGCCGTCGTGTTGGCGCTCGTCGCGGCACGCAACCACAACCGCCGCAGACTGCTCGGGTACCTCATCACCACGTTCCTGCTGGGCGTGGGCTTCCTGGTCAACAAGGCAGCCGAGTGGATCCACCTGTTCAACCTCCACGGGGGGGACTACGCCGGCGGCTGGACGTTCTCGACGAACATCGCGTCCTCGTCGTTCTACATCACGACGGGGCTCCACGGCGCCCACGTCGCGGTCGGGTTGCTCATCACGCTGTACCTGATCGTGCGGGCCTACAACGGGGCCTACCTCGGCGAGGAGGGGTCCGAGACCGTCGAGCACTTCGGGCTGTACTGGCACTTCGTGGACATCGTCTGGCTGTTCCTGTTCCCCCTCTTCTATATCCTCTGAGGTGACCACGAATGACATCAACACGCTTCTACGCGGTGATATTCGCCACGCTGATGGCGTTCTCGACGGCCCAGGCGCTGTTCGAGTTCACGGGCATCCTCGACCGGGCCTACTGGTTCGCGCTCGGGGTGATCATGGTCCTGTCGACGATCAAGGCGTTGCTGGTCGCGGGCTACTTCCAGCACCTGCGACACGAACCCCGGTCGGTGTCGTACCTGATGGCGGGCGCACTGGTCGCGGTTCTCGCGCTGACGGCCGGGGCGGCCTACTCCATCCTCTGACCGGCCGTTCCCTCGACTGTCGGCCGGTAGTACAGCAAGGCCAGCGCCAGCAGGAACACCACCGTCGAGAGGTCCGTCGAGTAGGCAAACAGCGCCCCGACAACCGCCGAGGATCCGCCGAAGGCACCCGAGGACAGCGACACGAACACCGGGAAGGCACAGCCGACACACGAGAAGAGCCCGAGTGCACCGGAGACTGTGGCCCCTGCGGCGTCGAGGACGGTCACGTAGACCAGATACGAGAGCGCGAGGTACCCCACGACGCGGAAGGGGATCACCGTGAACTGGACGTTCGGTAACACGAGGCTGATCCGTTCCCAGCCGGGCGATCCGAAGCCGACAGTAAAGCCCACGATTTCCGCGGGATAGCCGGCGAGGCTGACGTCGACCAGTCCCGCGAGCCAGAGCAACCCGACCAGATAGAGGCTGGCGATCCCGGCGGCGACGGCCCGGTGTCGCCACGCCGCCCGCGGGGACGTGGTTTCGAGAACAGCCCAGAGGCTGGCGTTGATCCAGACGAACGGGTAGAGTGTGTACCTGGGGCGGGTGATCAGATCCGAGGTCGTGAGAAGGTACACCGACAGTACGGCGAGTTCAACCGCGACGACGGCCCCGAGGAGTCGGACGTCGCGGCGGGTGGCTGCCGTCGCGACGCGTGACCGGACTGCCATCACGCGCCAGCGGTGGTGAGCAACCAGGCCACGACCACCACGAGGACGACCGCACCGAGCGTGGCGATCGCCTCGCCGACAGCGTGGGAGTGGGGGTGGCCGTTCGAGCGGGCGGTCGCGTAGACGCCGACCGCGAGGAACCCGACGAACAGTGCCGCGATGACCCCGACGAAGACCGCGACGTTGCCGCCGCCGGCCGCGAACAGCGTGCCGCCGAGCACCAGGACGATCAACAGGAGAAACCCGGCTGTCAACAGGGACTGGTCGTCACCCGAGGGGAGTCGTTCCCCGGGGGCAAACGTTGGCCGGTACTCGTGCCAGGCCCGGCCCCGGGCGACCGCTACCGCGAGACCCAGGACGAGCACGCCCATCAGTGCCGTGCTCAGGAGGTACGTCGGTGCCATCCTTTGCCGGACGTTGGCTACCCACCCGTATAATCGTTTTCAGTCGTCAGCGTCGGTCCGGGCGCGCCGGCGTGCGGCCCGCTCGACGAACTCCTGGGGCAGGTCGTCGATTTCGCCGGCCTGGATCGCCCAGAGGTTCGCGTACAGCCCGTCGACAGAGAGCAGTTCCTCGTGGGTGCCCCGCTCCGGGATCTGTCCGTTCTCGAGGACGACGATCTGGTCTGCGTCCTTGACTGTCGAGAGCCGGTGGGCGATGACCAGTGTCGTCCGGTCCTCTGTGAGCCGGTCGAGGCTGCGCTGGATGAGCATCTCTGTCTCGGTGTCCACGTCCGACGTCGCCTCGTCCAGGATCAGGATCTCGGGATCGCGGAGGATCGCCCGCGCGATGGCCAGCCGCTGGCGCTGTCCGCCCGAGAGTTTCACGCCGCGCTCGCCGACCATCGTGTCGTACCCGTCGGGCAGGTTCTGGACGAACTCGTGGGCCTCGGCGGCCTCCGCGGCCGCGTAGATGTCTTCCTCGTCGGCGTCGGGCAGCCCGTAGGCGATGTTGTCCCGGACCGTCCCGTAGAAGAGGAACGTCTCCTGGCCGACGTAGCCGATCGTGCGGCGCAGACTCGAGACGGTCACGTCGCGGACGTCGGTACCGTCGACGCGGACCGTCCCCGAGTCGACGTCGTACAGGCGCAACAGGAGCTTGACCGCTGTGGATTTGCCCGCGCCTGTCGGCCCCACGAGCGCCACCGTCTCGCCGCCGTCGGCCGCGAAGTTCACGCCCTCCAAGACCGACTCGCCGTCGTAGCCAAACGAGACGTCCTCGTACTCGATCCGACCCCCGGAGACGACGAGTTCCTCGGCGTTGTCGTCTTCGGCGATGCGGTTGGGCGTCTCCATCAGCCCGAACACCCGCTCTGCGGACGCGCGGGCGCGCTGGTACATGTTGATGATCTGTCCAAACTGCGCC
>CAYYHG010000109.1:0-9672 GCA_964471665.1 uncultured Halobacteriales archaeon | reverse complement strand
GCGCTCGCTGTCACGCCGCCACCGACTGCCGAAGACGACAGCTACGCGTCGTTCACAAACGGGTCGCTCGAGGCGAACGTCCTGGAGAACGACACTGACCCCGTCGGCGACGGACTGGACGCTTCCCTCGTCAGTGGGCCTTCGGATGGAAATATAACCTTCGACGCCGACGGGTCGTTCACCTACAAACCCGACGAGAACTTCACAGGCGAGGATACGTTCACCTACGAAGTGCGAGACGGCAACGGTGGCACCGACACCGCGACGGTCACGATAGTGGTCGGATAAGTTCCAAAAAACAGGGACCGACGGAGGGCCGGACGGTCGAGCGGGGCGGAAGCCGAAAAGAACGACTATCGTCTCGACGTCGGCGTACTCGTAGAGTGTCGGATCCCCGGCGTCGTCGTCGAGGGCCCCGAGGGCCCGGACGAGCGTTGTTTCGAGCACAATAACACCGGGGGCGGGCCACGGCGATAGAATTGCAAGCGGGCAGAGACACGAGCGGAGAAAGTCCCCTCGCGTGTACGCTAGCCGATAGCCGACAGTATAAGTGCGCTTCGGGCCAACCATCGGGCGCAATGCAACTCACATGGCACGGCCACTCCACGTGGCACGTCGTGGTCGGGAGCACGGACCTGGTGATCGATCCCTTCTTCGACAACCCCAAGACGGAGACCGATCCCGCGGCGCTGTCGCCGGACTACGTCCTGTTGACCCACGGCCACTACGACCACATCGCCCACGTCGGAGAGTTCACCGACGCGACGGTCGTCGGGACGCCGGAGCTGACCGCCTACGTCGCCGACGAGCACGACCTGGCCGACGAGCAGACGGTCGGGTTCAACCTCGGCGGAACGGTCGAACTCGGGGACGCCCACGTGACCTTCCACCGGGCCGACCACACCAACGGCGTCAACATGGAGTACGACCTCGACGTGGGGATGCCCGGCGGGTTCATCGTCTCCGATACCGAGCCGACCCAGGTCGCGGACACGGAGTCGACGACGTTCTACCACGCCGGGGACACGGCCCTGATGACGGAGATGCGCGAGGTCATCGGCCCCTACCTCGAACCCGACGCCGCAGCTCTGCCCGCGGGTGACCACTTCACGATGGGCCCGATGCAGGCCGCCATCGCCGCCGACTGGCTCGGCGTCGACTACGCGATCCCGATGCACTACGACAGCTTCCCGCCCATCGAGATCGACACCGACGACTTCGTTCGCGAGGTCCAGGCCGCCGCTCCTGACGCCGAGGCCGTCGTCCTCGAGGGCGACGAGACGTTCGACCTCTAGGAAACGCTCTTAATCGGCGACCGCAAAAGACGGGGTATGGCAGACGACTGGCGCGATCAACTGGCCGGGGCGCGGATGCAGGTCGACCAGCAGTTCCAGGACCGGCTCGAACAGTCGGAGTTCACGAACCAGGAGTGGGGCCTGATCATGACCGCCGTGGAGTTCGAGGTCACCCAGCCCGGCGACCCCGACCGGGCGGAACTGGTCGCGGACACGAGCCAGCTCGACCAGATCGTCCCGGAACTCGAACGCCTCCAGAACCAGATGGGCGGGCCGATGGCCGGGGGGCGCAGTTCGGAATCCTCGAGTGGCGTCCTCGGCGTGTTCAAGGACCTGCTCGGTGGCATCTCGGATAGTTCCTCGGGCCGCAACGACGAGCGCATGGACGCCGCGACGGTCATGGTCGAGGAGTACGCGACCGACCTGCAGGCACACCTCGAGAAACGCGGCCGCTGGGAGAACATCCGACAGGCGGCAGACCGACAGCAGCACTAGTCGAACTCTTTCCCCTCGTTCTCGCAGGTGAGGGTTGCGAACGCCGTCGTGCGCTTTGCTTTGTCTGCTCACCTGATAATCGTTCGTCGGTTTCCGGGTCGGCCACACGGGAGGCGTCCGCCCGAACGCCCCGGGAGAGGTCTCGCCCTGTGTCGAAACGCTCAGATACGCACCCCTCCAACGCGGACCCGTGTCCCGCTACGAGATCGAGCGGACAGACGACGACGTCCCCGCGGACGCCATCGCCGTACGCCGGGCCGTGTTCGTCGACGAACAGGACGTCCCCGAAGCAATCGAGATGGACGGGGCCGACGAGCGGGCGACACACTTCGTCGTCAACGACACCGCGAGGGGAGAACCGGTCGGCGTTGCGCGCCTCCGCGTGCCCGACGAGACGACCGGAAAGGCCGAGCGTGTGGCGGTGCTGAAACCGTACCGCGGCGAAGGACTGGGCACCCGGCTCATGGAACGGGTCGAGTCGACGGCCCGGGACCGCGGCTGTTCGCGCGTGAAACTCGACGCACAGACCCACGTCGAGGCGTTCTACGAGAAACTCGGCTACGAAACCGTCAGTGACGTCTTCTACGAGGCCGGCATCCCGCACGTCAGGATGGTCGCCGACCTGGACTGACCGCTGTAGTTCTGTCCCTGATCGATGTGCCAGACTGGTACAACAGGTCCGTGCGACGCTCGCGTGCCGGCGGGAACGGACAAGTTCATCAGCCGTCAGGGACAGTGTCAGCCAGTGAGCGACGTCGTCGACGGGTCCTCACAGGAAGCTGTCAGGAGCGCCGGGGCGCGGTGGACGCTCGTCGCCGGAGCCAGTCTGATCTCGGTCGCGCTCGCGGCCTACGAGATTGCACCGGCGAGCGTGACGCCGCTGGTCCGGGAGACACTGGGAATCGACGCCAGCGCTGCCGGGTTACTGGTCGGGATCATGTTTGGCGCCGCCGTGGTCGCGAGTCTCCCGGTCGGGGCCGTCCTCGACCGGATGAACTCGCGGGTGGCCGTCGCAATCGCCGTGGCGATGTTGCTGGCCGTCGGTGTGTGGGGGTGGGTGGCCGCCGGACGCGGTTCGTTCGTCGGCGTGCTCGCCTCGCGGTTCGTGGGCGGGGTCGCGTACGTCGTCGTCTGGAACGCCGGCATCGACATCGTCAGCCAGGCCGTCCGTGCCGACCGACGCGCGACCGCAGTGGGCGTGTTCACCGCCAGCGGCCCCGTCGGCTTCGCGCTCGGGCAGGGAACCGGCCCGACCGTGGCGGCCCTCTTCGGGTGGCCCGCCGTCCTCGTCGCGTTCAATCTCCTCGCGCTCGTCGGCCTCGTGCTTTTCTGGCCGACCAGCCGCGGTTTCGGCAGCGTCGATGGACAGTCCCCGCCGTCCGTGGCGGAGTTCGGGACGGTCTTCCGGAACCGGGGTGTCTGGCTCGTCGCCGCGCTGGGCTTTCTCGCCTACTCGCTGTACCTGCTGGTCAACACCTGGGCCCCTTCGTATCTCACCGAGGAGATCGGCGTCTCTCTGGCCCTGAGTGGCGTTCTCGTCGCGGTGTTCCCGGCAGTCGGCGTCGTGGCGCGGATCTCCGGGGGCGCCCTCTCGGATTACCTGTTCGACGGCCGCCGGCGCCCGGTCGTTATCCTCTCGTTCGTGGCCGCGACGCCCTTCGTCGTGGGGCTGGCCGTCTCGCGGTCTCTCGCCGTGCTCGTGGTTGCGCTCCTGGGCGCCGGCTTCGCCATCCAGCTGACGCTCGGCCTCTCGTTTGCCTACGTCCGCGAACTCGTGACCGAACGGGTCGCGGCCACGGCCGTCGCCTTCCAGACCAGCGTCGGTCTCGGCGGAGCCTTCCTCGCACCCATCGTCGCCGGCTCGCTCATCGAGACGAACGGCTACCGGTTCACGTTCCTGCTCGCGAGCGGCCTCGCCGGCCTGGGTGTCGCGCTCGCGTGGCTCGCCCCCGAACCCGGATGAACCTGTCGGCAGTACGAGAACGCGTGGCTCTGCCGGCAGCCTCACGACCGATTGTGACGGCCGGACCGACCGTCTCCCTGTCGGTCGTCCTCGATGAGAATCTCCGACAGGAGACGGGCCGAACCCCGCCTGAGCCGGCCGCTGACTGCCGTCGGCGAGATCCCGAGGATGTCCGCCAGCCCCTCCAGCGAGATTTCGCGGGGTTCGTCGTAGAAGCCGTGGACGTACGCACACACGAGCGCCTCGACCTGGGCCTCCGTGAGGCCGAACTCGGACTGACTGGCGCCGCCCTCGGTCTGCAGGATGTCGAGCACGTCGAGCCTGACGTCCCGCTCGCGTGCGAGCTGGTGGAGGCGGTACAGCGACTCGTGGTCCGCCAGTTCGAGCTCGAGTTCCCACCCGTCCGCGCGGCTCTCCGTGTCGTGGACGAGCCCGTTCACGTCGTTGACCAGCGGGGAGACGAGCGTCGCGTCGTCGCTGTACTCGATCTGGTAGGTCCGGCGCCCGTCGGTCTCGACGATCGCCTCGAAAGCCGCCACTGTGTGGTCCTCGGCGAGCGTCTCCTCGAGCGACTCGAAGTCTGCCGCCTCGACCCAGAACACGTAGACGTCGTGCTGTGGATCCGTTCCGGCGTCCGAGACGACACCGATCGCGACGTCCTGAGAGGTGCGGATCGTGTGTGCGAGCGCCAGATCCGGGTGCTCTACGTACACCCGGGTCGAGATCACCATCGGCGACCGCACCGTAGAACCCCACGGAACCTAACACTGTCGGGGACATCCAGCTGTGGTGACACTCGCGGGCTATTCGGAGCCGGTTTCGGCCGCCGGCTTGCGCAGGACGAGACCGGCGCCGATGAGCGACCTCAGTCCCCGGTTGATCCGCCCCCGCACCGCCGACGCGGAGATGTCCAGCGACTCCGCCAGTTCCTCCAGGGACGTCTCGCGGGGTTCGGCGAAGTACCCCTCCTCGTAGGCAGCGACGAGTGCCTCGCGCTGTTCGTCGGTGAGGGCGTCGGGACCCGGATACTCGGCGTCGGTCTGTCCGTGCTGGTGGAGTTCGAGGACGTCGAACTCGAAGTCCACGTCCCGGGCGTGTTGCCAGACGCCGTGGAGTGCCTCCCGGTCGGGGAGCAGCCACCGTTCGTTCCAGCCACGGACCTCGAGGTCGGTCCCGGCAGGCACCGACTGGGCCTCGAGGACGAACCCGCCCTCGTCGGTCACGAGCGGTGCGAGGAGTTTCGTCTCGGGTGCGAACTCGACCTCCCAGAGACGGTTCTCCCCGGATTCGCGCATCGGCGTGGCTTCGTTCACCGTGTGGTCGCTCTCGAGCACGTCCGCGAGGCGGTCGGGGTCGACGTTCTCGAAACGGAGGTGGTAGTGTCCCCCGGGATCCGTGCTCGTCTCACTGACCACTGTGGCTTCGAGGTCGGGCAGTGTCGCGAGTGTCCCCGCGAGCGCGCCGTCATCGTGTGCGAACCGGACGTCGGTGATAACAGCCATGGCCGTCCGTTGTCCGAAGATGAGGCGGCGAGGTCAAGAACGTAACGTCTCTCTGGGATCGAAAGCTCCCAACCGCGGGAGGTCAGCAGTTTTCGAGGTGGAGCCCCCGGCCTCAAGGAGCGAGGGCTTCCGACTGGTCGGAAGCGTGAAGCGAGTAGGCCGGGGAGGAAGCCGACACGGTGGGAAACGAACACCGGTGTTGTCGTTGATAGACTCGCTACACGAAAGGCTCTTTTCGGGGGCCACCGTACCTGAAGTCAGTGATACCGTCGCACAAGTCGCCGGTATCACGGGCCGCAGTAGCCCGGCCCCCGAATGGTGGGGACGCCGACCCCGAAGGTCGTTCGGTACGGGCGAGGAACGACCTTCCTCCCCGGCGACAACTGACGGCGAGTCCCACATCAAAGCCCCACCCTCAACGAGCGAACCCGTCAGGGTGAGCGAAGTAGGGTGGGGTCGGTTACTGTGCGGGCTGGGTCGCAGAGGCCTCGCGGAGGCGTTCGACGATGTCCTCGCGCTCGATGTCCCGTTCGGCTTCGGTCGCGAGGCGTCCGACGACCAGGTCGAGCAGGTTCAGTTCGCGCAACATCTCGAGGGCGTCCTGCCGGTCGACGCCGATATGGTGTTTGACCTCGTATATCGTGTTGGACTGTTTGACCGTCTCGATCAGCGTATCGACCGTGATGTCCTCGGGCAGGCCGATCCCGTCGGACAGCACCACCGGGTCCTCCTCACCTGCGTCGGTTGCCTCCCCGGTGGTGTCGTAGGAGTTCGGCTCGTGGATGTCGTAGTCGATCATGTATCGCCGGACCGTCTCGGCCGTGACGTCCATCTCCAGGGTCTCGGCCATCTCCGCGAACGTCTCGCAGGAATCGTAGACCGACGACAGGAGGTCCGGGTCCTTGAACGGCGGGACCTCCCGGTCGCGACCGGGGGACTCCGCGACGGGGCCAGCCGCGTCGAGCGACTGGTCGTCGGCCGACACCGACGCCCCCGCCTCGTGGTCCTCTTCGGGTGGCACCGACGCCGAGAGGACGACCCGCACCTCGCCGTCCTCTCCGAGGGACGCTTGCACCGGTTCGACCTCGACGTCGTGGTCCCCGGCGGGGACGACGGCCTCGGTCGTCTCGAACCCGAGACGGAGGGTCCCGTCGGCGTTGACACTCGTCGCACACAGCGACATCGCAGCCTCCCCGGACGGAGGGACAGACAGCGCCAGTTCGACGCTCGCAGAGAGCCCGTCGCCGGTAGAATCGTTGCATCGGGTCAGGTCGACCGCCTCGACGGCCGTCGCCTGTTCGCACTCCTCGAGAAACTCTGCCAGTTGCCGGAGTGCACCTCCAACTCCCATTTTCCACAAATTGGTGGGAAACGATCATGAAATTGCCTGCTCAACTATGGCGGTTTTTAAATCCCGTCCCAGAACCTATCGCACAGCCGTCAGGAATAGTTGCAAAAGGTGGGTGTGACGAAACTGTTTAGGTGGTGTCAGACCGAGTTCCAGCAACCCGAATCCCAATGTCGAGTGGAGGTCTACGCCCGGTCACATCGAGAGCGGCGTTCGTCGAGACTGCACGCAATCACCCCGAAGGGGTGCGCGTCCCTGTCGAGTACCGCGTGTCCGTCGCGGATCCGTTCCGTGCCTACCGGCGTGCCCGCCCGGGCCCCGGCGGGGTCTACCTGGAGACCACCGGCGGCCAGTCCGGGTGGGGGTACTTCGCGACCGACCCGGTCTCGCGTCTCCGGGTCGGGCCTGCGCTGGAAGCAGTCGGGGACGTGGATCCCGCGCCGTCCATCGCAGAACTCGCCGGACTGCTCGACCGTGAGACGCTCGTCCGGGGCGACTGCGCGGTCCCGTATCCCTGTGGCGCGTTCGGGTGGCTCTCGTACGACGTCGCCCGGGAACTCGAGGACCTGCCCGGAACCACCGTCGACGACCGCGGCCTCCCCCGACTGCAGGTCGGCGTCTACGACCGCGTGGCCGCCTGGACGGAACCCCGGAACAGTGACAGTGCGGACACGACACTCCGGGTAACCGCCTGTCCCCGGATCGGAGACGATCCGGCAGCAGCCTACGAGCGCGGTCGCGCCCGGGCGCTGGATCTGATCGAGCGGATCGGTGCCGGGGATCCGTCGGTGTCCGGGACGCAGTCGCGGACCGCCAGTGCGACCTTCGAGAGCGACTGCTCGCGGGCCCAGTTCCGCGAGCGCGTCCGGACAGTCAAGGAGTTCGTCCGGGACGGCGACACGTTCCAGGCGAACATCTCGCAGCGCCTGCGCGCGCCGGCGGTCGTCCACCCTGTGGAGGCGTTTGCGGCACTGCGGGATGTCAATCCCGCTCCCTACTCCGCGCTGCTCGAGTTCCCCGGTGTCGACCTCGTCAGTGCCTCCCCGGAACTCCTGCTCGACGTCGAACCGCCGTCTGTCACCGGCGAGGACTGGACGCGCCTCGTGACCGAACCCATCGCGGGCACCAGACCACGGGGAGAGACACCGGAGGCCGACGCAGACCTGGAACGGGACCTCCTGGCAGACGAGAAGGAACGCGCGGAACACGCGATGCTGGTCGACCTCGAACGGAACGACCTCGGGAAAGTCTGCGAGTACGGCAGCGTGTCGGTCTCGGAGTACCGCCGGGTCGATCGCTACTCGGAGGTGATGCACCTCGTCTCGCTCGTCGAGGGCCGCCTGCGCGAGGACGAGACTCTCGTGGACGCGGTCGCCGCGGTCTTCCCGGGCGGAACGATCACCGGCGCCCCGAAACCACGGACGATGGAGATCATCGACGAGGTCGAGACCACGCGCCGGGGCCCCTACACCGGCTCGATCGGCGTCTTCGGTTTCGACGGCCGGGCTATCCTCAACATCGTCATCCGGACACTCGTCCGGCGGTGGGAGGAGTATTTCCTGCGCGTGGGCGCGGGTATCGTCCACGACTCTGTTCCGGACCGTGAGTACGAGGAAACCCTCGACAAGGGCCGGGCCCTGGTGCGGGCCCTCGACGCCGCGCTGGGCGAGCAGGCGGACCTCGCGGTCGAACGCCAGGGGGTCGCTGACTGATGGTCGCTGCCCACACCGCTCGTCACGCCGGTGGTGGATCGGCGTGACCCGGATCCTCGTCGTGGACAACTACGACTCCTTCGCGTACAACCTCGTCCAGTACGTCGGCGCGGCGGTCGGCGCCCCCGAGGAGGGGACAGTCGGGGTCCGGCGCAACGACGCGGTCGACGTCGACGGGATCCGGCGGATCGACCCCGACGGAATCGTCGTCTCGCCGGGGCCCGGCACGCCACAGGAGGCCGGCGTCTCGATTTCGGTCTTCCGGGACCTGACGTACCCGACACTCGGCGTCTGTCTCGGCCACCAGGCGCTGTGTGCGGCCGCCGGCGGGGACGTTGGACACGCACCCGATGTCGTCCACGGCAAACCCTCGACGATCCGCCACGACGGCCGGGGTCTCTTCGCGGACCTCCCCGAGACGTTCGAAGCAGGCCGGTACCACTCGCTGGCCGTCGAACGCGCCGACCTCCCCGGTTCGCTGGTCGAGACTGCTCATACCGACGACGAGCGCGAGGTGGTGATGGCGGTCCGTCACCGCGACCGGCCACACGTCGGCGTCCAGTTCCATCCCGAGAGCATCCTGACCGACGCCGGGATGGGCATGGTCGAGGCGTTCTGCCGGCAGTGCCGGAACACCGGATAGGAGTTCTGGTCGGTGGTCCCGGTGTTCGCGTTGTCGGCTGCGTACGGCCGGTTGCGATCAAAGAGCGTAGTGTTTTGTGTGTCGCGCAGCACTGGTGGTGTATGGTGGAACGGAACGTCCTCGGCGAGGACCTCGAACCGTGCAGCACGGATCCTGTCACCGGATTCGAACGGGACGGGTGCTGTGGGACACATCCGCAGGACCGCGGCCGACACGAACTCTGTGCCGTGATGACAGCCGAGTTTCTCGAATTCAGCAAGCAACGGGGAAACGACCTCACGACTCCGCGTCCGGAACTCGAGTTCCCCGGCCTGACACCCGGCGACCGGTGGTGTCTCTGTCTGGGCCGGTGGGTCGAAGCACTCGAAGCGACACAGAGCCAGCAACTCGCCGAAACGACAGTCCCGTCTGTCGTTCTCGAGGCGACCAACGAGAGCGTTCTCGACTCCGTCTCCCTCGAAATGCTGGAGGCCCACGCGTACCGCCCGGACCACAGTGTCGGCGAAGACGGCCCGGCCGAGTAGCAGATATCGAGGGGCGGGTGTACCCCCGTTGTCTTCGAGCGGGCGCTGCCAGCTATAGTGACGGTTGTCATTCATTACGGGATTGACCGCACGAACGCAGGCGGTCAACCCGGCAAACAGTTACAACCGTCACTATCTTGATTCAGCGAGAGAATCCCGCCCTTCCCGCGAAGGACGAGCGATCCGACGC
>CAYYHG010000108.1:0-9719 GCA_964471665.1 uncultured Halobacteriales archaeon | reverse complement strand
ACACATACATCCTTATGACTAATTTCAGAAATTGATACCGTAGAAAGTAATAGGACGACCGGTTTGCTGTTGCAACCGCCACCAGCGCCGACACAGGATTGGACCGCCTCGCCGACGCCACATTCGACTGTATTGTCTCGGATTATGCCATGCCCGGCCAAGACGGTCTCGAGTTTCTCGAAGCGGTGCGTGAGACACATCCCACGTTCCCGTTCATACTGTTCACCGGCAAGGGCTCGGAGGAACTCGCCAGTGAAGCAATCTCGGCAGATGTCACCGATTATCAACAAAAGGGACCTGGAACCGAACCGTACGACCTGCTGGCCAACCGGATCACCAAGGCAGTCTCGCGGCGTCGTGCGCGGACGAACTATCGAGAACTGTTCGAAAAGACAGATGTCGGGTTGGCAATCACCGACCCCGAGACGGGGAGGCTCCTCGAGACCAATCAAGCCTACGCCGACATCGCCGGCCACGACCGCGAGGACGTTATCGGCGAGCCTCCCGACAACCTGACACCAGACGACTCCCCCGATACCGAAACCAACGCAGACCGACTGATCACCCGGGCTATCGAAGACGGTCCACAGTCGTCCGAATGGCTCCGCGAGACGGAAAACGGCGACGAACGGTGGATGACGGTCACCCTCACACCAGCAACACTCGACGACCAGCAGCGTGTCCTCGTGAGCGTCGAGGATATCACCGAGCGAAAAGAACGCGAACTCCAACTTCGGCGCCAAAACGACCGCCTCAGCGAGTTTACCAGCGTCGTCTCGCACGACCTCCGGAATCCGTTGAATATCGCTTCGGGGCGCCTCGAATTTGTTGCCGACGAGTGTGACAGTCCCCACCTCCAGGATGTCGCGGACGCCCACGGGCGGATGGAGCAACTCATCGACGATCTCCTGATGTTCGCGCGGGCGGGCAGCGAGGCCCTCGACTACCGGACAATCGATCTGCGTCGACTCCTCGAAGAGTGCTGGGAGACCCTCCAGAGCTGTGAGGCTTCCCTCGTCGTCGAGACAGAGCGGACCGTCCGGGCCGACCGCGACCGCCTGCGGCAACTCCTCGAGAACCTCCTGGCGAACGCGCTCGAACACGGCCGCGCGGGTGTGTCCGTCACTATCGGGGACCTGGCGGATGGCTTTTATATCGAAGACGACGGTCCTGGTATTCCCAAACCCGACCGTGACGACATCTTCGAGGCCGGATACTCGACCTCCCGGGAGGGAACTGGTTTCGGACTGGGTATCGTCGAGGAAGTGGCCGAGGTACACGGGTGGGACGTGCGGGTGACTGACGGAACGGGAAGCGGCGCACGCTTCGAGGTCACCGGCGTCGAGTTTGTCGCGTGATGGATACTCTCCCGAGTCCCGCACTGGGACACACCACGAAACAGCGCGCATACTCATACTGCCGGCTATACCTTCGTGAAGATATCAGCCGGGAACGTCCGGCTGAGAAGTATCAAAAGTTACGTCGACCGGTATACGAACTCTCCAGGGAGTGACGACAACGAATGGACGAAGTCGCCCAGGGTCTGTACGTTGGGACAGCCGCAGATGCCAGCGACGCCTCCACGCTCCGCGAACACGACATCGCAGTCGTCGTCTCACTTACGCACAACGAGTCGGCTGGGGACGTACCAGCCGATGTGACGGATCGTTCCGGGAACGGATCTTCGGCACCCTTTAGCGCGTTCGCCACCAACGTCGGGTGGATGGTAGTCGCGTCGACGGAAGCCCTCGTTGCGACGGTGGTGCTGGCCGGCGTGACGCTCAGTTTCCCCTGCTTTCTGTACGGCGCGTACATCGTCATCGACAACGACCCCGTGACCTGGGACGTGCTGACGCGCCACCTGAAGTTCATCCTCGCGGGACTGACGCTGACGACGGTTCCGATGCTCGTGTGGATGATCCCGCGCCTGGCCGACCAGTTCAGCGGTGCCGCGCTCGTCCACGCCTTCCTGGGTCTGCAGGCGTACGCGATGCTCGTGTTCGCCGGGACGGGCATCGTGCGCATCTTCAAGGCCAAGCGGGAACACGACCTCTACCACGACTACGACGAGGCGGTTCTCCTGTCGGAGATCGGCTCCGAGGACTTCCAGCACTGGCGTCGCCGCCTCCGGATCGGCGTGTTCGGCTACGTGTTCTTCTGGCTGCTGGCCTACGTCGTCGGCGTGTTGCGGTACCTGACCCGGTACGTCCTGGCGTGATAGGGACGGTTGTGGTTCTTTACCGGATCACTCGCCCGACGTCGGGCGGTTGTCCTGGAAAACGGCTACAACCGTCCCTATCAGAGGAACCCGACAGCGACGGACCGAAACGGATAGGCGTCTGCCGACACAAGCGCGACTGATGGCCACAGAGTCGGTCCTCGCCGTGCCCCTGCACCTCACCGACACGACAGCCGACTCCGTCGAACTCGGGGTGTTCTTTCTCGTCGGCCTGCTGGGGGGCGCGCACTGTCTGGGGATGTGTGGGCCGCTCGTGACGATGTACAGCGAACGGATGACCGACGCGAAATCCGGCACCGAGCGGCGTCTGACCACCTACGAGGTGCGCCAGCACGCGCTGTTCAACTTCGGGCGAACGATCAGTTACGCGACCCTGGGAGCGGCGTTCGGTCTCGCGGGACTGCTGTTTTTCGACGCGAGCACGGTCACCCGGTTCGAACGGCCGATCCGCGTGCTCACCGGCTTCGCCGTGGGGGCGCTCATCATCGCCGTCGGTGTCCAGTACACCCTGGGCGGGCAGACCAGTCACAACCTCCCCGGAAGCGGCGTCTTCGGGCGCGTCTACGGCTACATCAGCGGGCGGGTCGACGGCTGGGCGACCGGGCCCGGCATCGTCGGCCTGGGACTGGTCCACGGTCTGTTGCCCTGCCCGCTGTTGTATCCCGCCTTCCTCTATGCCTTCGCGGGCGGGTCGCCGGTCGGCGGCGCGCTCGCGCTCGGGTTGCTCGGCGTGGGCACGTTCCCGACGCTGTTCCTCTACGGAACGGTGATCCAGTCCGTGGGCGCGACACACCGCAAGCGACTCCACCGCGTGCTCGGCGTGGCCTTCCTCGTGATGGGGTGGATGCTCCTCTCGCACTCGCTTGCCCTGCTCGGCGTCGCCGTCCCGCATCTGGAAATCCCGACCTACCAGCCGCTGTAACCCGGACCGGCCGGGGGACAGTCACAACCGCGCACCGAAAGTGTTTGGCCGGCAGAACACGAACAGGGCTGTATGTTCACTGGCATCGTCGAGGAGACCGGCGAGGTGCTGGCAGTCGACGAGAGCGAGGACGGACGGCGGGTTCGCGTCGGGACGACCTTCGAGGGACTCCACGAGGGCCAGAGCGTGAGCGTCAGCGGCGCCTGCCTGACCGTCGAGAAGGTCGGCGACGGGTGGTTCTCGCTGTTTCTCTCGGCCGAGACGGTCGATCGGACCTACCTCGGGACGCTGGAACCCGGCGACGAGGTCAACCTCGAACGCGCGCTGCCCGCCGACAGCCGCCTCGACGGCCACTTCGTGCAGGGTCACGTCGACGCCGCCGGCGATGTCCTGGGGATCGAACGGGTCGGCGAGGACTGGCGGTACGACTTCTCGGTCCCCGACGCTCACGAGCGGTACGTCGTCGAGAAGGGATCGGTCGCCATCGACGGGATCAGCCTCACCGTCGCCGACTGTGACGAGGAGTCGTTCAGCGTCGCCATCATCCCCGAGACCTACGAACTGACGACCCTCTCGGAGAAAGCCGTCGGGGATCCAGTCCACATCGAGGTCGACATCGTCGCGAAGTACGTCGAGAGCCTCGTCGCGGAGGCGGCCATCGAGGGAATCGTCGGAGACGACTAGATGCGATTCAGAAACGCGTTTCTCTTCGTCGCGCTAGCCGCTGCGTGGGGGAGTGCCTTCACTGCGATCAAGGCCGGACTGGAGTTCTTCCCGCCGGTGCTCTTCGCGGCGTTCAGGTACGACCTGGCCGGCCTGTTGATACTCGGCTACGCGGTGTACGCAACCGACCGCTGGCGACCCCGGACCCGCGAGGAGTGGCTACTGGTCGGGATCGGCGGGAGCCTGATGATCGCGGCCTACCACTCGTTTCTGTTCGTCGGCGAACAGGGGACGACCAGCGCCGCCGCCGCGATCGTCGTGAGCCTCTCGCCGATTCTCACGACCGGGTTCGCGCGGGCGTTCTTGCCCGCGGAACGGCTCACCCTGGTCGGCACCATCGGCCTCCTCGTCGGGTTCGTCGGCGTCGGCGTCCTGAGCAATCCCGACCCGGGCAACCTCCTGAACACCCGGACTGTCTCGCTGTTCCTGGTGTTCGTCGCCGCCGCGGCGTTCGCTCTCGGGAGCGTGCTCACCCAGCGCGTGGACGGGGAGTTGCCGATCGAGACGATGGAAGCGTGGTCGATGCTCGTCGGCGCCGTCCTGATGCACGGAGCGAGTCTCGCCCTGGCCGAGTCAGTGGGCGCGGTCCAGTGGACGGCCGAGGCCGTCCTCGCGCTCGGATACCTCGTCGTCGTGGCGAGTGCGGCTGGCTTTCTGATCTACTTCGACCTGCTGGACCGCCTCGGCCCGATCGAGATCAACCTGGTGTCCTACGCCGCCCCGGTGGCGGCGGCCCTCACAGGACTGGTCTTCCTCGGCGAGACGCCGACCGTCCACACCGTGGCCGGGTTCGTGCTCATCCTGCTGGGCTTTGTCCTCCTGAAACGGCAGGCCCTTCGAAACGAGTTCGCGCGGATCCGGATGTACAGCCGGAGCTACGAGTGACGTATATATACCATTATACACACTAAGGGAGAAACTTATATGCGGGAGTGTTCCATGCCCACCAATGACGAACTACAACACCAGCAGGGGATTCATGTACACGTCGCTGCCCGGCGCCGACAGCACAGAGACCTCGGAACTGACAGCCGACATCGCAGACGGCGACGCGACAGCCGTGGCGGACGACTGATACTGTCGGCTGTAAGCGGGTGAGCAATTTCGACCCCCCGTGGGGTTGAGTATCTTCACGAAGTTATAGCCGACAGTACGAGCTCGGTCACTCATCGACAGCAGTCCGTCTCGCTCGTGGCCGTCCTGATCTCTGGAACCGAGGCCGGCGTCTTGAACGTCGTGCCGCCGTAGTGGGTCCGGGAGGCGTCGTGTCCCGCCTCCCGGAGCGCGGCGAGAAACTCGTCCATCGCGGCGGCCGGCCGCCCCCACCGCTTGCAGAGGCGGTGCTGGTCGTAGTGGGTCGGAACCGCCAGTTCCGACTCGAGCGTTGCGAGCAGGTCCCGTGCCTTTCCGGCGGTGCCCATCTCGCGGGTCACTGTCTCGCGAGCGGCGGCCACGAACGCGTCGTCCTGGACCGGGCCGAGCCACACCGGCCCGGCAGTCCCGAGACCGTGCCCGCAGTCGGGACACTCGGCGGGCGCGTCGGCGAGGAGCTGCCGTTCGGTCTCGCGGCGCAGGCAGTGCTCGCAGTGGTAGACGTAGCCCAGCCGGTCGATGGCCGCGTTCGCGTCCCGCGCACCGCGGTCCAGTTCGAGGTAGGTACGGACGTAGTGTTTCGTCGCGTGTGTCAAAAGCGGTGTCGTCGCGACGTCGTAGCGTGCGGCAGTGCGCACGAGTGCCGACAGCAGGACCCGCACGCCAACCTCGGCGTGGTACTCCGTGTTCTGCGGGACAGCACTGTACCGCCGGACGCCGCTCTCGAAGTGGGCGCCACACAGCGGAGCCGTGTCTGTCGCGGTCACACAGAGGAGGTTCCGGGTGCCCTGGAACGCCGCGTCCGCGAACGGGATCGGCGTCCCGAAGGGGTCCACGTCCACCACGTCGAAATACTCCTCGTGCATGAGGGCGCTGGCGTCGCGGCCGAGGACCCGCCCGTCGAGGTCGTTGCGCGCGAGGTTGGCCTCGGAGAGCGAGACAGCCTCGGGATCGGTGTCACAGCAGGTCACCCGCCAGCCATTCGCGGCAGCGCGCACCCCCCGGACGCCGCTGGCTGCGGTGGCGTCGAGATACGTCTCTGCCCGCGACTCGCGGTCCCGGTAGGCGCGCAGAACGGCGACCGTGAGATCGCGGTTCAACTCCTGGACCGGATTGTAGAACACGGCGTCGCCGACACCGTCGCCCTCCTGCTCGGGCACCTCGATCTCGACGTGGCCTTCCCGGACGCGCATACCTCCGGTCCGGCGCCGAGCGCGAAAAGCGATGCGCTCTCCCGAGGAGCGACCGCCCGGGGCAGACGATCAGAGAGCGGAGAGCAGCGACAGGACCTCGTCAATGAGCGTCAGCAACGGGATGGCGGCAGCGACCAGAAATCGTCGAAGGGAAGACAGGTCGTAGACCCACGTGCTGATTGCGTTCGCGTTTTGTTGTCGCCGATCGGTGACTTCGAGCCACAGCGAGAGGCGGTCCGGCGACTCGTCGCCAGTCCGAACCGAGTGCCGGATCTCGTCGTAATCGGCGCGTATTTCCGCGAGCAGTTCCCGCTGTGCGTCCTGTAGCGCGTCGTGGAGCGTCAACAGCGGGACTGCAATGTGAACCACCGTAATAAGGACAAGCGTCGCGATAACGACCTGTGCGATGGGGTCGCTGACTTCACCTCGCCCCCCGAGCAGGATGAGTGAGACGCCGGCGAACCAGGCCGTCGCAGGCGTCAAGCTGAATTTCGCGAGCGGCTCTAGCTGCTGGGCTGCGGTGGAGAGGTTCTGGAACGGCAATTTCTTTACCCTCCGGAGCAAGAGCACGTGATTCACGAATCCGCGGACGCTCGTGACGAGTGCCGGAATGAGAACCGTACCGAACAGGACGAAATTCGCGGCCCGTACCAACGAATCACCGCCGAGGTAGGAGTCGAAAATCATACTGATACGCCCGTCCCCGGGAAACGCCGAGACATGGAAGAGGACGACGCACGCGAGATACAGAACCACGAGGCTCGCGCTGTAGCCGAGCGTGACACGGTCGTTGTAGAAGGAGTCTAACTGGGACCCGATCACGTCACGATAGGTCGCGCTGTCGACGCCGAAGGCGGGGTACACTCGGTTCCAGACACTGACCTGGACTGCGTCCACCCAGCCGAGCCAGAGCAGAATCCAAAAAATTCCACCCGCACCGACGTACGGATACCGTTTACAGAGATAATCCCCGCCGCCGAGGGCTGTGATTCCGTACCCCAGCGCGAAGACACCACCGGCCGCCAGCGCAGACACGACCCCCAGCGTTCGATACCTGGAGTTCGGGAACACGTGGCTTATCCAGTTGGTGTAGGCACTGCTCTCCAGGGGATCAGCCACGAGCGTGCCCTCCTATACCGTGTCTGTACGGGCTGATAGCACAGTACATGCTGTGCTATGCAAATCCCGATAATTTGAAATTTGTGTCCGGCAGAATCCGACAGTATCACTCGACGGGTGTGAACACTCTCCGGTCGACTCTGGTGCCCTTCGAGATGCAGCCGACGACCCCGCCGCGGCTGTCGACGTTCCCGCAGGGTCACGCGTCGAAGTCCTCGTCGATGTCGGATGGCTGGCGCTCCCGGAGCCGCGCTTCCAGTTCCGAACGCTCCCACTGGCGGACGGCGTCACCGCGGATCTCCGCGTGGATCTTCTCGCCGAGGAGATTGACTGCGACGCTGTTTGCACCCTCGGGAACGATGACGAACGACGGGATTGTCATACCGGGTCCCCGGTGGGAACCCGCTTGAAACCGTCGTTTCCCCTAAATAGTTGCCCGCGCCGTTGAAGTGCGCGCCGGCCGTTTCCGTCGGTATGCGCCTCCACTGGCACCGCCGGGATCTGCGTGTGGCGGACAACCGCGGGCTCGCAGCCGACGACGGCGAGACTGTCCCCGTGTTCGTCTTCGACGACGACGTGCTTGCACACGGTTCGCCCCCCCGCGTCGCCTTCCTGCTCGACGCGCTCGCGTCACTTCGGGACGCGTACCGCGAGCGCGGCAGCGACCTCGTCTGTGTCCGCGGCGAACCCCGCCAACGCCTCCCCGAACTGGCAGCCGAGTACGGCGCCGACACCGTCACCTGGTGCCGGGACTACTCCGGACTGGCCCGCGAACGCGACACGTCGGTCCGGCAATCTCTCGAGGCGGCCGGCGTCGACCGCCTGGCCGTCCACGACGCCGTCCACCACAAACCCGGCGCCATCACGACCAACGACGGCAACCCCTACAAAGTGTTCACCTACTTCTCGAAGAAGTGGCACGACCGCGAGAAGGCGGATCCGATCGAGCCACCCGAGGCCAGCGACCTCGCTGACGTTTCGGGGGAGACGCTCCCGACGCTGGGAGCCCTGGGGTTCGACGCGCCCGAAGCCACAGTCCCGGCGGCCGGGACCGACACCGCGCGGGCGCTGCTCGACGAGTTCTGTGGCGGGGACATCTACCGGTACGCCGACCGGCGGGACTACCCCGCCGACGACTGTACCTCCCGGCTCTCGGCCCACCTCAAGTACGGAACCATCGGTATCCGAGAGGTGTACGAGACCACGGAGCGAGCAAAGACCGACGCAGACAGCGAGACGGCAGTAGAGTCGGTCGCGGAGTTCCAGGATCAGCTCGCGTGGCGGGAGTTTTACACACAGGTGCTGTGGGACCGGCCCGACGTGGTGACCCGGAACTACAAGGGCTACGACAATCCCATCGAGTGGTGCGACGACCCGGAGGGTCTCCAGGCCTGGAAGGACGGCGAGACGGGCTATCCCATCGTCGACGCGGGGATGCGACAGTTGCGCGAGGAGGCGTACGTGCACAACCGGGTCCGGATGATCGTTGCCTCCTTTCTCACGAAGGACCTGCTCGTCGACTGGCGGGAGGGCTACGCCTGGTTTCGCGACAAGCTGGTCGACCACGACACCGCAAACGACAACGGCGGCTGGCAGTGGGCAGCCTCGACGGGCACGGACTCCCAGCCCTACTTCCGGGTGTTCAACCCGATGACACAGGGCGAGCGCTACGACGCCGACGCCGAGTACATCAGGCGGTACGTCCCCGAACTCGAGGGTGTACCCGCCGAGACGATCCACGCCTGGCACGAACTCGACGCTGGAACGCGCAAGACGCACGCGCCGGACTATCCGGCGCCCATCGTCGATCACAGCGAGCGCCGCGAAGAGGCCATCGCGACTTTCGAGGCCGCACGAGGCAACGAGTGATCGGCGGGGGCTACATCGCGGCGGAACTCGGCCACTTCTTCGGGACCTTCGGCAGCGACGTGACGATCGTCGGCCGCCGTCCCCACCTGCTCCCGGACGCCGACAGGGAGGTCGCCGCCGCGTTCACCGAACGGTACGCCGACCGCTTTGCCGTCCACGCGGGCCACGAAGCGACCGCCGTCTCCGAGTCGGACGGCTCGATCACAGTCGAGACCCGCCCCTACCCGCCTGCCTTCGACGGCGACCCCGACGAGACCGGGACCACGGTGACCGGTGACGAAGTCCTCGTGGCTGCCGGGCGCGTTCCCAACACGGACACGCTGGACGTCGCAGCCGCGGGTGTCGAGACCGACGACCAGGGGTTCGTCGAGACCGACGAGTTTCTCCGCACCTCTGCCGAGGGCGTCTGGGCGCTGGGGGACATCGTCGGCGAGTACCTCCTCATACTGTCGGCTATAACTTCGTGGAGATATTCGGCACCCCGGGGTGCCGATACTGCTCACGGGCTTATAGCCGACAGTATCAAACACAACGCCAACCACGAGGCCCGGACAGTCGCAGG
>CAYYHG010000107.1:0-9829 GCA_964471665.1 uncultured Halobacteriales archaeon | reverse complement strand
ACGAACCGAACCCGGACAGCGACTGGAAGGTGATCGGAGGGATACCTACCGTCGGCAGTAGAGTCGTCTATCCAGTACGAATCGACGGACAGACCAGACGTTACGAACACGTGGTCGAGTCGTCGGCCGGGGTCGAGCGTCTCAAAGTCAGTGACAGTCGTCGTCGGTCCGTCGACCGTGGCGGCGACAGTGCGGGCGTCCTGGAGCTGTCGTTCGCCGCCGTCAGCGGAGAGGGTCTGGTACGGCTGGGAGCCCGGCCGACAGTTGAAGTCCCCGAGAACGACCGCGTCGGTGTCGGCGGGCAGTGACGCGACACGCTCGCGGATCTGCTGTGCGCTGTGTTTCCGTGCCTCGGGGCCCTCGTGGTCGAAGTGCGCGTTGTAGACCGCGAGCGACCGACCCGTTGGCGTGTCTTCGAGCAACACCCGCGTGAGAACGCGCGGATACGCGGCGTCCCAGCCGACACTCTGGACGTCGGGAGTCGGGGAGAGCCACTCCGTGTGCGCGCCCCGGGACACGAACCGTGACCCGACGCCGACGGGGTTGTGTTCGCCCGACCCCGGCTCGTCGGCGACACCGTACCACTGATAGTCGAGAGCCTGCTCGATGTCGTGGTGCTGTTCTCCGGTACTCTCCTGTAAACCGACGATGGCAGGCGAAGCAGTTCGGAGGCGGTCGAAGACGGCCTCACAGCGGTGCCGCCATCGGTCAGGCCCGTCATCGAGCACCTGGTGTCGGACGTTGTAAGAGAAGACGACAAAGCCCATGATGGCTGCACCTTCGGCTGGTGTATATTGATACTGTCGGCTATAACGTCGTGAAGATATTCGACCCCACGGAAGGTCGAAATTGCTCACGGGCTTATAGCCGACAGTACGACTCTTTGCCCGCCAGACAGCTCCTCGGCGGGTCACATCGACAGACTTGTAGCCGCAGTCGACGACACAGTCTCATGACCGAGTTCGACGGGGTTGCGCTCGTGACGGGCGGCGCGGGCGGTATCGGCGGGCAAGTTGCGAGAACCTTCGGGGCCGCCGGCGCCGCAGTCGTCGTGGCCGATGTCGACGCCGACGGTGCGCGGACGACCGCAGACGCCGTCGACAGCGAGACGCCCGGGAGTGGCGCCGCAGTCGAGGCGGACGTGACCGACGCCGACGACGTGGCCGCGATGGTCGAGACTGCCGTCGAGCGGTACGGCCGACTCGACGCTGCGGTCAACAGCGCGGCCATCACCGGCGAACAGAAATCGACGGTCGAGTACCCCGAAGACGACTTCGAGCGCGTCGTCGACGTGAATCTCACCGGCGTCTGGCGGTGTCTGAAACACGAACTGGCACAGATGCACAGACAGGAGTCGGGCGCGGTCGTCAACGTCTCGTCCGTGTTCGGAATGGCCGGCTACCGGTCGGCGCCGGCCTACACCGCGGCGAAACACGGTGTCGTCGGGTTGACGCGCGCCGCGGCACAGGAGCACGCCGAGGCGGGCGTCCGAGTCAACGCGGTCTGTCCGGGCTTCACCCGGACGTCGATGCTCGACGAGACCGGCGTCACTGCGAGCGAGCGCGCCCGCGAACACGTCGAGGGACTGCACCCGATGGGGCGCTTTGGCGAACCCGCGGAGATCGCCGACGCCATCGTCTGGCTGTGCTCGGACGCGGCGTCGTACGTCACTGGGACCGCCCTCCCCGTCGACGGTGGCTATCTCAGCCGGTGATCACGCCGGCACCGGCAACTGGACTGGACTGGACTGGACTGGACTGGTGGCGGCCACGAGCCGGACCGATCTTCGCATATTCTGGTGCGGGTCGACGGCTACTCGAACTCACCATCGGCGACATCACGCTCTGGCTGGTTGGCCATCCGGACACGGTTGCGTGGAATAAAGTGCGCGAGGTCAGTTGTCGTGACAATGCCCTTGGGCTCGCCCTCCTCGGTGACGGGAAGTTTCTTCACACCGTTGTGGCCCATCCGTTCGCCTGCCACGCGGACGGACTCCTCGGGACGAATAGTGACGACCGGTTCGCTCATGATGTCGCCGACAGTCGTCTCCGAGCGATCGAGTCCTCTCCCAACTGCCCGGACGATGTCGGTTTCGGTGAGGACGCCATCGACAATCGTGTCACCCACGACGAGCGACCCCACGCGCTCCTCCGCCAGGACCTCCGCTGCCTCCCCGAGGGTCGTTTCCTCTGTCACCGTCACGACCGGACTACTCATAATCTCTCTGACAGGTGTTTCCGGGATCTCTTCCGACATGCCACGTGTTAGAACGTGTGCGTCGCACATAAGTGTGAGTCCGCACTCGGTGGTCGAACGTATCTGATTCTTGTTAGAAGTGCTCGTGCTGAATCTGTCCGCGGTCCCGTGCGGTCTACAGCAGTGTTTCTGGTCCTGCAACAGCGCTGTGGGATATATACGTGTTCTCGACAATGTGGACAACATGAACGTATCCGGGATTGCCGACACTCTCTATCCGTTCGTGTTGGCTCTCGCCAACATCGGCGTGGGTGTAGGACTCTACGAGACGGGAATCCTCGTCCTGGCACTGGTTCTCTGGCTCAGCGGGGCGCTGGTCCTTGCAGGGATCGTCTCCTCGGTCAGCCAGAGAGTGACACGATCAGGTGAGAGTGCCGTCTGATACTGGGCTACGAGCCCGTGAGAAGTATACCGGTCGACGTAAGCCCTGATACTTTCAGTCGGGAACGTCCGGCTGAGAAGTATCAAAAGTTACGTCGACCGGTATATCTGCACCCCGAGTGGGGAATTTCGAAAGTGCATTCAGGAGCTGGCTGTTTACACCCGACAATGACCGAAGACACGGCGGACACAGCCTGGTTCCGGAACGTAGACCCCGGGGACCTGGAGGCAGTCCGTGACGCTATCGAACAGGGGAGCGCGGAGGTGTCCCGAGACTGGCCAGCACGGGCCGTGGAGGCGGGCTTTGCGGAGGACGAAGACGAGTACTACAGACTGCTTCACGGGGCCACCGTGGACGCCACCCGCGAGGCGGTCCGGGAGCGAGAGCGGGCAGACGACCAGCAACTCAAGCACAGTATTCGTGCCGTGGACGACTGCCGACGGCAGGCCAACGAACTGGCCGAACGGGTCGGCGAGTGGGCCGGCAGCCTGGACGACGAGGCGGACACGGGCGTCGAGTACGCCCGCGATCTGTCGGGACGGGAACCGGACGATAGACTCCCCCGGCGGGTCGTCGCGCTCGCCAGGCAGGCCGTCGCACTGGACGAGGAGGCCGACCGCCTGCGGGCGTTCGTCGAGCGGAGGGCTCCCGAGGTGGCCCCCAACCTCTCGGCGCTGGCCGGGCCGGTGCTGGCTGCCCGGCTCGTCTCGCTGTCGGGGGGCCTGGAGTCGCTCGCGAAACAGCCCAGCGGCACCGTCCAGGTCCTCGGGGCCGAGGACGCGCTGTTCGCACACCTGCAGGGTGACGCCCCGTCTCCCAAACACGGCGTCATCTACACCCACGAGTACGTCCGGCACACGCGACCCGAGGAGCGGGGGTCAGCCGCGCGCGCGCTCGCGGGCAAACTCTCGATTGCCGCCCGCGTCGACCACTACAGCGGCGAGCGGCGTCCGGAACTGGACGCCGACCTCGAGGACCGGATCGAGCGCGTCCGCGCTCGTGGTGAGCAGTGACCCTTCCCGCGGGGGTCGAACGGCGCACCTTCGGGTCGGAGACGGCGCTCGCGACGCGGGGTGAGCCAGTCTCGGACGAAGCGACAGCGGGCGAGTGGCGGCGCTGGGATCCCCGGCGGTCGAAACTCGCCGCGATGTTCGAGGCGGGACTGGAGACCGGACTGTCGGGCGGGGAGGGGGTCCTCTATCTCGGCGCCGCCTCGGGAACCACCGTCAGCCACGTCGCCGACTTCGCGGGGCCAACCTACGCGGTGGAGTTCGCCCCACGCCCGGCGCGTGATCTGCTGGACGTCGCCGGGTCACGCTCGAATCTCTTCCCACTCCTGAAGGACGCCCGCAGGCCCGAGACCTACGCCCACGTCGTCGAACCGGTCGACGTCGTCGTCCAGGACGTCGCGACCCGGGGACAGGCCCGCGTCGCACGCGCAAACCGGCAGTTCCTGGGAGCGAACGGCCGCCTCCTGTTGTCGATCAAAGCCCGCAGCGAGGACGTGACACGCTCCCCCGACGAACTGTTCGAGGACGTCCTCGCGGATCTGCGAGAAGGCTACGAGATACTCGAGCACGACCGCCTCGATCCGCTGCACGTCGACCACCTCGCTGTCGTCGCACGGCCTCGATAGCGACCCCGCGGCGGGGAGGTATTAGACATAACATATTTATGGATTAGACGAGTCTAACAAAGTGAGATGAGTCACGTCGATCGTTCGAGCCGGGGGGCGGGTCAGCCGTGACCGGGTGGGTCGAAATACTGGTGATCGCCTTCGCGGCCCAGCTCGCTGTGTTGCCGGGCGAGAAGGTGCAGTTCATCATCGCCGGCCTCTCGACCCGGTACAACCCGTTTCTCGTCGTCGCGGCAGCCGGAAGCGCCTTCGCGGGATGGACGGCCATCGAGATTCTGGTCGGGAACGCCCTGCAGAACGCCCTGCCGGGGCTGTACCTGGATCTGCTCACCGCAGGCCTCTTTGCGCTGTTCGGGGTCATGCTGTACCGGTCGGCACCGGAAGCGGGGGAGACGCCAACCAAGACCGACGGCGGGTTCGGGGACGCCGCGAGCGACCGCGACATCGAGGTGTTCGGCTGGGAACTCCCGGGCTCGGTCGCGACCTCGCTGGGAATCTTCTCGATGATGGCACTCGGCGAGGTCGGCGACAAGACACAGCTGATCACGATCAGCCTCGCGGCCCAGTACGGCGCGACCTCGGCGATCTGGGCCGGGGAGATGCTCGCTATCGTCCCGGTCAGCCTCGTGAACGCCCTCTTTTTCCACCGGTTCGTCCACGAACTGGACCTCCGGAAGGCCCACTTCGCTGCCGCAGGCGTCTTCGTCTTCTTCGCTCTCGACATCCTGCTCTCTGTGACGACCGGGTTCTCAGTCTGGGAGACCGCTGTCGACGCCGTCGCCGAGGTTGTCCTCGCGATCGCGGGCAGCCTCTGACAGTAATCCGTATGCGCGGGTGCCGCCCGATGACCGCCACACACAAGCGCCGTCGGCGCCAACGGGGGGGTGATGACTGACGCTGCCGAGGACCCGGTCGAGGGCGTGGACCTCGGCGCTGTCCGGACGGCCCTCGTCGAGTGGTACGAACGCGGCCACCGGTCGCATCCGTGGCGCGAAACGTCCGACCCCTACGAGATACTGGTCTCGGAAGTGATGAGCCAGCAGACCCAGCTCGGCCGGGTCGTCGACGCCTGGGAGGCGTTCCTGAGTCGGTGGCCGACCGTCGAGGCGCTCGCGGGCGCCGACCGCTCGGAGGTGGTGGGATTCTGGACCGAGCACAGCCTCGGATACAACAACCGCGCACGGTACCTCCACGAGGCCGCCCAGCAACTCCTGACCGAGCACGACGGGCAGTTCCCGCGCGACCCCGACACGCTCGCGGAGCTGATGGGTGTCGGCCCGTACACGGCCAACGCTGTCGCCAGTTTCGCGTTCAACAACGGCGACGCCGTCGTCGATACGAACGTCAAACGAGTCCTCTACCGCGCGTTCGGTGTTCCGGACAGCGACGGGGAGTTCGAGCGCGCCGCCCGGACGTTGTTGCCAGACGGTGAATCGCGGGTCTGGAACAACGCCATCATGGAACTGGGTGGCGTGGCCTGCGAGAAGACGCCCCGGTGTGACGAACAGGGGTGTCCCTGGCGGGAGTGGTGTGACGCCTACGAGACCGGTGATTTCACCGCACCCGACGTTCCCGACCAGCCGGACTTCGACGGGAGTCGCCGACAGACGCGGGGTCGGATCGTCCGCGCACTGGGAAGCCACGACGAACTGACCCTCGACGCCCTCGGACCACGGGTGCGTGTCGATTACGTTCCCGACGGCGAGTACGGACGCGAGTGGCTCCGCGGACTCGTCTCCGACCTATCCGAGGACGGACTGGTCGAAGCCGTCGACCGCGACGGTGAGACCGTCGTCCGTCTCCGGGAGTGAGCGACGGCGCTGGCGCTACAGACTGTCACGGATCTTGTCGAAAAACCCCTGTTCGACCTCGATTTTCTCGCCGCCGGCCTCGGCGAATGACTCGAGTGCCTCGCGTTGCTCCTCGTTGAGGCTCTCGGGAGTGACGACCTGAACGCGAACGAAGAGGTCACCCTGCCCGCGCCGCTGGAGGCGGGGCATTCCCTTGTTCCTGAGACGGAACTGCTCGCCGCTCTGGGTACCCGCGGGGACGTCGAGTTCGACCGTGCCGTCGAGTGTGTCGACGGTGATGGTGTCGCCGAAGACGGCCTGCGGGAACGAGACGGCCACACTCGTGTAGAGGTCGTCGCCGTTGCGCTCGAAGTCGGGGTGGTCGGCGACCGAGATCTCCACGAGGAGGTCGCCGTTGGGGCCGCCCTGCTCGCCGGGGGCGCCCTCGCCGTCCATCCGGAGGGTCTGTCCGTCCCTGATTCCCGCGGGAATCTCGACTGTCAGCGTCGTCTCGTTGCGCACGACGCCGTCGCCGCCACACGTCGAACAGGTCTGTGCGTAGACGGTCCCCTCGCCCTCACAGCGCCGGCAGGTCGTCGTCTGTTGCATCCGACCGAAGGGCGTCTCCTGGACGGTCGTCGTCTGGCCGCGGCCGTTACACTCCGGACAGCGCTGGGAGTCGGTGCCCGGCGGATGCCCGTCGCCGCCACACTCGCCACACCGTTCGGGCCGGCGGACGGTGAGTTGTTTCTCGGTGCCGTGAGAGGCCGCCTCGAGGTCGATTTCGAGGCCGGTCTTGAGATCGCGTCCCTGCCGCGGCCGGTCACGCGAGCGCCCGCCCCCGCCGAAGAACTGATCGAAGATGTCCTCCATGTCGCTGAACGGGCCACCGCCCATGCCGCCCATGCCCCCGCCAGCGCCGGCACGGCCACGACCGCCACTCTCGGTGGCCCCGCGTTTCTCGGCCTCGACGAACCGCTCGTGGCCCATCTGGTCGTACATCTGTCGCTGCTCCTCGTCGGTCAGCACCTCCTTTGCCTTCTTTGCTCTCTTGAACTTCTCCTCGGCGTCCGGGTCGTCGCTGACGTCCGGGTGGTACTCCCGCACCGCCTCCCGGTAGGCCTGTTCGATCTCATCCTCGGACGCGTCCCGCGAGACACCGAGCACGTCGTAGAAGTCCTCACTCATCAGTTGTCCTGATGTTGTCGGTTCGTCCACTTGAATAGCCCGGGTCGCCACTCCCCCGAGAACGGATTGCACAAGAGTCTTGTTGTCCAAGCGGGAACCGCAAATCGAGGCGGGGCTGGTCTAGTTTGGCTATGACAGCAGCCTTCCAAGCTGCCGACCCGGGTTCAAATTCCGGGCCCCGCACTCTTCTGGGCCAGCCGCGTGCGGTGATCAGCAGGTGAACTGCGTCAGGTAGGTCGTGCCGTCGGGGGCCACGTGGACGTCGACGCCGGTCAGCGACCGCTCGGCGGTAGACAGGTCACCCTCCTCGATCCGGCCGTCGACCAGCGCCCCCGCGAGGGCCCGGTCGGAATCGGCCGCGTCGATCCCCTGGCCGCTGTCGAGGGTCACGAACACCGGCGTCACCTCTCTGGGATCGCACGGACCGGAGAGGGCGTCGTTGATCTGTCCCTGATCGGGGAGGTCGCCGTCGCCGTGTCGGTTCGCCACAATCCGCTTGTTGGCGAACTCGGCGACCTCGTCGACGTCCTCGGACCGGTCGAGCGTGGACAGGTCGGCGGACGTGCGCCGTTCGTTCAGTGCCTCGAGGTAGGCGGTCTCGACTGCCGCCAGCGAGCGGTCGCCGGCCGTTTCGGCGTCGCCGGGGACGTCTCCGAGCGGCGGAAGACCGGGCGAGAGACCCGGGATGTAGACGACACCGCTCACACCGAGGACGAACACCCCGACGAGCGCGAGCACGACGACGACGCCGGCGACGTACCGCGGCGTCACAAGATCGAGATAGCCCGGCGCCGAGAGTTCGTCCTTGTCGACGTACTGCTGTTCTTTGACGAGTTTGTGGTTGCCACACCTGCTGCAGGGGGGCGCGTGTTTGGTGTGGTTGCGGCCACACTCGGTACAGACCCAGACCGTCGTCGATTCGGGGCCGTCGTCCTCCGAGAGGTCGGTCTGACGAACCACTGCTTTCTCGAAACTGCCGTGGCCGCAGTTGTCACACGGCGGGTCGTCTTCCTCGTGGGGCTTGCCACACCACTCACACCGCCATTCCATCGGGTGCGGGTAGCTTCCGGGTCACGAAAAGGCTGGCGTTCTCACCGGTATTGCCGGTGCAACAGGTAGCCGACCCCGACAGCAACCAGCGGCGGGACGGCTCCCGCGGCCGGCGGCAACCCGTAGATGGCCTCTACTGCGGGCGCGATCACCGCCGGCGGACGCTGTCGGAGTTCCGGCGGCGCCGTGGGGAGCAATCCGACGTAGAGAGAACCCAGAAAGAGGTAGCCACTCGCGGCGAGCGCGCGGTCGTACGACGCCCGCGAACTGGTTCGCCGGTGGCGCCGGGCGACGAGCAACACCGGCGCCATCAGCGGAAACACGACCAGGAATCCCACGAGGAACACGAACGCCCGCGCAAAGGTGAACGTTCCACCCCTGGTACCGGTCGTCTCGGCGATGGCACCGACGACCGCGAACACGAACAGGACACTGACCAGCAGTGTCACGACTCCTCCGACCACGACGTAACTCCGGAACAGGCGCGACCGACTCTGCCGGAACGCGTACGGATACGTCCCCAGTACGCCCCCGTACCCGTACCCGCCGTCGTCACTGGACGAGGCGTCACCGCCGACAGCAGAGTCGGGGCCGTCAGGCATCGTCTGGGCTTTGGCCGGTCCGATCAAAAGCGGCCCGGTCGGCGATAGCGCGAGTCGTGAGGTCTAACACCCCGCCTGCCGACTGGAGGGATATGCGAGTCGACATCGGCAACGCGCTGGCGGCGGTGGCTGATCCCGGGATCGGCGAGAGCGCCCTCGACGCCCTCGACGACCGGGTCGCAGACGCCCACGACCGGATTGTGTCGGGGATGGAGAACCGAGAGTTCGGGTACGCGGCGCTGAACCTCCCCGAACGGACCGACCCGGCCGCCATCGAATCGGCAGTCGAACCGGTCGCCGACAGCGAGGCGGTCCTGACGGTCGGCATCGGCGGCAGTGCGCTGGGCGCGGCCACCATCTCCACCGCGCTCGGACCCAGCGACGTCGGCCACTCCATTCTGGACAACACCGACCCCGCGGAGACGGCAGAGGTCCTCGAGGCGCTTCCCCTGTCCGAGACGGCGGTCAACGTCGTCTCCAGGTCCGGCACGACCGCCGAGACGCTGTCGAACTTCCTCGTCGTCCGGGAGGCGATGGAGGCGGCGGGCGTCGACTGGACCGACCGGACCGTCGTGACCACGGGCGAGTCCGGGCCGCTGCGCGACCTGGCCAGAGAGCACGACCTGCCGGCCCTGGAGGTTCCGGACGGTGTTCCGGGGCGGTTCTCGGCGCTGTCGTCGGTCGGGCTCGTCCCCGCAGCCATCCAGGGCCACGACGTCAGGGCACTGCTGGAGGGGGGACGGACCGCGAGGGAGGGATTGCGTGGTTCACTGTACGACTGTCCCGCGTACGCGTACGGGGCGGTGGCGTACGCGCTCGACGCCCGCGGGGCCGGCGTCAACGCGATGGTGCCCTACGCCGAGCGCCTGGAGCCGTTCGCGGAGTGGTTCGCCCAGCTGTGGGCCGAGAGCCTCGGCAAGGACGG
>CAYYHG010000106.1:0-9974 GCA_964471665.1 uncultured Halobacteriales archaeon | reverse complement strand
TGGGCCAATCCGGATTTGAACCGGAGACCTCCCGGTTATCAGCCGAGCGCTCAACCTGACTGAGCTATTGGCCCGGGCCGGGCGCGTTCGGGTGTATCCGGCATGCACTGTTAAGCGTTACTCATCACTCGCGGTCGTCGACGTCGTAGGCGTCCTCGTCGAGGTCGTAGGTGTCGTCGTCCGGACCGGTGCCGGGACCGGGATCCGACGCGCCAGGTCCAGGAACACCCTCCTCGTCGGGGAACCCGCCGACGTAGACGTTTCCGGTGACGAATCCGCTGGATTTGGCGTCCGCGTACGGGACGACCACCCACTTCTTGACTGCCAACCGGATGGGATAGCGCGTCGGTGGCAAAACGAGCAGGAATCCGACGATGTCAGTGACCAGCCCCGGCGTGAGGAGGGTGACGCCCGCGACCAGCAGGAGGGCGCCGTCGAGGAGTTCGTCGGTCGGGAGGTCCCCCTGGGCGGTCTTGCGCCGGATCTTGCGCATCGTGTGCCGTCCCTCTGCGCGGACCAGCAGTAACCCGACCAGCGCGGTCAGCACCACCGCGAGTACCACGACCTGCCACCCGACCACACCGATCAGCACCGCCAGCAACATCACATCGAGCAACGGGATCAACAACAGGACGGCGATGACCCGGAGCATACCCTCTCTTTTTATTGCTGCCTCAAACCCCTTTCGAGGTTCACCAGCAGTCTCGGGCAGACGTCTTATCCCGAGCAGTCACGTAGCCGGAGTATGGACGCGGACCCGACGCGAGTCGAGTGGCGAGAGTGGGACGCCGAGGCCTTCGAGGTCGCAGAGCGGACTGGCAAGCCCGTCCTGGTGGCGCTGGTGACGGCGTGGTCCGCGGAGTGTCGCGAGATGGACGCGTCCACCTACGCCGACCCGCGGATCGCCGCGAACGTCAACGACGGATTCGTCCCAGTCCGTGTCGACGCCGACCGCCAGCCCTCCGTGCGAGAGCGGTACAACATGGGCGGATTCCCCTCGACGGTGTTTCTCACGCCTGGCGGGCGCGTGCTCACGGGCGCGACGTTCCTCGGCCCCGAGGGGTTTCGCGGGATTCTGGACAGCGTCCGTCGCACCTGGGACGGCACGGGCGAGGACGCAGGCTCAGTTCCCCGCGCGCTCAGGCACGCCGATCCGCCGGGCGGGACTGTAGACGCAGGCGTCGAGGAGCGCATGGTCGAGCAGCTGCTCGCAGCCTACGACGACGAGTTCGGCGGCTGGGGGACCGACGTCAAGTTCCCCCTGCCCCGGACGGTGGAGTTCGCACTGGTTCGGGCCCGCGACCAGGCCACCCGGACGCTGGAGGCAATCCAGACACACCTGCTGGACACCTACGACGGCGGCTTCTACCGGTACGCGCGCAACCGCAACTGGCGGAACGCAGCCAGGGAGAAGTTGACCGACGAGAACGCCGCCCTGGTGCGGGCGTTCGCCCACGGCTACCGGTACACCGGCGAAGAAACCTACCGCGAGGCCGCCGAGTCGACCGTCGAGTACCTCACGACCGACCTCTGGACCGGCGACGGTTTCGCTGCCAGCCAGGGCGGGGACGAGAACTACTTCAGGCTGGAGCCGACAGAGCGGGAGGCAGCCGACCCGCCGCCGGTCGACGACACCGTCTTCGCAGACCGTAACGGCCTCGCCGCCGACGCACTCCTGACCTACGCCGCCTACACCGACGACGAACAGGCGATCCGCTACGCCGAACGCGCGCTGTCCGCCGTCCGCGAGCGTCTCCTCGATGGCGGTCGGGTGGCCCACTACGCTGGCCCCGAGGCACCCTTGGGACTGCTGGTCGATCAGGCGCGGGTCCTCGCAGGTCTGACGACGGCCTGGCAGGTCCGTGGCGATCCCGGTCCCGCCCGCGCAGTCGCTGACTGGACGATCGAACACCTCCGGGCCGACACCGGTGCCTTCCAGGATGGGCCGCTCGAGGGCCCCGGATTCTGCGACCGACCGCTCT
This sequence comes from uncultured Halobacteriales archaeon, assembly GCA_964471665.1. Classification (GTDB taxonomy): domain Archaea; phylum Halobacteriota; class Halobacteria; order Halobacteriales; family Haloarculaceae; genus SW-9-67-25. The sequence goes on along the minus strand of CAYYHG010000106.1, from coordinate 7,992 downwards.
ACCCGCTGGATACGAACGTCGAGATGGCCGACGCGCTGCTCGAGTTCGGCCTGCTCTCGGGTGACGACCGCTACCGGGAGATCGCACGCGAGGCCGTTGCAGCCTTCGGGAACGCCGCCGACCGGATGGGCGTCGAAGTGGCCGGCTACGCGGCGACAACCGCCCGCGTCCTCCGTCCCCGGACCGTCGAGGTCTGCACGCCCGCGGGGACCGACCTCCACCGTGCCGCACTCCGGCTGGCGGACCACGAAACCGTCGTGGTGCCCGGGGTGGAGGGGTCCGACAGCCAGGCCCGTCTCGTGTCCGACGGACACGTCGAGGACGCTGCCGACTCGCCGGCAGGACTCGAAGCGGTACTCACGGGCGAGAACGCCGACGGATAGCTCCCGTCCACACACGAGTCGACCCGGTTACACCGAGTTCAGCAACGCTTTACCGCCCTTCGGTCGATGTCGGACCCGCGTGGCGACGAGCAACCGGAAGAGGATGGCACACGACAACCACCGCGACGGGGCGGGACAGAGCCTCCGGAAACTGGGGTTTGTCGCCGCCGTCAACTTCGGCGGATTCGTCATCGAACTCGCTGGAGGAGTCGGTATCCTCCTCGTTCCGATGGTCGGGGTTCTCCTCTTCGAATCCTACCAGCGGTATCTCTCCCCGGTCGAGATCAACACGCGAATGACAATTACACGACGATTCATAACTGTACACGTGAGAGTAGTGTACTGTCAAAAAGACAGCGACGGAGAGACTCCTCCCAGAGCGTTCGTTCGGCAGTCCAACGGGCACTTCGGCGTCGCGGGGCACGGACCGGGGCGGCACAGTCGAGGGCCCGGGCAGCGGCCAAAGAAACAATATTTACTACGATGCTGTACCAACGGAGACGTATGTATCGGGTCACCGTGCTAGACGATTTCGTTGCACAGCACTTTCTGACCGTGCCTGATCCGCCGCCCGGCGAGGGCGAATCCCACTCTCACCATTTCGAGATCGAACTGGCGTTCCGCGGGCCGGAACTGAACGCGTACGACTACCTCGTCGACATCGACGACGTCGACACCGCGCTGGCCGGGATACGCGAACGTTACGAGGACACGCTCCTCAACGACCTGCCGGAGTTCGAGGGGTACAATCCGAGCGTCGAGCGGTTTTCACGGGTGGTCTGGGACCGGGTGACCGACGAGGTGACCGACGCCACTGTCTCGGAGCTGACAGTGACAATCTGGGAAGACGGCGAAGCCCACGCAGCCTACCAGGCAACCGTCTGATAGTGATTGCTGTAAGCCATTACGGGTCGGGAGTAGCGTTAATGGCCCGGGGGTGCTATGGCGTCGCATGACGCCGTCACTCGACCAGCAAGTAGAGGAGTTTCTCTACGAACTGTCAGAGCAAGGGGTGCCGCCGTTGCACCGGCTGTCGCTGGCGGAGGCACGCAGCACGTACCGCGACATCTGCGTGCCCGACCAGCCACCCGAGGAGAGCACCGCCGTCCGCGAGCACACGATCGAGGGACCGGGCGGAGTGCTCGGACTGCGGACCTACACGCCGGACGCAGCCGGGTCGCGTCCGGCCCTCGTGTTCTACCACGGCGGCGGGTGGATGCTGGGTGGGCTGGACACCCACGACGCACTCTGCCAGGCGCTCGCGGCCGAGGCGGGGGCAGTCGTGACCGCCGTGGACTACCGGCTCGCGCCGGAACACCGGTTTCCGGCGGCCGTCGAGGACTGCTACGCTGCGACGCGGTGGGTCGCCGCCAACGCCGAGCGGCTGGGGGCGGATCCCGGGAGACTCGTGACCTGTGGGGACAGCGCTGGCGCGACGCTTGCCGTGGCCGTCGGGATGCTCGCACGCGACAGAGGGGCACCGGCCATCGACTACCAGGTCCTCGCGTACCCGCCGACAGACCACTCGTTCGACACGGACTCCTACAGGGAGAACGCGCAGGGCTATTTCCTGACCCGCGAGGATATGCGGCGGTTCTGGGGCGGCTACCTCCGCAGCGAGGCCGACGGCCGTCACCCGTACGCGTCGCCGCTCCGGGCGGACCGACTGGCCGGACTGCCACGGACGTTCGTGCTCACCTGTGGGTTGGACCCGCTGCGTGACGAGGGCGGGGCCTTCGCAGACCGCCTCTCGGCCGCCGGTGTGCCGACACGGCACGTCCAGTACGACCGTATGATACACGGGTTCCTGACGATGCTCGCGGATCCGGAACTCGACAGGGCGAGGGAGGGAGTCGAGGAACTCGGCGCGGCGATCCAGTCGGCGACGTGAGCACCTGCCGGCCCAGCAGTCGAATGACCGGAACGCTGACTTTTTTGTGACCGCCCCGGCCACACAGCCACTATGGGATACGTTGTCAGGATGCCGAAACTCGGCCTGGAGATGCAGGAAGGGACGCTCCTCGAGTGGACGGTACAGAAAGGCGAGGAGGTCGCGGAGGGAGACCAGGTCGCGGAGATCGAGTCCGAAAAGAGCGTCGCCGAGGTCGAGGCCCGGGAAGGCGGCGAGCTCCGGCGTGTGTATCTCGAGGTCGACCAGACAGTTCCGCCGGGCACGCCCATCGGCGTCCTCGCCGCGCCGGACGCCGACATCTCCGACCTCGAGGCCGAGGCAGAGGCCGACTTCGCGGAGGAGGCGCCGGAACTGGCTGGCGTCGAGGCCGAGACCGCCGCGCCGGAAGGCGCCGAATCCACCGAGAGCGCGGCGAGCACTGGCGGGAGTGGGGCCGGCGGTACGAGCACGGACACGGGTGCCGGCGCGGACGTGAAAGCCTCGCCGCGGGCCGAGAAGCGCGCGGAGGAGCTGGGGGTCGACCTGGCGACCGTCGAGGGAACCGGACCGCAGGGCGCGATCACGGCCGACGACGTCGAGGCGGCAGCCGAGGCAGAAGAACCCACAGAGAGTGCGAGACCGGCGCCAGCACAGCGGGACGCGGGCGGGATACGGCGGGTCGTGCCCGACGACCTCGCGGCGTACCGGTACGAGCGGGCGACGGCGGTCGCGGACGAGTCGGCGGCCGCGGCGCTGTTCGAGACGACCGAGGCCGTGCGGAGCGCGTTCGAACAGCGGGTGACGATGACCGACGTGCTCGCCGTCGTCGCCTCGGCGGCGCTCGGGGATCACCCGCCTGTGAACGCGACATACGCAGAGGGAACGCACCAGCTCCACGCGTCCCGGAACCTCGCGCTCGTCGTCGGCGTCGAGGGGGACCCGACCGCGGGCGTGATCGCGGACGTCGACGAACTGTCGGTCACGGAACTCGTGGAGGCGCGCCAGGAACTCGGCGGTGCGGAGAACGGAACGGACGCGGTGCCGACGCTCACACTCGCGAACGCCGGGGAGTCCGACTCGGAGGGGCTGCTCGTCAACGAGCCGGCCGTCGCCGCACTTGAGGTCGACCCGACCGGTCAGCGGGCGGTCCCGGCCGGCGACGGCGTGGACCTCGAGCCGCTCGTGAACGCGAGTCTCACCTACGACACGCGGGCCCTGGACGGGGCCGACGCCAGGGCCTTCCTCGAGTCGTTTTTCGACCACGCCGAGCGGGCGTCCGAACTGGTGCTGGGGACGTATCGCGGCAGTGAGTGATCTCACTCGTCCACTGGAGCGACATCGCTGACCAGCGCCTCTGTCTCGCCGGCAGCGTCGAGGACTGCCCGGGGTTCGACGAGCCGGGGACCGTCTGCAACGGGTGTGATCTCGACGGTCGCGTCGACGAGTTCGACCTCGCGTTCCCCGTCAGCGCCGACGACACCGTCCGACACCTCGAAGACCGCGGGCTCGTCCCAGTCGAGGCGGCGATGGTCCCCGATCCCGACCGTCGTCGTCAGTCCGGGGGCGACGAGACCGCGGACTGTCCGGTCGGCGGTGTCGGGATCCGCCAGCCGGACTGCCGTCCCGCCCGGCTCGTCCGGAGCGACGGGAGCGAGACAACCGGCGACCGACGGGAGGCCGATCTCGGCAGGATGGGCCCGGGATACGACCCCGCCGACGAGGTCCGACGGGTCGACGACGGCCCGCGTGCCGACGAAGGACGTGTCCGTGACCTCGACGGCCGCCAGCCCGGTCAGCGTCTTCTCGCCGCTCACGTCCGCCGCGGTCGCCTCGACCAGACCGTGCCGGGTGGTGACCGCGTCCGCGTCGACGAGCCCCGTCGCGACGACCGCGGCGACTGCGCCGGCGACCGTGCCGTCGACCGGGGCCGGCACCACGTTGTTCGTCCCGGTCGAGACCCCGACCAGCGGAACGGGACCGGCTTCGAGCGCGACGTCGCGGGTCGTCCCGTCGCCGCCGAGGACGACCACTGCGTCGGCCGATTCGCGAAAGCGGGCCGCAGCGCGCCGGGAGTCCGCCGCCGTGCCCTCGACCGGTCCGTCGAGTATCTCGACCGCGACGCCCGGCGGGGACTCTTCGAGCGCGTGGCGCGCGACGCCGGCCCTGTCGGGCATGACAGCGACCGACGGCGGGTCCTCGACGGCGGTCAGGCCGTTCAGAACACACTCCGCGACGCGGCGCTTGGCGCGGTTGTCGACGACGCTCGCACCGCCAGTGAGCCGACGGATATCCCGGCCGGCGGCGGGGTTGGCGACGAGTCCGACGCGGACCACGCTACGTGACGCGCCCGATGGCCTCGCGGATCCCCTCGCTGTCGGGCAGCACCTCCTGCTCCAGGGTCGGGCTGAAGGGCATGTGCGTGTCGGGCGTCCCGACCCGCTGGATCGGCGCGTCGAGGCTGTAGAACGCGTTCTCCACGGCGCGGGTCGCGATCTCTGCGTGGACGCCGTAGGACAGTGGGCTCTCGTCGGCGACGACCAGCCGGCCAGTCTTCCCGAGGCTGTCGACGATGGTCTCGGTGTCGAGAGGGTACAGCGACCGCGGATCGATCACCTCGACGCTGACCTCACCCGCCAGGTCGTCTGCCACGCCGAGTGACTCGCCGACGAGGCGCTGGGTCGCGACCACGGTGACGTCCTCGCCCTCGCGCTCGACGCTGGCCTCGCCCAGCGGGGCGACGAAGTCCTCGTCGGTCGGGACCTCGCCCTCCTGTTCGTAGATCATCTTGTTCTCGAAGAGGAACACGGGGTCGTCCGACCGGATGGCGGCCTTCGTCAGGCCCTTCGCGCTCGCGGCGGTACCGGGCGCGACCGCCTTCAGACCGGGGAAGTGGGCGATCCAGGCGTGGACGGTCCCGGAGTGCTGGCTGGCAGCGCCCATGCCGCCGCCCTCGGTGGTGCGGACGGTGACGGGCATCTCGGTCTTCCCGCCGAACATGTAGCGCATCTTGGCCATCTGGTTCATCGTCTGCTCCATCGAGACGCCCATGAAATCGGAGAACATGATCTCCACGACTGGTCGCGTTCCCGTCGCAGCGGCGCCCGTCGCGGCGCCGACGAAGCCCGCCTCTGCGATGGGTGTATCGCGGACGCGCTCCTCGCCGAACTCCTCGAAGAGGTCGCCGGTCACCTCGAGGACACCCCCGAAGCGGCCGACGTCCTCGCCCATCACGTAGACGTCCTCGTCGCGACGCATCTCCTCCCGGAGCCCCTCGCGGATTGCCTCCCGGATGGTCATCGTCTCGGTCTGGTCCGTCGCGAGTTCTGCCTGTGCCGTCATGTCGGGTCACCTCCCTCGTACCCGCCGTCCGCACGGGGACGGGACGCGAACTGCTCGATTTCCGGGACCCGTTCGCCGAACATGTCGTCGTAGGCCTGCTCGGGGTCGGGCGGATCGGCGTCTTTCGCGTACTCCACGGCGTCGGCGATCGTCTCCTCGATCTCGGCCTGCATCTCCTCGAACTCCGCCTCGGTGAGTTCGCCCCGCTCGATCAACCGGTCCCTGAACGAGGCGATGGCGTCGCGCTCGCGCCACTGCTCGATCTCCGCCTCGTCGCGGTAGGGCTGGTGGTCGCCCTCGTAGTGGCCCCGGTACCTGTAGGTCTCGGCCTCGACGAACGTCGGTCCGTCGCCGGCCAGCGCGCGGTCCCGGGCCTGCGAGACGGCCTCGTAGACCGCCGTGACGTCCATCCCGTCGACGGTCACGCCGGGGATGTCGTACGCCTGTGCGGTGTCGCTCAGGTTGTCGACGTTGTGCTGTTTCTCGACCGGCGTGGCCTCGCCGTACTGGTTGTTCTCGATGACGAAGACGGCCGGCAGGTCCCACGTCGCAGCGAGGTTGACGGCCTCGTGGACCTGGCCCTGCGCGACGGCGCCGTCGCCACAGAAGGCGACAGCCACCTGCTCGCGGTCCTGGTAGTCGATGGTCAGCGCCGCACCGGTCGCCAGCGGCGGCCCGGCCCCGACGATACCGTTCGCGCCCAGCATTCCGGCCTCGACGTCCGCGATGTGCATCGAACCGCCCTTGCCGTTACAGTACCCGTCCGCTTTGCCGTACAGTTCGGCCATCATCAACTCCGGGTCCAGTCCCTTCGAGATGCAGTGGCCGTGTCCCCTGTGCGTGCTCGCGACGTAGTCTGTCGGGTCCAGCGCACCGCACGTTCCGACACCGACCGCCTCCTCGCCGATGTACAGGTGTACGAACCCGGGGATGTCGCCGTCGTTGAACCGCTCGGCCGCCTTCGAATCGAACTCCCGGATTAGCACCATTCTGCGGAGTGCCTCGTGGCGTCCCGCTTCTGTTTCCAGGGTGTAGTCAGACATGGTCCGTTCACTGGTAACACTTGCCCCTCCCAAAATTGTAATGATTTATTTAGTGGTACAATTCGGTAATACCGCGCGAGTCCGGAACCGTACTCCTGGCCCACAACTGATCCCGAAGTATTATCAGATGCTTGACGTCGGTTCCCAGCGGGTGAGAACCTGCTGTGTGCTTATTCCTGTCCTCTCCCAACCGTCACACTGATCATGAACCAGACCACTGACGTCGACAGACGCACGGTATTGCGCAGTCTCGGAGCAGTAGCGGTCGCCGGCGCCATCGCCGGCTGTGGTGGTGACGGCGGTGGCGGCGGGAGCGAGGATGGCTCGGACGGGAGCGACGGAGACAGTGGCAGTGGTGGCGTGCCGGGCGACGTCGAGGAGTACCTCTCTGATACGGACAACTTCGACGGCTCGCTCGAGGACGCGACAGGACAAGGCGAGGTGACAGTCCAGACGGGAACCGAGGCCAACGGTGGGAACTTCGGGTTCGGTCCCGCGGCAGTCCGGATCGATAGCGGGACCACAGTCGTCTGGGAGTGGACCGGCGAAGGTGCCTCGCACAACGTCGTTGACGAGGACGGGGCCTTCGAGAGCGAACTCACCGACGAGGAAGGGTTCACCTTCGAGCACACGTTCGAGGACAGCGGCACGGTCCTGTACTTCTGTACGCCGCACAAGGCCGTCGGTATGAAAGGCGCCGTCGTCGTGGAGTGAGCGGTGCGGGAGGCCGACACGGACCGCCGGCGGTTCTATCTGATGATCTTCTCTCTCCCCGCGTCGAACAGCGGTTCCCCCCGAACCGTCGCGTCGTACGTCTCGCCCTCGCAGTGTATCTCGACGCCGGTCCCGGCCTGTGCGTACTCCGCCGGGAGGTACGTGTAGGCGATCGAACTGCCGATCGAGTAGCCGTAGCTCCCTGCCTGCACGTACCCGCGCGGTTCGTCGTCGACCACGACTGGGCGACCGCTCAGCATGATGTCTGCCGATTCGTCCAGGGTGAGCGGGACGACGCGCTTGTCGGCGCCGGACTCCCGGACGCTCTCGAGTGCCGACTTGCCGATGAACTCCGTCTCCATGTCGACGGCGAAGGGCAGACCGGCCTCGAACGGGTCGACGTCGGTGTCGATGTCGGTCCCCCACAGACGGAATCCCTTCTCCAGCCGCATCGACTCCAGTGCCCCGGCGCCCATCGGCCGGACGTCGAGGTCCGACCCGGCGTCCCAGAGCGTGTCCCAGAGCTTCTGGCCGTAGGCGGACGGCGCCCACAGCTCCCACCCCAGCTCGCCGGCGTACGAGACCCGGAGTGCCGTGACGGGCACGTCCCCGACGTAGATCT
>CAYYHG010000105.1:8544-10074 GCA_964471665.1 uncultured Halobacteriales archaeon | reverse complement strand
GGACGCAGACGCCGAGGACGACGGCGACGGTGACGCTGTCGGGGACTCCGAGACGATCGAGGTCACCTCGCCCAGCGACGACGAGCGCGTCCAGTTCGGTTCTGGCGACGGGTCCGGGACTGGCGACCAACCGGAGGCCGAGGCAGACACCGACCGTGACGCCGGCGGGGAAGCTTCGCGCCGGCCTGCTGACCGAACACCCCCCGAACCCGCACGGACTGACTCCAGCCGTGGGGGACCAGCGGACTCCCGGCGCGAGGCGCGGACTGGCTCGACGCCGGCGACGGCCGACGTCTCTGCTGCCCGGGAGTCGCTCGTCCGGACGCTGACGCGGTTCAGCGACCACGCCGAGGCGACCGACGACCCCCAGCAGGCCCGCGAGTATCTCGCTGCCGCGCGGGAGGCGGCAGAGGTGCTCGCGGCGCTCCGGCGCTGACGGTCACACACACCCACACTCGACGGCCGACAGTGACGGCTGTGGCTGTATACCGGAGTCAAACGCTGTCGCCATTTATACGGTTTTCCGTAATTGTGACGCGGTGAGAAACGCGGGCCCGTTTGATGATCCCTCCGGGCGACCGTCCCAGTGTATGAACTTCGATACGTTCACCGGCCAGGTGCAGCACCGACTCGAACTACCCGAGACTGGCGAGACAGTGCGGGCAATCCGGGCGACGTTGTCGACCCTGGGTCAGCGCCTCCCCGAGGGACACGCCGAAGACCTCGCTGCGTCACTGCCCCTGGAGATCAAGTGGTACATGACAGGAGCGGTCGACGAACACTGGGGCCAGCTCTTCGAACTTGTCGACGCCGGGGGCTGGGAGGAGACACGCCCGGACGACTCGGCGTAGGGGTCGACGGCGTGTCGCTCGTCTGGACCGACACACTCGTCTCTTTGCTCTCTTGTAATTCTTTCTCGCTCGTCAAACGCGCGGTCGGCCTGGAACGCCGCGACAGCGATCCGTCTCAGGTGGCGACCAGGACTGGTCTCCCCGCACTCTGAACGACCCGGTCGGTCACACTCCCGATCTGATCTGTCTCGGCGTGGGAGTGACCGTGGTAGCCCAGGACGGTCAGGTCGGCGTCAATCTCGTCGGCGTAGGTGATGACTTCCCGGTACGGCTTCCCGTGACAGCACCGGGTAACGACATCGACGCCGGCTTTGTCGGCCCGCTGTTCGATCTCCGAGAGTCGCTGATCGCCCCACTCCTCGATTTCGATCGTCTCGAGTTCCATACTGCTCAGAGCCGGTTCGGAGTACCGGTCGGTGTCGACCACGAAGATCGCGTGCAGGGTTGCCCCGTGCTGTTTTGCCTGTTCGAGGGCGTGTGTCACTGCGCGGTTTGCGTCGGCACTCCCGTCTGTCGCGACCAGAATCGTACTGTACATACTCGACGAGACGTGCCCGGTCAATTTCAAGACGTCGACGATTCCCAGAACGCGAGAGAGTCCGGACGCTCGTGGTTGTCGGCCGGCGCCAGCTGCTCGGGACCGTCGACCGACGCAGGCTACTGGTCTCGTCGATTCGGG
>CAYYHG010000105.1:0-8444 GCA_964471665.1 uncultured Halobacteriales archaeon | reverse complement strand
TCGGGACCGTCGACCGACGCAGGCTACTGGTCTCGTCGATTCGGGGCCGTCGAGCGTCCCATCACCCGAACCGTCCCCGGCCGGTGATTTCTGTGATCTGTAACTCGTACCATCCTGTGTCGTAGGCCGACACCGGTTCGTTGAACACCTCGAGTGCCGCCTCCGCACCGAGATCGGAAAACAGCGCCGCTGCCTGTGCCATCTCGTCGTCGGCGAGTCTCTGCAGCGGTCCCCGCGCTACGACACTCCGCCAGTCGTCCGGTCCCGTCCACTCGTAGGCCGTGAGACTCGCAACGTCGGTCGTGGAGACGAACTCCTGTTTTTTGCTGTCGTCCTTCGCGAGAAAGCGGAGAATACACCGGTCTCTATCGTCGTCGTGGGCGAACGCGATGGGAATGGTGTACGCCTCTCCCTCCGAGGCGAATCCGAGTACCCCGAGCCCTCGCTCTGTCAGAAACTGGTCGATCTCGTGTCCGTCCATCGCCTCCCCTATTATTTCGGACATACAGAGACGTACTCCCCGGTGAACAATGAAACCTCCCACACCCCTATCCGTTCCCACAACGACCACGACGTGCGCAGTCGTGGGCTCACTCCGGCACTGACGTACAGCACTCACTGCAAAACCCGGAGACAGAGCCGACCTACCCGGTGATGGTGACCGGACGCTCTGCCGAGAGGAGAATGTCCTGGGCGGTGCTTCCCAGAAGCACTTTCTGGAGGCCCGACCGTTTCCGCCCGCCAGCGACGATACCGTCGGCGTCGAGTTCCTCGACGTGTTCGAAGACGCTCCTCGTAACCTCTCCCCCGACGGCGACACGCTCGACGGAATACCCGCGTTCCTCGAGGTAGTCGGCTGCCCCGACAGCCGCGTCGACTTCGGCGAACTCGTGTTCCGGGGCGCCCGCGTAATCCAGATGGGGAAACACGTACAGAACCGTCGCCTCGATGTCCTCGGCGTCTCCGGGGAGCCCGGCCACGTACTCCGCCTGGTGGCGCGCTCGGCGCTCGTCTGTGTCGACGGGAACGAGCAGTCGCTGGATCGACTCTCCCAGGACCATCCCGTCCCCGGTCACTGTGACCGGCTGTTCCGTGGAGAGCAACACGTCTTGCACAGTACTCCCCAGCAGTATCTGCGTGACACCCGACCGTTTTCGTCCACCCATGACGATCTCGTCGGCACCGGTCTCGTTTGCCGTTCTGACGATCTGTTCGGAGACACCACCGTCGTCGACGACCCGGCTCACAGAGACCCCGCTTTCCTGTAGATATTCGGCCGCCTGGACGGCAGCGTCTATCTCCGAGAACACTACTTCGTCGGCCTGCTTGAACTCCTTGGCGCCAGCCACGTAGAGGACCGTCGCTTCGACCTCCTCGCCGGCCTCGGGGAGGCGGGCGACGTGTTTTGCCTGGTTCAGCGCTCGGTTCTCGTCGGCATCTACGGGCACGAGTACTTCGTACATCACACGTTGATATTTCTTGTGCAACAACATATAACCGTGATAGTCTTCCCAGTTGCTGGGAACAACCGCAGCCAGTGTGTTCGGACACACAGGAGACACACGGCGGCGGAGAACGGCACAATCCGGATACGCGGATTGCTGTACTGTTTTCCCGGATCGACCGCCGGGTCGTGCGGTCGCTTCGGCACTGACCTACTCGAGCATCCAGCCGAAGCGTTTCTCCCAGAACTCCTCGGTCCGGGGCTTCTTGACCCGGCTGCGGGTCTTCCTGTCGCGAATCCGGCGCTCGAGGGTCTCCCGCGCTTCGTTGAGCGCGTGGCTCGCGCCATAACCCTCCCCGGAGGCGATGTACAGTCCGTTGTCGGTGTGCAGACGAATGCGGGCGAGCAAGAGCGGCGTCCCGCGCCGCGTCTCGTCGTGTTCGTGGAGGTGAACTTTCGCGTCCAGCACGTTCATCCCGTGGTCCCTGTCGTCGAACTTGTCGATCATCGCCACCATCTCGTCGTAGCTCACGTCGTCTACCAGGTCGGTACCGTAGACCTGGACGGATCGATTGCCTCCGGCTTCCCACGTGAGCGAGTCGAGAACGTCGGTCTTCGTGACAATACCGTGTGGGCGTCCGTTCTCCGTGACCACCAGCGACGACCCGTTGATCCCGAACATCTCCTCGACGGCCGTCTGAAGCGTCTCGTCCGGTCGAATCGTCCGCACCGGCGAGACCATGACATCACGGACCGGGAGGTCCAGCAGTCGCGCGCGCTCGCCGTCCCGGGCACCGAACCCACCGCGGCCCGTGCGACCGGTGCTCTCGGAGAGTGCCCCGCCGAACTCGTCGCTCCCGCCCGCGTCGCCGCCCTGACTCTGGTCCACAGATCGGACGGTGAACCCGGTAACGTCGTAGAGACTCAAGATACCGACGGCGGTGTCGCTCTCGACGACCGGGAGGTGGGTGATCCGGTTCTCCCGGAAATCGTGGAGGGCCTCGCCGACGGTCGAATCCGGTCCGACCGTGACGAGATCGACGCTGGCGGCCTCGGAGACTGTCGCCGCGTCGAGAAACGGCTGCACCGCCTCGAGAATGCTCTCGACGGTGACGACGCCGACCAGCGCCCGGCCCTCGAACACCGGGAGGACCTGCGAGTCGCTGTCGATCATGAGCTGTGCGACTTTGCGGACGTCTTCGTCTGGTTCGAGTCGGGGGACGTGCCAGACCAGCGAGCCGGCCTTTTCGTCTGGCTGGTGGTGCGAGGAAGCGAGCTGTCGTCTCGTGATGACGCCCTCGAACGCGTCGCCGTGCACGATGACACCTCTGACCGTCGGATCCTCGAACGCGCTGGCGAGTTTCCCAACGCGCGTCTCCGGGGCAAACTCAACGTAGTCGTCTGATACGATGTTAGCGATGTCCATGGGTACGGATGTGGTTCCGCTCAGATTGGTTGCTTTTCACTACCGTCGGAACTGCGCTGCCAACGCGTGGTGGTCCGGTACCAGAACAGAAGTACCCGCTGACCGTTCCCACTATCTGGAAATCGGCGGTTCCCGGGCCCAACGCTACGGTTCCGCCTCGAGGGACGCCGTCGTCTCCTCGTCGGAGACCTGTTCGAGTCGGTCGGTATGGCACTGCCCGACAGCCCCGAAACTCACAGCAATCCGTATCTCGGACCGATCGGAGTATATAAGTCCCGGCGATTATCGTTTTCCGACAACGATCCGGGTGTATATTGAGACACCTCTCTGACTGTTATACATGACCCAGCACGGACCGAGTCGTGGTAAGTGCACACACGATCACGGCAGACAGCGAGGGCCGTCGGCCGGGGAGTGTCGTGTCGGACGCGGCCAGGGAGCTCCCGGCCCGCTCTCCACTGGTCTGACCCGCCGGGCGGTTGTCGTCGGGGGTCTGGGCCTGGTGGCCGGGCTGGCCGGCTGTCAGGGTTCAGATCCCGGCGGTGAGACTCCGGAACCGGTGGGGCTCGACCAGTCCGACCAGTGTGAGGTCTGCGGGATGGTCATCCCCAACCACCCGGGCCCGAGCGCCGAAATCTTCTACGCGGACGAACAGCCCTCCGGCCACGAGAACCCGGCCCGCTTCTGTAGCACGTGGGAGGCGTTCCAGTACGACTTCGAGCGTCAGGACCGGGGATGGACACGGGAGGCGTTCTACGCGACCGACTACTCGGCCGTGGACTACGACCTGACGACCGACGGCGGGGACGTTCTCATCTCGACACACCCCGGGGCGGAGGCGTTCGTCGACGCGACGACGGTCACGTTCGTCGTCGGCTCCGAGGTCAAGGGCTCGATGGGCCAGGACCTGATCGGATTCTCCGGTGCAGACGACGCGGAGGCGTTCCAGTCCGAACACGGGGGCGACCTGCTCGCCTTCGACGACGTGACCCGCGATACGATCGCCCAGCTCGCGAGCACGTGACCTCATGCACGTCAAGTACGCCCTGATCGTCGTGGCCGGCGCCCTCCTCGTGAGCGCGAGCGGGTTCGTCGTGGGGGTCGGCGGCGGTGAGGACCTCTCTGCGGTCCCCTTCGACCAGACGCTCTCGACTGGACTGACCGGCGTGGACGTCCAGCAGGCCGAGTCACAGCGGTACACCATCCCCAGAGGCGAGGTGTTCTACTCGCAGTACGAGTACGTCGTCGGCTACTACGGGATGGACGCACTCGTGAACGGCCTCGACGCGGAGGAGCGAGCAAAACAGTTCGGCCACCCGCTCGCAGTTTTCGTCACCGACCTCTCGGGGACGGACCCCTCCCTGACGGCGGAGGGGTACATCCAGCTCTCCAACAGCGTCGCAGAGGGGTGGGTCCGGGCCGACCGAGCGTCTTTTGTCGTCGACACCGGCGCGCGCACGCCCGGTGGCCCGGCTGTCGTCCCCTTCGGTGACCGCGCGGACGCCGAGCGGTTCGCCGACAGATACGGCGGCGAGGTCGTCGACTGGGCGACACTCAGATCCCGGCCATCCGGCCGCGAGGTCGACCCGTCGGCCCGTCTGGACGAACACCGAACCGACCGCCACCGGTGGGCGGACGACCGTGTCGAGACCACTCGTTCCCTGCTCGAGCGGCCCGAGTCGGTCGTCGTCGGCGAGGACGCCCCGTCGCTGGCCGCGGCACTCGAGCAGGCGCCGCCGAACACGACGATCCGGCTCCCGCCAGGAACCCACAGGGCGAATCTGACCGTCGCGAAACCGGTCACGCTCGCGGGTGCTGGCGAGAGGACAGTGCTGACCAGTGGCGGCAACGGCACAGCGCTGACCGTACGCAGCCCCGGCGTCGCGGTGACATCGCTCCGGGTAACGGGCGTCGGGGACACCCGGATCGGGAAAGCGGAGTCCGGGGGGACCTGGGACGACCGCATCCGTCTGATCTACGGACGCGGTGACGCCGGCGTCAGGTTGGCGGACGCACACGGCGCGCTCGTCGAAGACGTGACGGTCGACACGCCGGCAAACGGGATCGTCGCGCTCAACAGTACCGGCGCAGTCGTGCGCAACTGCACGATCCGCGGCAGCGACCGGCCAGAAGACGGCTTCATGGGGGTGCTCGCGATGTACTCGGAGATGGTCGTCGAGGACTCGCGGTTCGTCGGCGGGCGCGACGGCGTCTACACACACTACGCCGACGGGGTCGTGGTCCGGGACAACAGGATGACCTCGCTCCGGTACGGCCTCCACGAGATGTACACGAGCGACTCGCTGGCGGCGAACAACACCGTCAGTGACGCGAGCGTGGGCGTCATCGTGATGACCCGTCCTGCGGGCAACGCGCTGGTCGGCAACGACATCCGCGAGTCGGAGATCGGTATCAGCACCGCGGGGAGTGCGTCGTACACCACGCACAACGTGGTCGTCGACACGGAGGTCGGTATCTCGATCGGGACCGACCGCTCGCTGTACGCCCGGAACACGGTCGTCGACAACGGCGTCGGAATCCGTTCGTCGACGCTGCTCCCGACGAACACGGTCGTCGAAAACGACGTCCTCGGCAACGCTCGCGCCGTCGAGATGGGCGCCCGCGGGACGCGGAACGTCTGGGCGGCGGACGGCCGGGGGAACTACTGGGGGGAGATTCCCGGACTCGACCGGGACGGTGACGGTGTCGTGGACCGCAGCTACCGCCCCGACGATCCGGTCGACGCCCGTGCCTCGGCCTCTGTCGGCGGTTCGGCACTCGCCCGGTCGCCCGCGGTCGGGATACTCAGACAGTTCCAGCAGGCGGTCCCCGGACTCCGTGGATCCAGTGTCGTCGATCCCGCGCCGCTGGCCGAGCCGGTCCGGCCGGACACGCTCGACCACCTGCGTGCCCATCCGGACGACCGCTCGCGTGACCGTCCAGACGACCACCTGCGTGTCCGTCCAGACGACCAAGCATGACTGCCGAGCAACCAGCGGTGGCGGCCGACGCCGAACGAACAGACCGGGCGGTCGTCACCGTCGGCGACGTCTCGCGGTCGTTCGGGGACCTGTCCGTACTCGAGGGGATCTCCTTCGCGGTCGAGGCGGGGACGGTCGCCTGCCTCGTCGGCCCGAACGGATCGGGCAAGACCACGCTGCTTCGGATCGTCGCGGGGCTTCTCGCTCCCGACGGCGGAACGGTCTCCGTGGATCGAGCAGCGGCCGACGGCCGGACGGTCGGGTACCTCGCACAGCAACCCGCCTTCCGCCGGCAGTTCACGGTCGCGGAAACCATCTCGTTTTACGCGTCGCTCGTCGACACAGAGACCGACGTCGAGGCGGTCGTCGACCGTGTCGGTCTCGCCCCGGTCGCGGACAGGCGCGTGGACGCGCTCTCCGGTGGGATGATGCGCCTGCTCGGAGTCGCGGGAACCGCCGTCGGCGATCCTCCGTTGCTGGTCCTCGACGAACCGTCGAGCGGACTCGATCCGATGATGACCCGGCACATCGCCGACGTCATCGAAGCGCTGAGCCGCGAGGGAAACGCAGTCCTGCTGGCGACCCACGACCTCCAGACGGTCGAGCGGATCGCCGACGAGGTCCTCGTGCTGGGCCGGGGTGAACTGGTCGCGGCCGATCCGCCCGGGACGTTGCTCGCAGACACCGACACGGACACGCTGGCGGACGCACTCGGCGCGCTGACGGCGGGAGACGAGATCGGTGTCACGTCCGGTCGTCGCGGGGGTGGCGGCGAGTGACCGGGGACGACCTTCTGGACATCGCCCAGCGGGAGTTCCTGACGGTCGTGCGGACGCCGACACTCCTCCTGCTCGGAGCGGGGTACGTGGTTCTCGTGACGGTGATCGCGTGGCTGGGCGTCGCCGGCGCGTACGTCGCGCTCGTGCTCGACCTCGTGACACCGATCGAGGTGCTGGTGCCGGTTCTCGCCTTCGCCTTCGGCTATCGGGCGATCCTCGCCGACCGCGAGAGCGGCGAACTCGAGACGCTGCGGACGTATCCGGTTTCCCGGGCCGACTACGTCGGCGGCGTCTACCTCGGCCGCGCCGTCGCGGTGCTGGCTGTGGTGCTGACGGGACTGCTCGCGTCGGCGGTGCTCGTCCCGTTGCAAACCGGTCGCGAACTGTCTTTTACGGCCTCCCACGCCACTGTCGACTCGCCGGCGCTGTATCTCCGGTTCGTGTTGCTCACGGCGGTCTTCGCGCTCGTCGCGCTGGCGATCGCTCTCCTCGTCTCCGCGGCGGCGCGGTCGAACCGGAGCGGCCTCGCGCTCGCCGTCGGCGCCGTCGTCGCTCTCGTCGTCGGTCTCGACAGCGCGGTCGCCGTGGCGCTGACCGGCGGTCTCCTGTCGGGTGACCCGACCGCGCTGCTGGCACTCAGTCCCAACAGCGCGTTCAGGGCCCTCGTCTTCGGGCTGAGTGTCGCACCGACGGGTGCGTCGGTCCCGCAGGGACCGGGCTGGGTGGTCGCCAGTGCCGGCCTCGTCGGGTGGTGGCTCCTCGCCATCGCGGCCGCGACCGTTACGGTCTGGCGAACCTGATACTGCCAGCCACACGCGCGAACCAGTGTGGCTCGACGTGTGGCTTTTTCATCCTTCCTGTCGTGGTTCTGGCGAGTACAGATGTACGACTCCATTCTCGTTCCGACCGACGGCAGCGACCACGCTGTTCGCGCGGCTCTTCACGCCGAGTACCTCGCCGACGCTTTTGAGGCGACAGTGTCCCTTCTCAACGTCGTCGATGTCGACGCCGAAGCCGGTCCGTTCTCCGCCGGCGGCGTCGGCGACGACTTCCTCGACCGACTCGAAGCCGATGGCCGCGACACGATCCGGGAGACCGAACGGGCGATCGACGCCGCCGCGGGACGGACCGAGGTTGTCGTCGGGCGCCCGGCCGAGACGATTCTCGACCACACCGACCAGCACGGCGTCGACCTCGTGGTCATGGGAACCCAGGGCCGGACCGGCCTGCCCCGATACGTGGTGGGGAGTGTCGCAGAGCGAGTCCTCGCGCTCGCCGAGACGCCGGTGATCACGACTCGAGCGACCGACGGCGACCAGCCAGTCGAGGGCTACGACGAGATTCTCGCTCCGACCGACGGCAGCGAGGCCGCCAGCGAGGCCGTCGACCACGCGGTGGCCGTCGCCGAACAGTCTGGCGGTCGAGTCCACGCCGTCCACGTCGTCGACGTCGGTGCGGTCGCCGGCGGCGGGATCACCATGCCGTCCGAGGTGTTGACAGAACTGGATTCGGCGGGGGAAGCCGCCGCCGAACGCGTCACTGCCCGAGTTCGGGACGCCGGCCTCGACGCGGTCTCGGCGGTCCGGGAGGGCAGACCGGCCGAGACGCTGGTGAACTACGCCGACGAGCACGACATCGACCTGATCGCCATGGGAACGGTCGGCCGAACCGGGCTCTCCCGGTTCCTGCTCGGGAGCACGACCGAGAAGGTCGTCCGCCACGCGGACCCACCGGTCCTTGC
This sequence comes from uncultured Halobacteriales archaeon, assembly GCA_964471665.1. Taxonomy (GTDB): domain Archaea; phylum Halobacteriota; class Halobacteria; order Halobacteriales; family Haloarculaceae; genus SW-9-67-25. The sequence goes on along the minus strand of CAYYHG010000105.1, from coordinate 73 downwards.
CGTGGAACCTCAAAGAGAGTAACGAATTACCGTTTCGACCGCGTCGCGTCCTGCGGTCGATCCGGGAATGGCT
>CAYYHG010000104.1:0-10115 GCA_964471665.1 uncultured Halobacteriales archaeon | reverse complement strand
CACGGCGGCTGGATCCAGGACCACGCTCCCGAGACGGTGTCGGTGACCGTCGAGGAGTCCGCCAAGTGCACCGTCGGGCTGTGGGGACCGAACTCCCGGCTACTCCTGCAGCGGGTCACCGACGCCGACGTCACGAACGAGGGCTTTCCCTACTTCAGCGCGAAGCAGATCTACGTCGGGGACGTGCCCGTCACGGCACTCCGGGTCTCGTACGCCGGCGAGCTGGGGTGGGAGCTGTGGGCGCCGTCCGCCTACGGCCAGAAGCTCTGGGACACGCTCTGGGACGCCGGGTCGGACCTCGACGTCCGGCCGATGGGCGCCGGGGCACTGGAGTCGATGCGGCTGGAGAAGGGATTCCGTCTGTGGGGGACCGACATCGACACCGACGTCGACCCGTTCGAGGCCGGTCTGCCCTTCGCCGTCGACATGGAGACGGAGTTCATCGGCAAGTCGGCACTCGAGAGCGTCCGGGAGTCCGGCGCCGACAAGCGCGTCGTCCCGCTCACCCTGGACGAATCGGCAGACATCATGCTGAGCGGTCGCCCAGTCGTGGTCGACGACGAACCGCGCGGGTACGTGCAGGCAGGGAGCTACGGCTACTCGATCGGCAGTTCGATCGCCTACACGTACCTCCCGGCGGAGTACGCACAGGCCGGGACCGGCGTCGAGATACACTGCGAGGGCGAGACGTACGACGCGACGGTTCGGGGGGAACCGCTGTTCGACGCGGGGAGAGAGAAGATCATCAGATAGAACCGCCGGCGGTCCGTGTCGGCCTCCCGCACCGCTCACTCCACGACGACGGCGCCTTTCATACCGACGGCCTTGTGCGGCGTACAGAAGTACAGGACCGTGCCGCTGTCCTCGAACGTGTGCTCGAAGGTGAACCCTTCCTCGTCGGTGAGTTCGCTCTCGAAGGCCCCGTCCTCGTCAACGACGTTGTGCGAGGCACCTTCGCCGGTCCACTCCCAGACGACTGTGGTCCCGCTATCGATCCGGACTGCCGCGGGACCGAACCCGAAGTTCCCACCGTTGGCCTCGGTTCCCGTCTGGACTGTCACCTCGCCTTGTCCTGTCGCGTCCTCGAGCGAGCCGTCGAAGTTGTCCGTATCAGAGAGGTACTCCTCGACGTCGCCCGGCACGCCACCACTGCCACTGTCTCCGTCGCTCCCGTCCGAGCCATCCTCGCTCCCGCCGCCACCGCCGTCACCACCACAGCCGGCGATGGCGCCGGCGACCGCTACTGCTCCGAGACTGCGCAATACCGTGCGTCTGTCGACGTCAGTGGTCTGGTTCATGATCAGTGTGACGGTTGGGAGAGGACAGGAATAAGCACACAGCAGGTTCTCACCCGCTGGGAACCGACGTCAAGCATCTGATAATACTTCGGGATCAGTTGTGGGCCAGGAGTACGGTTCCGGACTCGCGCGGTATTACCGAATTGTACCACTAAATAAATCATTACAATTTTGGGAGGGGCAAGTGTTACCAGTGAACGGACCATGTCTGACTACACCCTGGAAACAGAAGCGGGACGCCACGAGGCACTCCGCAGAATGGTGCTAATCCGGGAGTTCGATTCGAAGGCGGCCGAGCGGTTCAACGACGGCGACATCCCCGGGTTCGTACACCTGTACATCGGCGAGGAGGCGGTCGGTGTCGGAACGTGCGGTGCGCTGGACCCGACAGACTACGTCGCGAGCACGCACAGGGGACACGGCCACTGCATCTCGAAGGGACTGGACCCGGAGTTGATGATGGCCGAACTGTACGGCAAAGCGGACGGGTACTGTAACGGCAAGGGCGGTTCGATGCACATCGCGGACGTCGAGGCCGGAATGCTGGGCGCGAACGGTATCGTCGGGGCCGGGCCGCCGCTGGCGACCGGTGCGGCGCTGACCATCGACTACCAGGACCGCGAGCAGGTGGCTGTCGCCTTCTGTGGCGACGGCGCCGTCGCGCAGGGCCAGGTCCACGAGGCCGTCAACCTCGCTGCGACGTGGGACCTGCCGGCCGTCTTCGTCATCGAGAACAACCAGTACGGCGAGGCCACGCCGGTCGAGAAACAGCACAACGTCGACAACCTGAGCGACACCGCACAGGCGTACGACATCCCCGGCGTGACCGTCGACGGGATGGACGTCACGGCGGTCTACGAGGCCGTCTCGCAGGCCCGGGACCGCGCGCTGGCCGGCGACGGACCGACGTTCGTCGAGGCCGAGACCTACAGGTACCGGGGCCACTACGAGGGCGACCACCAGCCCTACCGCGACGAGGCGGAGATCGAGCAGTGGCGCGAGCGCGACGCCATCGCCTCGTTCAGGGACCGGTTGATCGAGCGGGGCGAACTCACCGAGGCGGAGTTCGAGGAGATGCAGGCCGAGATCGAGGAGACGATCGCCGACGCCGTGGAGTACGCGAAAGACGCCGATCCGCCCGACCCCGAGCAGGCCTACGACGACATGTTCGGCGAACGGGTCCCGGAAATCGAGCAGTTCGCGTCCCGTCCCCGTGCGGACGGCGGGTACGAGGGAGGTGACCCGACATGACGGCACAGGCAGAACTCGCGACGGACCAGACCGAGACGATGACCATCCGGGAGGCAATCCGCGAGGGGCTCCGGGAGGAGATGCGTCGCGACGAGGACGTCTACGTGATGGGCGAGGACGTCGGCCGCTTCGGGGGTGTCCTCGAGGTGACCGGCGACCTCTTCGAGGAGTTCGGCGAGGAGCGCGTCCGCGATACACCCATCGCAGAGGCGGGCTTCGTCGGCGCCGCGACGGGCGCCGCTGCGACGGGAACGCGACCAGTCGTGGAGATCATGTTCTCCGATTTCATGGGCGTCTCGATGGAGCAGACGATGAACCAGATGGCCAAGATGCGCTACATGTTCGGCGGGAAGACCGAGATGCCCGTCACCGTCCGCACCACCGAGGGCGGCGGCATGGGCGCTGCCAGCCAGCACTCCGGGACCGTCCACGCCTGGATCGCCCACTTCCCCGGTCTGAAGGCGGTCGCGCCCGGTACCGCCGCGAGCGCGAAGGGCCTGACGAAGGCCGCCATCCGGTCGGACGACCCCGTGTTCCTCTTCGAGAACAAGATGATCTACGAACAGGAGGGCGAGGTCCCGACCGACGAGGACTTCGTCGCCCCGCTGGGCGAGGCCAGCGTCGAGCGCGAGGGCGAGGACGTCACCGTGGTCGCGACCCAGCGCCTCGTCGGCGAGTCACTCGGCGTGGCAGACGACCTGGCGGGTGAGGTCAGCGTCGAGGTGATCGATCCGCGGTCGCTGTACCCTCTCGACACCGAGACCATCGTCGACAGCCTCGGGAAGACTGGCCGGCTGGTCGTCGCCGACGAGAGCCCACTGTCCTACGGCGTCCACGCAGAGATCGCGACCCGCGCCGTGGAGAACGCGTTCTACAGCCTCGACGCGCCGATCCAGCGGGTCGGGACGCCCGACACGCACATGCCCTTCAGCCCGACCCTGGAGCAGGAGGTGCTGCCCGACAGCGAGGGGATCCGCGAGGCCATCGGGCGCGTCACGTAGCGTGGTCCGCGTCGGACTCGTCGCCAACCCCGCCGCCGGCCGGGATATCCGTCGGCTCACTGGCGGTGCGAGCGTCGTCGACAACCGCGCCAAGCGCCGCGTCGCGGAGTGTGTTCTGAACGGCCTGACCGCCGTCGAGGACCCGCCGTCGGTCGCTGTCATGCCCGACAGGGCCGGCGTCGCGCGCCACGCGCTCGAAGAGTCCCCGCCGGGCGTCGCGGTCGAGATACTCGACGGACCGGTCGAGGGCACGGCGGCGGACTCCCGGCGCGCTGCGGCCCGCTTTCGCGAATCGGCCGACGCAGTGGTCGTCCTCGGCGGCGACGGGACGACCCGCGACGTCGCGCTCGAAGCCGGTCCCGTTCCGCTGGTCGGGGTCTCGACCGGGACGAACAACGTGGTGCCGGCCCCGGTCGACGGCACGGTCGCCGGCGCAGTCGCCGCGGTCGTCGCGACGGGGCTCGTCGACGCGGACGCGGTCACCACCCGGCACGGTCTGGTCGAGGCGACCGCGGCGGACGTGAGCGGCGAGAAGACGCTGACCGGGCTGGCGGCCGTCGAGGTCACGGACACGTCCTTCGTCGGCACGCGGGCCGTCGTCGACCCGTCGGACCTCGTCGGCGGGGTCGTATCCCGGGCCCATCCTGCCGAGATCGGCCTCCCGTCGGTCGCCGGTTGTCTCGCTCCCGTCGCTCCGGACGAGCCGGGCGGGACGGCAGTCCGGCTGGCGGATCCCGACACCGCCGACCGGACAGTCCGCGGTCTCGTCGCCCCCGGACTGACGACGACGGTCGGGATCGGGGACCATCGCCGCCTCGACTGGGACGAGCCCGCGGTCTTCGAGGTGTCGGACGGTGTCGTCGGCGCTGACGGGGAACGCGAGGTCGAACTCGTCGACGCGACCGTCGAGATCACACCCGTTGCAGACGGTCCCCGGCTCGTCGAACCCCGGGCAGTCCTCGACGCTGCCGGCGAGACAGAGGCGCTGGTCAGCGATGTCGCTCCAGTGGACGAGTGAGATCACTCACTGCCGCGATACGTCCCCAGCACCAGTTCGGACGCCCGCTCGGCGTGGTCGAAAAACGACTCGAGGAAGGCCCTGGCGTCGGCCCCGTCCAGGGCCCGCGTGTCGTAGGTGAGACTCGCGTTCACGAGCGGCTCGAGGTCCACGCCGTCGCCGGCCGGGACCGCCCGCTGACCGGTCGGGTCGACCTCAAGTGCGGCGACGGCCGGCTCGTTGACGAGCAGCCCCTCCGAGTCGGACTCCCCGGCGTTCGCGAGTGTGAGCGTCGGCACCGCGTCCGTTCCGTTCTCCGCACCGCCGAGTTCCTGGCGCGCCTCCACGAGTTCCGTGACCGACAGTTCGTCGACGTCCGCGATCACGCCCGCGGTCGGGTCCCCCTCGACGCCGACGACGAGCGCGAGGTTCCGGGACGCGTGGAGCTGGTGCGTTCCCTCTGCGTATGTCGCGTTCACAGGCGGGTGATCCCCGAGCGCCGCCGAGGCGACGACGGCGAGCACGTCGGTCATCGTCACCCGCTGTTCGAACGCGCTCCGCACGGCCTCGGTCGTCTCGAACAGCGCCGCGGCCGCCGACTCGTCCGCGACCGCCGTCGCCCGCTCGTACCGGTACGCCGCGAGGTCGTCGGGCACGACCCGCCGTATCCCGCCCGCGTCCCGCTGTGCTGGCGCCGGTCTCGCACTCTCTGTGGGTTCTTCTGCCTCGGCTGCCGCCTCGACGTCGTCGGCCGTGATCGCGCCCTGCGGTCCGGTTCCCTCGACGGTCGCCAGGTCGACCCCCAGCTCCTCCGCGCGCTTCTCGGCCCGCGGCGAGGCTTTCACGTCCGCGCCGGCACCCGTGTCCGTGCTCGTACCGCCGGCCCCACTCCCGCCAGTGCTCGCCGCGCTCTCGGTGGATTCGGCGCCTTCCGGCGCGGCGGTCTCGGCCTCGACGCCAGCCAGTTCCGGCGCCTCCTCCGCGAAGTCGGCCTCTGCCTCGGCCTCGAGGTCGGAGATGTCGGCGTCCGGCGCGGCGAGGACGCCGATGGGCGTGCCCGGCGGAACTGTCTGGTCGACCTCGAGATACACACGCCGGAGCTCGCCGCCTTCCCGGGCCTCGACCTCGGCGACGCTCTTTTCGGACTCGATCTCCGCGACCTGGTCTCCCTCCGCGACCTCCTCGCCTTTCTGTACCGTCCACTCGAGGAGCGTCCCTTCCTGCATCTCCAGGCCGAGTTTCGGCATCCTGACAACGTATCCCATAGTGGCTGTGTGGCCGGGGCGGTCACAAAAAAGTCAGCGTTCCGGTCATTCGACTGCTGGGCCGGCAGGTGCTCACGTCGCCGACTGGATCGCCGCGCCGAGTTCCTCGACTCCCTCCCTCGCCCTGTCGAGTTCCGGATCCGCGAGCATCGTCAGGAACCCGTGTATCATACGGTCGTACTGGACGTGCCGTGTCGGCACACCGGCGGCCGAGAGGCGGTCTGCGAAGGCCCCGCCCTCGTCACGCAGCGGGTCCAACCCACAGGTGAGCACGAACGTCCGTGGCAGTCCGGCCAGTCGGTCCGCCCGGAGCGGCGACGCGTACGGGTGACGGCCGTCGGCCTCGCTGCGGAGGTAGCCGCCCCAGAACCGCCGCATATCCTCGCGGGTCAGGAAATAGCCCTGCGCGTTCTCCCTGTAGGAGTCCGTGTCGAACGAGTGGTCTGTCGGCGGGTACGCGAGGACCTGGTAGTCGATGGCCGGTGCCCCTCTGTCGCGTGCGAGCATCCCGACGGCCACGGCAAGCGTCGCGCCAGCGCTGTCCCCACAGGTCACGAGTCTCCCGGGATCCGCCCCCAGCCGCTCGGCGTTGGCGGCGACCCACCGCGTCGCAGCGTAGCAGTCCTCGACGGCCGCCGGAAACCGGTGTTCCGGCGCGAGCCGGTAGTCCACGGCGGTCACGACTGCCCCCGCCTCGGCCGCGAGCGCCTGGCAGAGTGCGTCGTGGGTGTCCAGCCCACCCAGCATCCACCCGCCGCCGTGGTAGAACACGAGGGCCGGACGCGACCCGGCTGCGTCCGGCGTGTAGGTCCGCAGTCCGAGCACTCCGCCCGGTCCCTCGATCGTGTGCTCGCGGACGGCGGTGCTCTCCTCGGGTGGCTGGTCGGGCACGCAGATGTCGCGGTACGTGCTGCGTGCCTCCGCCAGCGACAGCCGGTGCAACGGCGGCACCCCTTGCTCTGACAGTTCGTAGAGAAACTCCTCTACTTGCTGGTCGAGTGACGGCGTCATGCGACGCCATAGCACCCCCGGGCCATTAACGCTACTCCCGACCCGTAATGGCTTACAGCAATCACTATCAGACGGTTGCCTGGTAGGCTGCGTGGGCTTCGCCGTCTTCCCAGATTGTCACTGTCAGCTCCGAGACAGTGGCGTCGGTCACCTCGTCGGTCACCCGGTCCCAGACCACCCGTGAAAACCGCTCGACGCTCGGATTGTACCCCTCGAACTCCGGCAGGTCGTTGAGGAGCGTGTCCTCGTAACGTTCGCGTATCCCGGCCAGCGCGGTGTCGACGTCGTCGATGTCGACGAGGTAGTCGTACGCGTTCAGTTCCGGCCCGCGGAACGCCAGTTCGATCTCGAAATGGTGAGAGTGGGATTCGCCCTCGCCGGGCGGCGGATCAGGCACGGTCAGAAAGTGCTGTGCAACGAAATCGTCTAGCACGGTGACCCGATACATACGTCTCCGTTGGTACAGCATCGTAGTAAATATTGTTTCTTTGGCCGCTGCCCGGGCCCTCGACTGTGCCGCCCCGGTCCGTGCCCCGCGACGCCGAAGTGCCCGTTGGACTGCCGAACGAACGCTCTGGGAGGAGTCTCTCCGTCGCTGTCTTTTTGACAGTACACTACTCTCACGTGTACAGTTATGAATCGTCGTGTAATTGTCATTCGCGTGTTGATCTCGACCGGGGAGAGATACCGCTGGTAGGATTCGAAGAGGAGAACCCCGACCATCGGAACGAGGAGGATACCGACTCCTCCAGCGAGTTCGATGACGAATCCGCCGAAGTTGACGGCGGCGACAAACCCCAGTTTCCGGAGGCTCTGTCCCGCCCCGTCGCGGTGGTTGTCGTGTGCCATCCTCTTCCGGTTGCTCGTCGCCACGCGGGTCCGACATCGACCGAAGGGCGGTAAAGCGTTGCTGAACTCGGTGTAACCGGGTCGACTCGTGTGTGGACGGGAGCTATCCGTCGGCGTTCTCGCCCGTGAGTACCGCTTCGAGTCCTGCCGGCGAGTCGGCAGCGTCCTCGACGTGTCCGTCGGACACGAGACGGGCCTGGCTGTCGGACCCCTCCACCCCGGGCACCACGACGGTTTCGTGGTCCGCCAGCCGGAGTGCGGCACGGTGGAGGTCGGTCCCCGCGGGCGTGCAGACCTCGACGGTCCGGGGACGGAGGACGCGGGCGGTTGTCGCCGCGTAGCCGGCCACTTCGACGCCCATCCGGTCGGCGGCGTTCCCGAAGGCTGCAACGGCCTCGCGTGCGATCTCCCGGTAGCGGTCGTCACCCGAGAGCAGGCCGAACTCGAGCAGCGCGTCGGCCATCTCGACGTTCGTATCCAGCGGGTAGAGCGGTCGGTCGCAGAATCCGGGGCCCTCGAGCGGCCCATCCTGGAAGGCACCGGTGTCGGCCCGGAGGTGTTCGATCGTCCAGTCAGCGACTGCGCGGGCGGGACCGGGATCGCCACGGACCTGCCAGGCCGTCGTCAGACCTGCGAGGACCCGCGCCTGATCGACCAGCAGTCCCAAGGGTGCCTCGGGGCCAGCGTAGTGGGCCACCCGACCGCCATCGAGGAGACGCTCGCGGACGGCGGACAGCGCGCGTTCGGCGTAGCGGATCGCCTGTTCGTCGTCGGTGTAGGCGGCGTAGGTCAGGAGTGCGTCGGCGGCGAGGCCGTTACGGTCTGCGAAGACGGTGTCGTCGACCGGCGGCGGGTCGGCTGCCTCCCGCTCTGTCGGCTCCAGCCTGAAGTAGTTCTCGTCCCCGCCCTGGCTGGCAGCGAAACCGTCGCCGGTCCAGAGGTCGGTCGTGAGGTACTCGACGGTCGACTCGGCGGCCTCGCGGTAGGTTTCTTCGCCGGTGTACCGGTAGCCGTGGGCGAACGCCCGCACCAGGGCGGCGTTCTCGTCGGTCAACTTCTCCCTGGCTGCGTTCCGCCAGTTGCGGTTGCGCGCGTACCGGTAGAAGCCGCCGTCGTAGGTGTCCAGCAGGTGTGTCTGGATTGCCTCCAGCGTCCGGGTGGCCTGGTCGCGGGCCCGAACCAGTGCGAACTCCACCGTCCGGGGCAGGGGGAACTTGACGTCGGTCCCCCAGCCGCCGAACTCGTCGTCGTAGGCTGCGAGCAGCTGCTCGACCATGCGCTCCTCGACGCCTGCGTCTACAGTCCCGCCCGGCGGATCGGCGTGCCTGAGCGCGCGGGGAACTGAGCCTGCGTCCTCGCCCGTGCCGTCCCAGGTGCGACGGACGCTGTCCAGAATCCCGCGAAACCCCTCGGGGCCGAGGAACGTCGCGCCCGTGAGCACGCGCCCGCCAGGCGTGAGAAACACCGTCGAGGGGAATCCGCCCATGTTGTACCGCTCTCGCACGGAGGGCTGGCGGTCGGCGTCGACACGGACTGGGACGAATCCGTCGTTGACGTTCGCGGCGATCCGCGGGTCGGCGTAGGTGGACGCGTCCATCTCGCGACACTCCGCGGACCACGCCGTCACCAGCGCCACCAGGACGGGCTTGCCAGTCCGCTCTGCGACCTCGAAGGCCTCGGCGTCCCACTCTCGCCACTCGACTCGCGTCGGGTCCGCGTCCATACTCCGGCTACGTGACTGCTCGGGATAAGACGTCTGCCCGAGACTGCTGGTGAACCTCGAAAGGGGTTTGAGGCAGCAATAAAAAGAGAGGGTATGCTCCGGGTCATCGCCGTCCTGTTGTTGATCCCGTTGCTCGATGTGATGTTGCTGGCGGTGCTGATCGGTGTGGTCGGGTGGCAGGTCGTGGTACTCGCGGTGGTGCTGACCGCGCTGGTCGGGTTACTGCTGGTCCGCGCAGAGGGACGGCACACGATGCGCAAGATCCGGCGCAAGACCGCCCAGGGGGACCTCCCGACCGACGAACTCCTCGACGGCGCCCTCCTGCTGGTCGCGGGCGTCACCCTCCTCACGCCGGGGCTGGTCACTGACATCGTCGGATTCCTGCTCGTTTTGCCACCGACGCGCTATCCCATCCGGTTGGCAGTCAAGAAGTGGGTGGTCGTCCCGTACGCGGACGCCAAATCCAGCGGATTCGTCACCGGAAACGTCTACGTCGGCGGGTTCCCCGACGAGGAGGGTGTTCCTGGACCTGGCGCGTCGGATCCCGGTCCCGGCACCGGTCCGGACGACGACACCTACGACCTCGACGAGGACGCCTACGACGTCGACGACCGCGAGTGATGAGTAACGCTTAACAGTGCATGCCGGATACACCCGAACGCGCCCGGCCCGGGCCAATAGCTCAGTCAGGTTGAGCGCTCGGCTGATAACCGGGAGGTC
>CAYYHG010000103.1:0-10180 GCA_964471665.1 uncultured Halobacteriales archaeon | reverse complement strand
TACAGCAGGTGGTAGTTCTGTTCCCGCCAGGAGAGCTCGTACCGGAACTTGTCGATGTTTTTCCGTGCGCTGCCACGGGCAGCCTCGTACCGCTCGCTCGCGTCGGCCCAGATTTCCCGGATCCCGAGCATCCCTGCTGCGATGTACGGCGAGAGCCGTGACACGGCTCCGACTGGCTGTTCGACTGCCCGCCGCATGTCGTCGCGGGTGTCGTTGTAGCTCTCGACACCGGCGGCCAGGAACTGGTCGTACCGGTCCCGCGCTGCCGGGTAGCCGGCCTCCGGGAGGTCGATGTCGGCCGTGATCGTCGGGGGTCCGGTGTCGTCGCTGATCGAGACGAGCCCGTCTTCCCCGGGAACGTCGAACGGCGTCAGCTTGTGTTCGTCCTGCCAGTCGTTGTAGAACTGGCTGTGGTTCGGATACTGCGAGGCCAGCCGTTCCGGGTCGACCAACACGAGGTCCGTGACGGCTTTCGTCGGTACCGCGTCGCTGACCGCTCGCTGGCGATTCCGGCGGGCCGGACGGTAGTGGCGGTTGTAGTACACCCTGTCGGCGCCGTACTCCGAGACCAGCGTTCCGAGTGTCTCGGCCGGTGTGCCGGGGCAGACGAGCAGATCAGAGCCCAGTTTCCGGTACCGCAGCTTCAGTTTCCGAACGCCGTTCAGCAGAAAGGCACGCTGTCGCTTGCCGATCTGTTTCAGCAGATCGGTGTCGACGACGTACACAGGCAGCGTCGGTTCCTCCGTCGCCGCCAGGGCGAGTCCCCTGTTGTCCGGGACGCGAAGGTCACGCTGGTGCCAGAAAAGACGCATGCTACCTGCTTTGACTGCACTGGCATGAGTCTGTCTGTCCGCGCCCGCTCGACTCGCTGTCGTCCGTTCCGGTACACCCGGTCACGGCGTCACGATCAGACTGAACCGATAGAAAGCGGATCGATACTCGGCGACGACGCCGTCGAAATCAACCCGGTCGTCGTAGCTGTCTATCGGCTGGAGATCACCGGCGACGCCGAGTGCCTCCAGGACCTCGGAGAGTTCGTCCGAGGGCGGTGCGCCCTCCTCGTAGCGGCGAGGGTCCTCGCTGACAGCGTCGTCTATCACGCCACGAGCGGACTCCGAGAGGTCGCTGGAACGCAGGTCGTGTGCCACGACCGCCTTCCTCGCGTACTCGGTGAACTCCTCTCGTGTGTCCGCGACTTCGTCGATGGTGTATGTCCACTCCGGGACACGGACAGTCCGTCGATCTGCGACGGGTCGAAAGTGATCGTCGCCCTCCTGGAGGAAGTCGAAGGTTGGTGATGGAACGAGTTCGCTGGCCTCGGCGTCGAGCCCCTGGTGGTACTCGACGGTCTGTCGGTCGTCGAATTCGGGCTCGCCGAGAAAGCCATCGTTGTCCGCGTAGACCGCGTCGAGCGCTGCCTCGATCACCCGCTCGTCCTGTGTCGAGAGATCGAAGGGAGCGCGTTCGACCGTCGCGTCGTCCGGCGGTGTCTCGTCGATCCGTTCGACCGCGAAGTGCCACCGCTCGCGCTCGAGAGACCGCTCTTCGGTGACCCGGACCTCGTAGAAGGTGTCGTCCCGCTGGAGGAAGGTCGGGCGCGGCACCGTGTCTTTTCCCCACGGCTCCCGCCACACGAGCGGCCACTGTTGGACTGTAACACTGCCGGTCTCGAACAGTTCGGAGACGTACTGCGTTTTCGTTCCGTCGGTGAAGTCGACCCGCGTGGTCGCTTCGATGGCCGTCGGATCGGGCCACAGGTGTGGCGGCTCGATCGACGACAGGTCCAGTTCGGTTGCAACGAGCGCATACTCGTCGAGACTGCCAGAACTCAGGCACCCGGCGGTCGCGGTGACCACTCCGGACGCGCCGAGGAGCTGGAGGACGTGACGGCGGGAACAGCGCATATTCGTGCCCAAGAGTGCTATTTTCATCAAATATACGAGAAACGATCGGGGCGGCCGGGAATAAGGCCCGCTGGCCTGTTTCCCTCCCTGAAACACTGGCTCTGCGCTTATGTAGCCTGGCAAGAGAGATCTGCCATGGTTCGTTCGGAGACGACGGTGACAGCGGTCTTTGTGATACTCGCGGTTGGTCTCTGGCTCGCAGCACGAACGATCACAGAGAGTACAGCAATACAGGCCCTGATTCTCCTGGGAGTCGGAGTTATCGTGCCGACCCTTCTCACCGAGTGGCGGTCGCACACGACCTCGAAGTGAGTGTACGACGGTCGGCGTGATACTGCCGGCAGGCTCTGTAGCCGTCGTGACGGGCCGAGTTCGGGTCCGGTGTAGAACGTCGACGCAGACGAGTGAAATATATGATGGTGCCCCGTTAGTGGTCCCATGACCGATTCGGAAGGCGGACAACCGCATATTCCCGAGAACAGCGACGAATTCGCCGACAAGTTCGAGGACAAGTACGAACACTACTTCGCGGAACTGCAGCGGGCCTACCGGCAGGCCTTCGAGACGATGAACGACGCGTACGACTCGGAACTGGTCCACGCCATCGACCAGCAGGTCCTCGCCGAGAGCGAACCGTTCTACGACGGGGATGGCCGGTTCCGGATCGAACTGCCCGACGAACCCGCCGACAGACTCTCGGGAGTGATCGTCGACGACGAGAGGGCAGCGACCGTCCTCGACCGGTACGTCGAGGAGATAGAGGCCGAACTGCGTACCGTGTTCGGGTTCGCGTGAGCGTGAGCGCGAGCACGACGACAGTCCCGGAACCAGGCGCTCCCCGTCGGTGCCGGCCGGGAATATTCGTTGCGAGCCCAAAGGCCTAAGCCCGCAGGCTGTATACGGGTCGGTATGAGCACGGAAACCGAAGATCCGGAGGACGAACTGCGCGAGCGGATCACGAACTTCCTGCGGCGGAACTTCCCGCAGATCCAGATGCACGGCGGCAGCGCGGCAATCCAGCACCTCGACCGGCAAGAGGGCACCGTCACCATCCAGCTCGGGGGTGCCTGTTCGGGCTGTGGCATCTCGCCGATGACCATCCAGGCGATCAAGACACGCATGACCAAGGAGATTCCCGAACTCGACACGGTCAACGCGTCGACCGGCATGGACGGCGGCGAGGGAATGGCCGGCGGTGCCGGCGGCTCGAGTCCCTCCTTCCCCGGCGAGACCCGCGGCGGCGACGTCGAGGACGACGAGGGACCGGAAGCGCCCTTCTGAAAGCATTTATCCCCGGAGGCGGTCGGGGATAGTATGACCCCCGACCGACCGAACGTTCTCTTTGTCGTCCTGGATACGGTCCGGAAGGACCACCTGCCGGTCTACGGGTACGACCGGCCGACGTCGCCGACTCTGGCGGCGTTCGCCGGAGAGGCCCGCGTCTACGAGCAGGCCGTCACGCCCGCACCGTGGACGTTGCCCGTACACGCCTCGATGTTCACGGGACTGTATCCGAGCGAACACGGCGCCACGCAGGAAGATCCCTACCTCGAGGGCGCGACGACGCTCGCCGAGACGCTCTCGGCGGCCGGGTACGCGACGGCCTGTTACTCCTCGAACGCCTGGATCACGCCCTACACGCGCCTGACCGACGGGTTCGACGACCGGGACAACTTCTTCGCAGTGATGCCGGGTGACTTCCTCGCCGGGCCGCTGGCCGGCGCCTGGAAGGCGATCAACGACAGCGACCGCCTGCGGGGGGTCGCAGACCGGATCGTCGAAGCCGGCGCCGCGATCCACAGCCGGCTCGCCTCGGGCGAGGGCGAGGACTCCAAGACGCCGGCCGTCGTCGACAGCACCATCGACTTCGTGACCCGATCCACGGAGTCCGGAGACCCGTTCTTTGCCTTCATCAATCTCATGGACGCCCACCAGCCCTACCACCCGCCGGCGGAGTACGCAGACCAGTTTGCGCCCGGCGTCGATTCGGCCGATGTCGCCCAGAGCGCGACGGCGTTCAACGCCGGAGTCGAGACGGTCGACGAAGAGGAGTGGGAGTCGATCCGCGGGCTCTACGACGCCGAGATCAGGCACATGGACGACCAGCTCGGCCGGCTGTTTGCCCATCTGCGGGAGGCGGGGCTGTGGGAGGAGACGGTGGTCGTGGTCTGTTCGGACCACGGCGAACTCCACGGCGAGCACGACCTCTACGGCCACGAGTTCGGAATCTACGAGCCGCTGGTGAACGTCCCGCTCCTGGTCGACCACCCCGACCTCGAACCCGGGAGAGACGACACGGGGGTCGAACTTCACGACCTCTATCACACCGTTCTCGACGCGACGGGCGTCGAGAGCCGCGGCGTCCCGCTCGACCGGCGGCGGTCCCTGCTCGCCGACGCGTACCGCGACCTCGAGGACGTTCCCGGCGGCGGGGAGTACGCGTTCGTCGAGTACCACCGGCCGCTGGTCGAACTCAACCAGATCGAATCCGTCGCCGCCTCCGCAGGGATCGACATCGACGACGACTCCCGGTTCTACTCGCGGATGCGGGCCGCTCGCCGGCCGGACGTCAAGTACATACGCAACGAGCGGATCGCCGACGAGGCCTACCGGCTCGACCGCGACCCCGACGAACGGGAGAACCTCGCCGACGGTGACGACCCTGCGGTCGCGGACGCCGAGGCCGCCCTGTCGGCGTTCGAGACCCACCTCGGGGGCGAGTGGAAGTCGGTCGACCGCGACGACGACGTGCTCGAGGAGATGGGCCAGGAAGCCAAGGAGCGGTTGCGGGACCTCGGCTACGTCGAGTGACCGTCGCGTCGAGGGTGACGTGGAAGACTCAGACAGACTCAGACCGCCCGGTAAAACGTCTAAAAGAATTTTAGAGCGTTGTAAAACGTCCGGTCGCGCCGGTCTCGTCGTGAAATGCGTCGAAACTGATCGAAGGCTCTCGTACCTATATGAGGGTAGGGGTGTTGACTATGGATTGAGGTAATCCAAGATGTCGACTCCCTCCATTACCGACCTGCCGTCCCTCCCCGCTGGCGACGTGTCGCTCGTCCAGGCACTCCTGTGGCCGGTGCACAGGATCGCGTTCTGGGCCGCAATCGTGTTGCCCTTCCTCCATCTCCCGTTGCTCGCGACGGGACTGGAGTCGTGGACCCAGACGCAGGCCTTCGTCGTCCTGCTCGCGTGCAACGTCGTGGCCCTCCTCGTCGGTCACCCCGCACACACGGAGTGATACTGCCGGTCATAACTACGTGGAGATATTCGACCCCACGGGGGGTCGAAATTACTCACGGGCTTATGACCGGCAGTATGACCGTCTGTCGGATACCGTCGTTCACGCCACGGTAGACTTAAGTGGATCCTCCGGGGATGCAGGGCTAGGTAGCGCGATGGTCAGAAAGAAGAAACTCAGTCCGAGTGGTGCGAAAGACGAGGACGGCGAGTACCACAACGTGCACATCAATCTCCACGAGGACGAACTCGCCGTTGCGGGCATGGACATCGGCGACGAAGTCTTCGTCCGCGTGCGCGACAACAAGATCATCATCCAGAAAGCAGATCAAGAAGACGTCGAACACGACTTCTGAGGCTGGGTCGATCCCATGCCGACCGTCTACGACATCGCGAAACCGCTCCTGTTTCGGCTTCCTGCCGAGACGGCACACGCAGTCGGACACGGCCTTCTCCGGATGGCACAGCGGACGCCACTCTCGCGGGTCCTCGCTGCTCGCTACGCAGTCCGCGACGACCGCCTGGCGACGAGGGTCTTCGGCCAGGAAGTCCCGAGTCCCGTCGGCGTCGCCGCCGGGTTCGACAAGAACGCCGAGGTCCCGGCCGCACTCGCGTGTCTGGGGTTCGGGTTCGTCGAGGTCGGGGGTGTCACCGCCGAGCCACAGTCGGGCAACCCCCGCCCGCGTCTCTTCCGGCTTCGCGAGGACCGCGCCCTGATCAACCGCCTGGGGCTGAACAACGAGGGCGCCGACGCCGTGGGACAGCGCCTCCTTGCGACCGACGTCGACGTCCCGGTGGGTGTCAACATCGCCAAGACCGAACACGTCACACCGGAGATGGCGCCCAGCGACTACCGGTGGACCTACGAGCGCGTCGCCGAGGGAGGCGATTTCTTCGTTGTCAACGTCTCCTGTCCCAACTCCCAGGGGTTCGAGGAACTGCAGAACCGGGAGTCGCTGACCGCCATCCTCGGGGAACTGGTCGACGCTGGCGCGGCCCCACTGCTGGTGAAACTCTCGCCGGACCTGCCCGAACCCGCCGTGGCGGACGCGCTGGCGGTCGTCCGCGATCTCGGCCTCGACGGCGTCGTCGCGACGAACACCACCACCGACCGCCCCGGGTCGCTGCAGTCGCCCAACCGCGTCGAGGACGGCGGGCTCTCGGGCGCTCCCATCGAGGCGCGCGCGACGGAGACGGTCCGCTTCGTCGCCGAGCGTGTCGACGTGCCGGTCGTGGGCGTCGGCGGCGTCGCCTCCGCCGAGGACGCCTACCGCAAGATCCGTGCCGGGGCCAGCCTCGTCCAGCTCTACACCGGGCTGGTCTACGAGGGTCCCTCGCTCGCACACGAGATCAACCGCGGCCTCCTGGAGTTGCTCGAACGGGACGGGTTCGACTCGGTCGCCGACGCCGTCGGGGCGGATCTGTGATACTGATTGCTGTAAGCCATTACCGGATCGACCGCAGGACGCAACGCGGTCGAAACGGGAATTCGGTACAGCAATCACTATGAGTCGTCGCCGCTACGGTCGGGTCCCGGTAACGGTAAACAGGTCCCCGTCCGTGGGGACGTCGAACAGACCGACGCGCGCCCCGGCGTCCAGCCACGCGTGGCCGTACGAGAAGGCCGCCAGCGCGTTCACTGAGTCGTCCTCGGCCCGGAAGTGACGCCCGTCTTCGAGGTACGACCGGGCCATCTCGGCACACTCCTCGGCGGCCCCGGCCATCGGGGTTCCCTCCGGGGGCGCGATGTCGGCCGCGTCGACTGCCGCCGCGAGCAGTTCCTCGTACCGGTCTGTCTTCTCCTGTAGATCCGCCATACCCGTCACTGGGATCCCCACCTACATCTGTCGTTCGGGAACCGGTACGCACACCCAGAGTGGTCCCCCGGTCCTCACAGTCGGACTAAAACGTTTCGGGGACGTGCGAGGGACGGAGTCGGACAGCACAATCTACAAACCCTCCGGTAGCCAACTCGTAGGTATGACAGACGAGACAGTCGAACATCGGCGACTCGTGATCGCCGGATCGGGAATCGCGGGTCTGACGGCCGCGGTCTACGCCGCACGATCGAACAACGAACCGCTGGTCCTGGAAGGCGACGAACCCGGCGGCCAGCTGACGCTCACGACGGACGTGGCCAACTACCCGGGCTTCCCGGACGGTATCAGCGGGCCGGAACTGGTCCAGAAGATGAAAGACCAGGCCACCCAGTTCGGCGCGGAGATCGATCACGGGGTCGTGGCAGACGTCCGTCCCACCGGCGAGGGGCCGGGCGAGCACGCCGGTCCATTCGAGGTCGAACTCACCAGCGGCGACCGGTACACGTGTGACGCGTTCATCGCCGCCTCGGGTGCGAGCGCTCGCACCCTCGGGGTTCCCGGCGAGGACGAACTGATGGGCTACGGCGTCTCGACGTGTGCGACCTGCGACGGCGCGTTCTTCCGCGGCGAGGACATGCTCGTGGTCGGGGGCGGCGACGCCGCCATGGAGGAGGCCACGTTCCTCACGAAGTTCGCAGACACCGTCCACATCGCCCACCGCCGCGAGAACTTCCGCGCCGAGGACTACTGGACCGACCGCGTCCAGGAGAAAGCCGAGGCCGGCGAGGTCGAAATCATGCGCAACACCGAACTCCTGGAGATCCACGGCTCGCCCGAAGACGGTGTCGACCACGTCGTGCTCGCCCAGAACGAGGAGGGCTATCCCAAGGAGAACCTCGACGACCCCGGGACCGATACCTTCGAGTTCGACGTCGGCGCCGTCTTCCTCGCAATCGGACACACCCCCAACACCGGGTACCTCGAGGACACGGCCGTAGAGATGGACGAGGCGGGCTACATCGAGACGCAGGGCGGCGAGGGCGGCGGCCAGACGAAGACGGACGTGCCGGGCGTCTTCGGAGCCGGCGACGTCGTCGACCACCACTACCAGCAGGCCGTGACCGCCGGCGGGATGGGGTGCAAGGCCGCGATGGACGCCGACGAGTACCTGGAGGGAATCCCTGTCGGAACCGCCGCGTCGGCCGGCGCCACGCCCGCCGAGTCCGACGACTGATAGGGACGGTTATACCGACGTGGAGATGAGTCCAACCGTCCGTGCCTCGGTCGTCCAGCGGATCCACACATTTCCACAGGCACTTTATCCAGTCCTCGCAAAGCAAGAGCATGGCAGACGATACTGTTACGGTGCAACTCCAGTCAGACGCGGACAGCGACGAACTCGAAGTCCCAGTCGGGCTCGCGGACCTGCTGGCGGAGGACGAGGAATCGATCACGTCGGTCGTGGGAGACCTGGCGATGCTCGGACTCGCACAGCAGGCCCACGGCATCGTCCACCACAGCCAGGGCGAGGTCAGCGAGGACCTGCAGGCCACGGAGGACCTGACGATGGAACTCTTCGAGGAGCGGTTCGGACAGACCTACGGCGAGGTCACCGGCCACTCTCACTGACCTCGTAGGCCAGGACGACGCCGGAGTCGAGGCGCTCGACCGACGACAGATGGAGATCCTGGAACTCGCCGGTGAACCCATCGCCGTCCGCGAGCGTGGGCGCCTCGCGCCCGCCGACGACCACCGAGCCGACGTACACCGAAAGCCGGTCGACCAGCCCCGCCGCGAACAGCGAGAAGATGAGTTCGCCCCCGCCTTCGACCATGAGCCGGTCGATCCCTTCGGATTCGAGTTCTGAGAGCGCCGCGGGGATGTCCACGCGGTCCTCGCCGGCCACGACGACCGTCGCGCCGCTGTCCTGCATGCTCGCGAGGAAATCGGCGGGCGCGGCCTCGCTGACGAGCAGGTAGCTCCCGGCCGTGTCGTCGAGCACCGCGGCGTCCGGCGGCGTCCGGATCCGGGAGTCCGCGACGACCCTGGCCGGGTTGGCGGGCACACCCCGCTCGCGGCGCCGTTCGCGCAACTCCCGCCGTTTGACCGTCAGTGACGGGTCGTCCGCGAGCACAGTCCCGACGCCGACCATCACAGCGTCGCTCTCCGCGCGCAGTCGGTCGACGCGGTCGAAGTCCGCGGGCTCGCTGATCTCGACCTGTTCGCGCTCGCGCGTCGAGAGTTTCCCGTCGGCGCTCATCGCTGCGTTCACGACGACGTGCATATCCCTACCTGGAGCCGAACGGGTCAACAGTGTTCCGGTGAATCGCCTCGGGGTCAAGCCCCGAGGCTTCCCGTTTCCACGACGTGACTTGCAGACACACGCTGAAGGTCAGCGGTGTCCGTAGCGGTCACAGTCTCCACGGGCGTGTCTTCGGGCCATCCCAGCCCTAGTTTCAGAAAAGCCGCGTTGAAGAACGTTCATCGCCGCATTCGCGTCTCTGTCCGTCTCGAACCCACAACTCGGACAGGAGTGTTCACGCACCCAGATAGGCTTCGCCGTCTCCACACCGCACGCCGCGCACTCTTTGGTGGTGCCTTGTGCTCTCACCTGCTTGACGTGCGTCCCATACAATTCCGCCTTGTACTCCAACAGCGTGATGAACTGCCGCCACGCTGCATCTTGCTTGTTCCGTGCATTCCCCTCCTCTTCAAGCATCCCCTTCAGGTCCAAGTCCTCAACGAACACGGCGTCGTACTCACGGACGAGCCACGTCGTATACCGGTCGACGTAACTTTTGATACTTCTCAGCCAGACGTTCCCGGCTGAAAGTATCAGGGCTTACGTCGACCGGTATAATCTTGTGCTGGTAATCCAGCACCTTCCGGCGGATATGCCGCTTGACCTTAGCGACCTTCAGGCGTTGTTTTTCGTAGTTGTTCGACCCGTTCTCCGTCCGTGAGAGTTTGCGTTGTTCGCGTCGGAGTCGGTCGTATTCGTCTTCGAGGTCAAGCCAATCCACGGTCTTTCCATCGCTTGTGTGGATGTAGTTGGGGATGCCAAGGTCGATGCCGACGCTGTTGCTCGCGTTGAGCGTGTTCACATCGGGTTTCTGGGGCAAATCAGGCGCCAGCGCCGGCCAGCGCAGTCTCGATGTCCTCGGCCTGCGTGACGCCGACGAACCGTTCGACGACGCCGTCGTCGTTCTCGACGAT
>CAYYHG010000102.1:0-10249 GCA_964471665.1 uncultured Halobacteriales archaeon | reverse complement strand
GGTCGTCGTCACAGCGGACGAACCGGTCGACCTCCGCAGGATCGACGTCTACCCCTCGGAGCTGAGCACCGACCGGATGCTCACGGCGCTGCACGACGCCGTCCTGACACAGCCCCCGGAGTGGAAGGACCTCCTCTTCGAGCGGCGCGATCCCGTGTTCCGGGACGTCGACGCGACGTTCGTCGACAACAACGCCGCCCAGGACCGGGCAATCCGGCTCGCTGTCGGGGCCGAGGACCTCGCACTCGTCCACGGACCGCCGGGGACAGGCAAGACCTACACGCTGGCACACATCGTCCGTGCGCTGGTCGAGCGCGGGGATCGGGTGTTGCTCTCCGCGTTCACCAACCGTGCGGTCGACAACGCGATGGCGGCGCTGCAAGCCCAGGGATTCGAGGACATCGTCCGGAAGGGCACCGAGAGCGGCGTCCGGGAGGACATGCAGGCCTACCGGCTGGAGACGGCCGGCGACCCCGGGGCGTGTGCCGACCGGCTCCTGGACGCCGACGTCGTGGCGGCGACGACAGCGTCCTGTGGCTCGCGGGTCATGCGCGAGCAGTCCTTCGACGCCGCGGTCGTCGACGAGGCCGGCCAGCTCACGGAACCGGGAACGCTCGCGGCGACGACGCTCGCCGACCGGTTCGTGCTCGTGGGCGACCACCACCAGCTCCCGCCGGTGGTCCGGGCCGACGACTCCGGGGACGGTGCGGTCGCGGACCTGGGCCGGAGCCTCTTCGAGCGCATGATCGAGTCCTACCCCGAGGCGAGCGTGTTGCTCGACCGCCAGTACCGGATGGCCCAGCGCATCCAGGCGTTCGCGTCGCGGGAGTTCTACGACGGACAGTTGCGGCCTGCGACCGGCGCGGTCGCCGCACAGGAGGTCGGGTACCTCCCCGGCGTCGACACGGCGGCGCTGCCGGGACACCTGCGCGAGCGGGTCGCGTTCGTCGACCCCGACGGCCGGGCAGAGGGCAACACCAACCCCGCCGAGGCAGACGCCGTCGACAGGACGGTCAGGTCGTATCTGGAGGCGGGCGTCCCGCCGGTCGACGTCGGCGTCATCGCTCCGTACCGGGCACAGGTCGCCGAAATCACGAAACGCGTCCCGCAGGGGGTCGCGGTCGATACGGTCGACCGGTTCCAGGGGTCGAGCCGGGAGGTGATCGTCATCTCCTTTGTCGCGACCGAGGATCTAGAGAGTCCGATCTTCGAAGACTACCGGCGGGTGAACGTGGCGCTGACGCGTGCGAAGAAGGCGCTCGTCCTCGTCGGTGACACCGAGGCGCTCGCGACCGACGACACCTACCGGCGGATGGTCGAGTGGGCGCGATAGCGACCTGTCCCGCGAGTGAACACTGGCCCCGACCGAAGCGAGCGCTTTTTGCCCGTCGGGAGTAGACAGTGGGGCGTGTTCCCCGGCGCCGACGAGTACGACATCGACGTTCCGGTCGACGACGACGAGGTCGAGCGCCTGCTCTCGGTCACTCCCGGGGACGTCGAGTCGGCAGACGAACTCTCCTTCTGTCGGAACGTGTTCGTCCCGCTGACGACGGCGTGCCGGTACACCTGCACGTACTGCACGTACTTCGACCCGCCGGGCGAGGCGACGCTCATGTCGCCCGCGGACGTCCGCGACGTCGTGCAGACGGGCGCCGAGGCCGGATGTACCGAGGCCCTGTTCACGTTCGGCGACGACCCCGACGACCGCTACACGGCGATCCACGACCAGCTCGCCGAGTGGGGTCACGACTCGATCCACACCTACCTCCGGGAGGTCTGCGAACTCACGCTGGCGGAGGGACTGCTCCCTCACGCGAACCCGGGCGACCAGACGCGCGAACAGATGGCCGCCGTCGCGGACGTCAACGCGAGCATGGGTGTGATGCTCGAGACGACCGCGGACGTGGCCGCCCACAGCGGGCCGCGTGTCAAGTCGCCGGGCCAGCGGCTCAACACGCTCCGTGTCGCTGGCGAACTCGGCGTCCCGTTCACGACAGGCATCCTCGTGGGTATCGGCGAGGACTGGCGCGACCGCGCCGAGAGTCTCCTCGCGATACGGGAGATGCACGAGCGGTACGGGCACATCCAGGAGGTCATCGTCCAGCCGGTCGCCGAGAACGAGCGCTGGCACGGCGGCTCGCCCGACCTGTCGACACTCCGGCGTGCCGTGGCGATGGCGCGTGCCGGCCTCCCCGGGGAGGTGTCGGTGCAGGTCCCGCCGAACCTCGCGCCGGCCCGCGAGGTCGTGGATTGTGGCATCGACGACCTGGGCGGTGTCTCGCCGGTGACCGACGACCACATCAACCCCGACTACGCGTGGCCGGCCCTCGAGTCGCTCCGGGACATTGCCGACCACGCGGGCGTCCCCCTGCGCGAGCGACTTCCGGTCTACGAGCGGTTCCTGCCCGCGGAGTGCAGGAGCGAGCCCTTCGACGGGACGCCCGCGGTGGCACCCGGGGGCGGGGCGGCCGGCAACGCGTGGATTTCGGGACGGATCCGCGACGCGCTGACGAGCGAGAGCGAGGCCGGGAGGCGCTACCGGGCGGTCGTCGAGGACGGCGCCCCTACGGTGTAGCTCACTCGACGAGCGGGGTCCCGTCCGCACGCGGGCCGAGTTCGGGACCGATGGGCGTCTCCTCGGGGTCGATCCGGCGTCGCTCGGTGTAGTCAGTCGAGCGCTCGACTGGCACCCGCCCGATGGCGGTGATCATGTCGACGTACTCCCGGAAAGAGCGATACTCGCCGAAGTCCCCGCCCGCGCGCTTCGTGATCTCCTCGGAGAGGATCGTTCCCATGAAGTCGTCGGCGCCACAGGTCAGCATCTTCAGCCCCTCGGCGTCGCCGTACTTCACCCACGAGGACTGGATGTGCTCGACGTTGTCCAGGAAGAGCCGCGAGACGGCGATCATCAGTTCGTCCTCGTGGCGGGTGGCGCCGGACTCGACCATGCCGCGTTCGTGGAGTGGCGTGTCCGGGTGGACAAAGGAGAGCGGGACGAACTCGGTGATGTTGCCGGTGCGGTCCTGCAGGTCGCGGATGACCTCCAGGTGACGGACGCGGTGGGCCTCGTTCTCGACGTGGCCGTACATGATGGTCGCGGTCATCGGCAGGCCGACCGCCGCGGCCGCCTCCATCGCCTCGACCCACTCCTCGGAGCGAATCTTGCCCGGACAGATCACCTCGCGCACCTCGTCGACGAGAATCTCGGCGGCGGTCCCCGGCACCGAGTCGAGACCGGCCTGGGCCAGTCGGCCGTACACTTCCTCGTAGGACCAGTCGGTCCCCCGACGGGCGTGGTAGGCTTCCTCGGGTGTTATCGAGTGGACGTGGACGCCGCCGACGTCCATCGCGCGGATCTGTTCGCAGTAGTTCCCGGGGTCGACCTCGTAGCGTTCGGGCGGTTTGTAGTTGCGGTCGCCACGAGTGCTCGCCTCCAGCACCTCGCGGTGTTCGGCGTCGAGCGCGAACGCGGGATGGAGACCCGACACCGAGGTCACCTCGTAGACGCCCCGGTCCAGCGCGCGCTCGACGATGTCCCGGGACTGGCTGGGCGTCTTGGTAAAGCCCGGGTGGTCGGTGTCGTTCTCGGCGAGGAACTGATCGGAGCGGTCCTTGAAGTTACAGAACAGACAGCCCGTGTTGCAGGCGGTGGTGACGTTGTTGTTGAGGTTGGCGACCACCGTCACCTCGTCGCCGACGACCTCGGCGCGGCGGCGGTCGGCGGCCTCGAGGACCTGTTCCTTGCGGCGGCGGTCGACGCCGTCGCTGTCGGTCCCGGTCGTGAGGAGTTCGATCCCGTCGGCGACTGTGAGACGCGTCCCGGCGCGGGCTTTCGCCAGTGCGTTCTCGAAGGCCTGGTCGGTCTCCGGCCGCTGGGAGAACGCGAACTCGCCGCGGGGAACGTTGACCGCGAGGGAGTGACCTGTCATTGTGGGTTCCATCCACCGCCGGGATAAAAACGAACGGGTCCCGGACCGGGTTGCCGCCCTCTCGTACGCTGTCATTTCGGTCTCACGTCCGGCGAACGCCGGTCACCGCGCGATCGCGATCGCACCGAGCAGACACTGCGAGACGCCGGGTTTGGGCCCGACCGTCTCGACTCTGTCGGCGAGCGGACGATCCCCGGTGATCGACATCTGCTCCGCCGCCCATCCCCGCGGACCTCGCTCTCGGCTTTCGCGCCGGCACTCGGACGAGAGCAGTGATACTGTCGGCTATAAGCCCGTGAGCAGTATCGGCACCCCGGGGTGCCGAATATCTTCACGAAGTTATAGCCGACAGTATGACGAACTGGACTCGCACGGACCCTCACACTCTGATCAGTCCGAACAGACCGACAGTCTCGCCGACGACCCACCCGATGAAGATCAGGTACGCGACGAGTAGCGTATACGACTCGACCGACGTCAGGGTCAGACCAGTACGGAGTACTGTGAACAGGAGAATCGTGGCGAGGGTCAAGATGCCCATCATGGGTGCTGCGATGGTGAACGAAACCGGGGCGCTCCCGGCGATGAGGACCCCGACAGGGATGGCCACCAGGAGATCGAATGTGTTCGACCCGAGAACGTTCCCGAGACTCGTGACGCCCCTCCCACCGCGTGCTGCCCGGACACTGACCAGTGCGTCGGGGAGACTCGTCGCAGCAGCGAGGATGGTCACGCCAGCGAGAAACTCCGGTATTCCGAAGGTCGCGTTCAGCCCCGTGATCGCCCCCACGAGTAACTCGACAGCGACGAGAATGACGAGCAATCCGGCTGACAATCGCCCCCACTCGCGGAGCACAGCTACGTCGTCGACACTCTCCTCGCTCTCGTGGTCCCCGACGTCTTGCCACTGGATGAACAGATACAGAACGTACAGGAGCAACGGTACCAGTGCGAGCGGACGTGTTATCCGTCCGTCGAGTTCTGTCCCACCGTCGATTGGGAAGTAGATGACTGCAAGAGCGAACGTAATCACCAGTGCGGACACGGCCAGCATGTAAAACTGTGCCTCCTTGTACACGAGTGTGCGGTTGGCCTCCACCGGAGTCTTGGTCGCTATGCCGGACAGTGCTGGGATCACCAGGATGTTGAAGATGGCCGACCCGACGATGGCTCCAACACCCAGCCCGAACGAGTCCTCGAGTGCGGTGACGACAACGCTCACCAGTTCCGGAAAACTGGAGCCGACAGCGACGACGATGGAACCTTGCACCACGGCGGGCAGCCCGTAGTACGCCGAGAGGTGTTCGGCAGAACTCTCCAGCCACGCACTCCCGAACCAGAGCGCCACTGTGGCGACAACGACGACGGCCACGTGCACTCCCGTAGCGTCGGGAAGGACCCCGCCCAGCGCCATTATTGACCTCCTCCGAGACCAGTAGTGTTAACGAAGAATAACTGTTGGGAGTGAAACTTTTGCCTGCAGACCAGCGACCGGCTGGCTTCGATCGGTTCGTCTGCAGCCAGCCTCGCAACCGAGAAGACGACGAGGATGTTGAAGACGGCCGAGCCGACGATGGCAGCCGTCGCCACCAGAATGATCGCGGTTGCCAGCCGGTAGCTGACGCTCATCACACGCGAGTAGTCCCTCCCCCGCAAAGTGGGTTGTCACAGCCACGGCGCGGGAACTGAAAGCTTGATGTGTGCGCCAGCCACCCCTCTAACCGATGACCAGCGTCAAGGACTTCCGCGTCGACGAGCCGCCGACGGCCACGGTTCCCGGGCGTGGCGCCTTCGTCTTTACCGACGACTACTCCGTGTTCGACTGGGGGAAGATGCCTGACGAGATCACCGGGAAGGGCGCCTCGCTGTGTACCATGGGCGCGTACAACTTCGAGCTGCTCGAATCGGAGGGCGTCCCCACCCACTACCGCGGCGTGGTCGTGGACGGAGCCCGACACTCACTCGAGGCCGCCCTCGAGGCCGGAACCGCACCGCGGGAGATGGCCATCGATCTCGCGCAGGTGCCCGCCCTCCCGTTTACCGACGGCGCGTACGACTACGAGGCCTACCACGAGGCCGCGGGCTCGAACTACCTGATCCCGCTGGAGATCGTCTTCCGGAACCGCGTCCCGGCGGGGTCCTCGCTTCGCGCGCGCTCCGATCCAGACGAGCACGGCCTCGACGTCGCGGAGTGGCCCGACGAGGCCGTCGATCTCCCCGAGGCCGTCGTGGAGTTCTCGACGAAATACGAGAAACAGGACCGCTACCTGGACCGCGAGGCGGCGGACCGCGTCGCCGGCCTGGCAGACGTCGAACCGCTCGAATCGATCGCACGCGAGGTGAACAGACTGGTGACCGAACGCGCCGAGCGCGCCGGACTGGTCCACCAGGACGGCAAGATCGAGTGTCTCTACCACGACGGCGAGATACGCGTCGCGGACGTCGTCGGCACCTTCGACGAGAACCGGTTTTCCTGCGCGGGCCAGCAGGTCTCGAAGGAGGTCCTCCGGCAGTACCACAAGCGAACCCAGCCCGAGTGGGTCGAGGCGGTGTCGGCGGCCAAACGCCGAGCGACGCGTGAGGGTGTCGCCGACTGGAAAGCACTCTGTGACAGCGAGCCCGAGCCGCTGGACGCGAGCGTCATCGAGACCGCACGGGACCTCTACTGGGCCGGGACCAACGCGTACGTCGGACGGGACGTCTTCGAGGCACCGTCGCTGGCTGTCGCTATCGAACGGGTCGAAAGCGAGATGTATCCGTAGGGACGGACACAGCAGACAGGCACAGCAGACAGCCACAGCGAGCAGTTACAGCAGACGGCTACGGCAGGCGGCTCGCGATCAGTCGTCGTCCTCGTCGTCACCCATGTCCGCGAGCCGGTCGACGAGTTCGTCCGTCGACGCGTTCGCCTCGAAAGTGACCTCTCCGTCGTGGTCGTTCTCGTGCACAGTGACCCCTTCGGTGTCCTCGTCGGTGCTGATATCCTGGTTTTCCTGCTCGGACTCGTCGTAGCTACCAAAACCCATACCACCTGTAGACGCTCTGGCGACTAAAGGGACTCGACACGTACTGACGGACCGACTGTTCGATACTGCGTTGATCGACCGGGTCGGGGCCGACCGTCTCCGGGCGCGGATCCGTCGGTACGGCGCCGGCCGGATCACAAGTATTTTCGCCGGGCGGGACCGTCCCTCGACCGATGCCCGGTTACACCGCTACCGTCACCGTCCGGCTCAAGGAGGGGGTGCTCGATCCCGAGGCCGAAACCACCCGGCGCGCGCTGGAACGGCTCGGATTCGAACTCGAGGCGTTGCGCGCGGCCGATCAGTTCGAACTCGACCTGGAGGCCGACGACGAGACGGCCGCCCGCGAACGCGCCGCGGAGATGGCCGAACGGCTGCTCGCGAACCCGACCATTCACGACTACGACGTCACCGTGGACCAGCGATGACCGCGGTCACTCCCGCTCGCTCGCGTGACTCGCTCGCCTCCCGTTCCCTGGTCACACTCCCAACGCGGAGGGGGCTCGCGTGACCGTCGCTGTGGTGCAGTTCGGCGGCAGTAACTGCGACCGGGACACCGTCCGGGCGCTCCGGCGACTCGGCTTCCAGGCCGAACTCGTCTGGCACGAGGATGGCCTGCCCGCCGACACGACCGGTATCGTCCTCCCTGGCGGGTTCTCGTACGGCGACTACCTCCGGGCCGGCGCGATGGCCGCCCGCTCGCCGATCCTGGAAGCGGTCCGCGAGGCGGCCGCCGCCGGGACGCCGACCCTGGGCGTCTGCAACGGCGCACAGATCGGCTGTGAAGCCGGCCTGACCCCCGGCGCGTTCACCGTCAACCGGAGCGCGCGCTTCCAGTGTGAACACGTCCACCTCCGGGTCGAGAACGCGGACACGCCCTTCACGCGCGCCTACGAACCGGGCGACGTGCTCGAACTCCCCATCGCCCACGGCGAGGGCCGGTTCGAGATTCCGGACGACCGCCTCGAGGAACTGGTCGCAGAGGACCGGGTTCTCTTCCGGTACTGCGACCGGGACGGCGAGGTCACGGCCGGGGCGAATCCCAACGGGTCGAAACACGACGTCGCGGGCGTACTCGGCGAGGACGACCACGTCGCCGTGCTGATGCCCCACCCCGAGCGCGCAACCCTCCCAGACGTCGGCGGTACCGACGGACAGGGGATCCTCCGGGGGTTCGAGTCGGGACTGCCGTAGCTGTGTGCCAGCAGTTGCCACTCCCGGGGCGACAACAGACCGCGCTGAAGTGGTACAGGATGGGGAACGAGGGCCGAGCGTGTGACACTCCCGCCAGGCGCGAACTGGCAAATCGAGGCTCGGACCCTGTGCTTTCCTTGTGGGGTGTGATACTAATACTCCGGCCTACCGCGGTGAAAGTGAAAGTGATAGACACGACGGTTGTAGGTCACCGCGCGAGCGGCATCGAGTAGCTCTGTTCGCGTTCGACGACGGCCTCCCAGGTGTGCTCACACGCACAGGACACCTCTCCGAAGACAGTCGGATCCTGCCGGATGTCGAAGTCCTTGATGGCGCGCTGGACGCGGTCGTCACACTCCCCGCAGTTGTGCGGGCCCCTGTCGGACCCGTGACCGACAGGGTCGGAGACGACGATGACTGGTTTCTCGGCCGTGGCGGCCAGCACCTCGGCGACACTCCAGAGCCAGGGCGGCCGGTACCCGTCGCTGTAGAACAGGTCCTCGACCATGGTGTGGCGCTGCACGTTACAGGGGTTCATCGAGACGGTGTGACAGCCATCGACGCCGGCACACCGCCGGACCGAGCGTTTCATGTCGTCGACAGCCTCGGACTCCGAGAGGAAAGGCGGCTTCATGAGGAGGTAGGCCTTGACACCGGCGCCCGCCGCCACAGCGTCGGCGGCCGCGTGCTCGAACGCCGAGAAGTCGAAGTACTTGTTCACACAGTCCTGTCGCACGCGGTCGGTCGCCGTCTCCAGGCCGACCGCGATGTCGGTCTCGAGTCCGTGGTCGGTGAACTCCGCAATCTTCTCGCGGTCGACGAAATCCGGGAGCGACTCGACCACGATCCGGTCCCGGTCCCCGAACTCGGCGGCGATGGCCCGCCGGGTCGCTGCCGGAATCTCGCGCTCGTCGAGGAAGGACCCGGAGGTGTAGATTTTCACCTGCCCCGCCGGTTCGTCCGCGTGCTCGCGCTCGTGGTCGAGACACGTCTCGACCTGGGCCAGCAGGTCCTCGTGAGCGACGGTTCCGCCCTCGACGCTCTCGGCGACGTAGCCACACATCGTACAGCCGCCGGCACGCGCCCACCGGCAGCCGCCGGTGTTGAGGATGATGGTCAGCGAGTCGTAGACGCCGTCGGGGGTGTTGTCCTCGTCCAGCCAGACGCGCGTGGGTTCGCGCGGATCGTACGTCTCGTCCTTGCGAGACCGGATCTCCCGCATCGCCTGGTTGTGGGCGTCCATCCCGCGGCCCTGCTCGTAGACCTCCGGACTCGGTTTACTCATTGTCGGACTCAACTGTTCTGTGCGTATATCGCCTTCGCTGCCGGGCGAATCCGGCGGACAGGTCGCTGCCGGGTTACAGTTCCGTGACGTGTCGAACCCTGCTCGCGACGCCGCGCGTGCTCGCTGCCATCTCCGGGCCGGACATCTCCGCCCGGCCGACGGCGAACGCCCGGGGTCCCTCGACGACCACTTCGTCACCGACCCTGATCCCGTCGTCGGCGTCGACGACGCCGGGCGCGAGCACCGACCCGTGGGGGACGAAGTCGTCGACCTCGACCCGTCTGGTCGGCGCGTCGCTGTCGACCCACCGGCGCGCGCCGGCCAGCGTCAGCGAGAGAACGCCGTACTCGGGGACCATCGCGGCCAGTTGCTCGCCGTCAGCGTCGTGGGCCCGGAGTTTGGGGTACCGGCTCTCGACACGCAGGTGCTCGAAGATGTCGTCTCCGGCCCCGTCTCCGAACTGGTAGTCCGCGATGGCCCGGAGGGTGTTGTGCTGGCGCTCGCGCTTGCCGTACTTCAGTTCCGCCGACAGCGTCGACGCGAGGTTCGACAGCGACGCCGTGGTCGTCGGGTGGTCCTCGACGGTGTACTCGAACTCGAGGGCCAGCGCGTCCTCGACGCGCTCGCAGATGTCCCGGTAGTCCTCGGGGAGGTGTGCGATCACGCGGGGGTACTCGTTGCGCCGGAGGTACGCCTCGAGGACGTCGGCGACGAACCCGGTCTCGGTGGCGCTCCAGTGGCCGGTCACGACGGAGTCGTAGTGCTGGGCGGGGTAGGTGGTTTCGAGTTCCTGGGGAACGACACCGATCGGCGAGGTC
>CAYYHG010000101.1:0-10561 GCA_964471665.1 uncultured Halobacteriales archaeon | reverse complement strand
TCACTGCCCGCGGAGAGCGAGTGACCAACGGTGGATCTGGTGACGTGGTGCGGGGCTACGTCCAGGACATCACCGAGCAGCGGGAACTGGAGGCCGAACTGTCGGAGATTCTCGGCCGGATATCCGACGGGTTCTTCGCACTCGACGAGGAGTATCGAGTCACACACGTCAATGGCCGCGGTGAAGAACTGCTGGAGGCGTCCGAAGACGAACTGCTCGGGGAGACGCTGTGGGACACGTACCCGGAGACCGAAGAAAGCAACGAGATATCGGACAGTCTCCGCGCCGCGATGGACACGCAAACCACACAGAGTCGGGAACTCCACTACGAACCACGGGACAGTTGGTACGACGTGACCGTGTACCCCTCGGAGAGTGGCCTCTCGGTCTACTTCCGGGATGTGACCGACCGCAAGAACCGCGAGCGGGAAGTACAGGAACTGACAAGCCAGTATGAGACGCTGGCGGAAAACATCCCCAACGGCGCGGTGTTTTTGTTCGATGCCGACCTTCGGTACGTCCGCGCCGGCGGAGCGGAACTGGACGCGACGTACACGACTCCCGGGGAGATTGAGGGTGCGACAGCACACGATATTTTTCCAGAGAAAATCGCTGACGAACTCACTCAGTACTACAACGACACACTGGACGGGAACAGCCACACGTTTACACAGACACTCGGAGGCGAAACATACCGGACGTGGACAGTCCCCGTTCAGATCGGTGACGAAGATATCGATTATGGGATGGGAATGTCACAGAAGATCACTGCCCAGATCGAACGCAGACAGGAACTCGAACGTCAAAAGGAGCGCCTCGAAGAGTTCGCCAGCATCGTCAGCCACGACCTGCGGAGTCCGCTGACCGTCGCCGAGGGGACTCTCGAACTGGCACAGGAGACCTGTGAGAGTGACCACCTCACGCAGGCGGCCGAGGCAATCGACCGGAGCCAGGCACTCATCGACGACCTGTTGGAGTTAGCCCGAGAGGGCGAGGCAGTGGGTGAACTCGAACCCACCGGGCTCGCAGACGTGGCCGAACGCAGTTGGCAGACCGCGGAGACGGGGTCGGCAACGCTCAAGACCCACGTGACACACACACTCAGGGCCGACCAGAGTCGTCTCCAGGGACTGTTCGAGAACCTCTATCGCAACGCCGTGGAACACGGCGGCGACGACGTGACAGTGTCCATCGGTGCGATGGACGGCGGCTTCTACGTGGCGGATACCGGCCCCGGAATCCCCGAGTCTGACCACGAGGAGGTCTTCGAGGCAGGATACTCGACCAACGAGGACGGCACCGGGTTCGGCCTGCGAATCGTCGCGCAAATTACCGACGCACACGGGTGGGAGATTACCGTGACCGAGAGCGAGCAGGGCGGGGCCCGGTTCGAAATCACCGATGTCGAACTCGTAGAGTCGTGAACACGCGGCCGCAATCTTGTACGCGTCGGGACGATTCTGCCATCTGGTGGATTTCGATGTGATACTGTCGGCTATAAGCCCGCGAGCAGTATCGACACCCCGGGGTGCCGAATATCTTCACGAAGTTATAGCCGACAGTATAACCAGTGTTATTATAAGTATACGTATAATCATCATGATATGGACTCCGGAGACAGTCAGCCGGTTACAGCTGGTGAGAGGCCACTTTCTGAAAGCGACGCTCTCCGGCAGATGTATCGTATTACCGCAGATCACGAGCGGTCCTTCGACGAGAAACTCAAGAGCCTCCTCGTCGTGGGCCGCGCATACTTTCAGACTGAAGCCGGATTCCTCTCGAAAATCTCCGGGGACACGCAACTGATTGTCGAAGCCAGCGGTGACCACGACTTGTTACAGCCCGGCGAATCGTGTCCGCTGTCGCAATCGTACTGCCGGAAAACGGTCACACAGGAGGACGCCCTCACCGTGCAACACGCGGAAATCGAAGGATGGGAAGGCGACGCTGCGTACGACGTGTTCGGGCTCGAATCCTATATCGGCGCGAAAGTCATCGTCGATGGGGAAGTTTACGGTTCGTTCTGTTTTGCTGATTCCGAGCCACGTGAAGACCCGTTCACCGCTGACGAGGAGGTCTACGCAGAGTTGATGGCTGAATGGGTGAGTTACGAATTATTCAATCAGCGTGCGACCGCCCGGATCACAAAGCAGCGCGATCAACTGGAGGAGTTCACGAAGGTGGTGTCTCACGATCTTCGGAATCCGATCAATATCATGCAGGGCTATCTTGACCTGGCTGAACAGACCGGTGAGGCCGAGTATTTCCATCGGTGTCAGCATGCTCTGGACCGGATGGAGTCACTGATTGATGACCTCCTGACTCTCGCCCGAGAGGGAGACGAAGCCGCGGAGATAGAAACAATCGAGTTGTCGGAGCTGGTGACAGAGTGTTGGTCGTTCGTGGCGACAGAGGAGGCAACACTCGAAGTCGAGACGGAGATGTGGATCAGAGGGGACAGCAGTCGGCTCAGCCAGCTGTTCGAAAACCTGTTCAGAAACGCTATCGAGCACGCCGGCCCGGACGTGACGATCCGTGTCGGTGACCTGGCCGATACTGACGGCATATATATTGCAGACGATGGCCCGGGAATCCCACCCGAGGACCGTGATCAAGTGTTCGATGATGGGTACACGACCAGCGAGCAAGGAACTGGATTCGGATTATCCATCGTGAAACAGATCACCGACGCTCACGGGTGGGACATCGACAGCACCGAGGGAATCGATGGTGGCGCACGGTTCGAAGTCACCGGCGTCGAGTTCGCTGACCGCTGACGAGTGGGTTGGCACAACCCGGGGCGTTCCACAATTTCCATACGCGCTGGCCCCGTCTGTCGGGACGTGCCCAGTCGTCCGAACGTCTATTTGCTGTCGGCCGACTC
Source organism: uncultured Halobacteriales archaeon (assembly GCA_964471665.1). Lineage (GTDB taxonomy): Archaea > Halobacteriota > Halobacteria > Halobacteriales > Haloarculaceae > SW-9-67-25. The sequence continues at coordinate 7,677 of CAYYHG010000101.1, read as the reverse complement.
CCTCAGAGCCGACCACGCTGCCACCCTCGCGTCGCGCGTGGCCGAGCAGACCGGCGGAGTTCGTTTCACCAACGCCGTCGCGCCGGCCTCACACACCGCCAGCTCGGTCCCGGGACTCTCGATGGGGCAGTTCGTCGACGGGAGCGGCCCGGGTAAGAGTGAGGGGACCACTCTCTCGTCGCGGTTCGTGGCCGACGGGTACAGTACGCGCCGTCTGAGCGACAACCCGCTGCTCGCTGCCTCGCTGGACGACGAGACAGGACCGGGGGACGCCGGTGGCGGGGCACACAGACTCGACAGCCTGCTCCCACGGGGGCTGACCCGTCCCGTCGAACGGGCGTACTTCAGACGGATCTGGCCGGTGGCCCGGCGACTCGGGCTCGCCGACCCGTACTACAGACCGGCCGCGAGACTCCACGAGCGTGCAGACGAGTGGCTCTCGCGTTCGGACGGACCGACATTCTGCTGGATTCACTACATGGACACCCACAGTCCGTACCACGTCCCGCGCCCGGGCGGAGTCGGAGACGTGGATCGGTACCGCACCGCCGCAAAGAGCAGGAGCGTGGCGCTCGGGAGCGCAGTCGAAGCTGCTCCTGGGGACGTGGCCGCAGTTTCGCGGCTCTACCGGGCCGCCTGTGAGGAACTCGGCGAGTCGATCGTCGACTTCGTCGACCGCCTCCGGAGTCGGGGGCTCTACGACCCAGGACGAGACGTGCTCGTGATGACTGCCGATCACGGGGAGTGTCTCGACCCACGCAGGGGCCTCGTCGGGCACACACCGCCGGCGTCGTGGGAGTCACTGATCCACGTTCCGCTGGTCGTCGCCCGGCCGGACTGGACGAGCACGACGGTGACAGGTCAAGTTTCTCTGGTCGACCTCCCACGGATGATTCGGACGGCCGTCGGCGAGGCGCCGGCCCCGGCCGAGTTCACTCGGGAGTACACCGTGACGGTCGCCGGTACCCTCGGTGACGCCGGTATCGTCAGGGGTATCAGGCGTGCCGATGGCGAGAAGCTGTTCGGTCGCCGGACAGAGAACGGGACCGACGTGGTCTACACGCACTATGACGTCGGTTGTCCGGGCAGCGAGACGGTCGTCGGACGGTGGGACGAGGAGACGTCGGCAGTCGACGCGCCCGAAGACCTCCGCAGGCGGGCCACAAACCGGGGCGGCGTCGTCGACGACGGCTCCTCCCTGCCAGGGGTCGACGAGTCACACCTGCGGGCACTGGGATACCTGGAGTGATCGGCCTGGAAAACGGTTCCAGCGGTCCGTGCCAGTGACACGCTGGTTTATCCGGGGAAGCGTGCCAGACCGGTCAAGCAGATCAGCGTGTGTGTTCGGTACCGGTGACTTCGAATCGGGCCCCACCATGCTCACTCTCGGTGACGGTAACCTCCCGCCCGTGGGCGTTAGCGACTTGCTCGACGATCCGCAAGCCAAAGCCAGTACCGTCTTCGGCAGTCGAGTACCCTGCCTCGAAGACCTCCTCGCGGTCAGATTCGGAGACGCCGGGGCCAGTATCCGCCACGTAGAAGCCATCATCCATCGTCCCGACGTGGACGGTCACCTCGTCGCCGCCGTGCTCAACCGCATTCCGGTAGAGGTTCTCGAACAGTTCCTGTAGCTGACTCCGGTCGGCACTGAGTGTGTGTGTCGCGTGGGTTTCGAGCGTCGCCGATCCAGTCTCCACGGTTTGCCAACTGCGCTCGGCCACGTCTGCGAGCCCAACGGATTCGAGTTCACCCACTGTCTCGCCTCCCCGTGCCAACTCCAGCAGGTCGTCGATCAGCGCCTGACTCCGGTCGAGCGCGTCGGCTGCCCGGGCGAGATGGTCACTCTCGCAGGTCTCCTGTGCCAGTTCGAGATTCCCCTCGGCGACGGTCAGCGGACTCCGCAGGTCGTGGCTGACGATGCTGGCGAACTCTTCGAGGCGCTCCTTTTGACGTTACCCCTCCACGGCCGGATTGTCGAGTTGGTTGTTGCCATTTGACTCCATCCAGCGCCAGGACCCATCGGCGTGTCGGACGCGGTACTCCGCGGTCGGATTCGCCTCTGCGTCGGCGACGCCGTGCTCGAGGGTCTCGATGAGACCTGCACGGTCGTCGGGGTGGACGTACTCCCACGCCGTGTCACCGACCATCTCTTCGGGGTCGTATCCCAGAATGTGCTCGACCGAATGGCTCTGATACTGGTAAATCCCGTCGGCATCGACGATTGAGATGATATCGCTCGACTCCTCGGCGAGCGCGCGAAATCGGCGCTCGCGCTGTCGGCGCTCGGTCAGGTCTCGACCGATCCCGACCAGTCCTGTCGGGGTGCCGTCCTCGTTGGTCAGGCGTCCCCCGGTAAACTCGTAGGGGACGCGCTGGCCATCCGCAGTGAGCAGGTCTGCGTTGACTCTCGCCTCTCCGTCAGTCAGCGCTGTTTGGATCGACTTGCCGACTGTGTTATCTTTGTCTTCCGGGAACAACTCGATTGCCGGCATGCCGTCGAGTTCTGATACTGTCGGCTATACCTTCGTGAAGATATTCGGCACCCCGGGGTGCCGATACTGCTCACGGGCTTATAGCCGACAGTATGACTCGCTGTAGTCTGTGATTTCGAGTGCCTTCTCGTTCCAGCGTCGGAGCGTGCCGTCTGTGTCGATTACGTAGAACAGGTCGTCCAGCGCGTCGAGTGCCTGCGTGATGAACCGGCGTTCATTTTTGAGTTCCTGCTGGCGCTCTTTGCGGTCAGTGATATCGTGACCAGCTCCACGAAGTTTCGTTACGTCCCCGTTCTCGATGACCGGAGTGATCGTCACGTCAAGGAAACGTTCGTACTGTTCGGAGCCCGAGCCCTTCTGAAGATAGTCTGTCACGTCTGCGGCGATAGCCTGGCTGGCGACGGCCTCGCTGCCTTTGCCGGTAAACAACATAAACGGGAGGTCGAGATTGTCCTCTCGGACGGCCTGCAAGAATTCCAGACCATCCATACCGGGCATGTTGTAATCCGAGACGACACAATCGGGCGGGCGGTCGTTGATCCGCTCCAGGCCCTCGACGGCGCTGGTCGCTGTCTCGACAGTGAATCGGTCGTCCTCGCGTCCGAGGAACGTCGCGGTCAGGTCTGCGAAGTCCAGTTCGTCGTCAACGTGGAGAACCTGAATCTGTTCGGGAGGAGTGACCGACATCCGTCAGCTTGTAGCTACCATCAGAACACATTTGAGGTTTGAGCGCATGAACTCGAAGGCACGGACGGCACTCTTCATGCCGCCCCTGGCTAGGCCACGGAACTTGTTTGGAGCACAACCCTGTGGTCGCATTCTATTGGTTTAAGTCTCGCTGACAGCTCTCCGGCAGGATGCGTATCTTTTTTACCGAGAGTCGTGACTGTTCGGGTATGCCTACAAGCGTTCTCGCTCCGGAAGACTGGGAAGATACCGCAACGCTGGCTGAAAGGGCCGAATCGCTGGGTTATTACGGGATCTGGCTGACCGAACTCTGGGGTCGGGACGCCTTCGTCTCGCTCTCTCGGGCCGCGACGGTCACCGACGACCTCGAGCTGGGGACGGCCATCGTCAACGTCTACGGCCGCTCGCCGGCGACGCTCGCACAGGCCGGCGCGACCCTGGCCGAGGCTGCCGGCGACCGCGTGCGTCTGGGACTCGGGACGAGCACCGAGAAAGCTATCGAGGACCTCCACGGGATGGCCTTCGAGAACCCGCCCCGCCGCCTCCACGAGTCCGTCGAACTCACAAAGGAGTTCCTGACTGCCGACGGCCGCGTCGACTACGACGGTGAACTGTTCGACGTCGCGGACTTTCCCGCGCTGGGCGCGGACGTGCCGATCTACGCCGCGGCGCTGGGGCCGTCGAACAGGCGCGCGACCGGTCGCACCGCGGACGGCTGGCTCCCGCACAATATCCCGTTCGGACACCTCGATTCGGCCTTCGAGACAGTCGCCGAGACTGCTCGCCGGGCCGACCGCGACCCCGAGGCCATCGAGACTGCGCCGTACGTCCCGTCGGCAGTCAGCGACGACCCCGAGGAGGCACGGGCCGCGATCCGCGGGCACGTCGCCTACTACGTCGGTAGCGGCGAGGGATACCGACGCGCCGTGGCCGAGTACTTCCCCGAGGCAGACGACGTCGCGGACGCGTGGCGCTCCGGCAACCGCGACGACGCCCGCGCGGCCGTGACCGACGAGATGACGGCGGCACTGGGCGTCGCCGGCACACCCGACGAGGCCCGCGCACAGTTCGACGACATCGCGGCCCTCGACGCGATCGACGAACCCATCGTGGTCATCCCGGTCGGAACCGAACGCGAGATGGCCGAGTACACGATCGAGCAACTGGCACCCGAAAAGCGGTAACGGCCCCGCAGAACTCCGAGTTCGCGTGTCTGTTTTGCAGCGAGGAGTTCGACGATCGGAGTGAGTAGTTCATCCACTTCGGGCGGTATCACCTGCCTGCAGAGGAGTTCGTCGGACGCCAGCCGAAGTCCTGAAGTCGAGGACCGGCCTACCGGGAGCCGATGAGTCAGGCACTGCTGGTCACCGCCCACGGATCGCACCTCAACCCGGACTCGAGCAGGCCGGCCCACGAGCACGCCGACCGGATACGTGAGGTCGGTGCCTTCGACGAAGTCCGGACCGCGTTCTGGAAAGAGGACCCCTCGTTCCGGGAGGCGCTGCGGACAGTGACCAGCGACGAGGTGTACGTCGTCCCGCTTTTCATCAGCGAGGGGTATTTCACCGAACAGGTCATCCCACGGGAACTCCGCCTGGAGGGATGGGATCCCGCCGTCTGGGAGTCGGAAGGGACGAGCGCCGACCACGCCACGCTGACGGCCAGCGACGTCGAGACTACCGTCCACTACTGTGGCCCGGTCGGAACCCACGACGCGATGAGCGACGTCGTCGTTCGCCGCGCCGAATCCGTGACCGGCGACCAGGACGTCGGGGACGGATTCGGGTTGGCAGTGGTGGGTCACGGGACCGAGCGCAACGAGAACTCCGCGAGAGCCATCGAGTACCACGCCGACCGTATCGGCGCGCGTGCCAGGTTCGACGACGTGCAGGCCCTGTTCATGGACGAGGACCCCGAGGTAGACGACGTGACCGACCACTTCGCTGCTGCGGACATCGTGGTCGTGCCGCTCTTCGTCGCCGACGGCTACCACACACAGGAGGACATTCCCGAGGACATGGGGTTGACCGACGACTACCGCGAGGGCTGGGAGACCCCGGCGGCGGTCGACGGCCACCGCGTCTGGTACGCCGGCGCGGTCGGGACCGAACCGCTCCTGGCTGACGTCCTCCTGGAACGCGCCGCCGACGCAGGCGCGGACGTCCAGACCACTGCTGTCACCGACGTCGTCGCGACCGCGGAGGGTGACTGATGGACGGGGCGCAACTCGACGCACTGCTCGGGGCGGCCGGAGACGGAATCGACACCGAGTGGCTGTCTGTGCGCCCGACCGGGGCCGGATTCGACCTTTCGGTCGCGGGGACGGACTACGGAGGCGTCTCGGAGAGCGACCTGCGGGACATTCTCCGAGACCACGCGGTTCACGTCGAAGAGTGGCACTTCTGGACCCGCCGGGCCCCGGACGACCCCGCCCACGAGGCCTTTCTCCGGTGGGTCGAGGACGCCGACGAGCGGTCGGTGACCGAACGCCGGGACGCGCTCCGGGACGGGGCCGCGCGTCCGTGGGGACAACTCCGCGTGTGCGCCACGCTGACCGATCACGGGGACCGCGTCTACGAACTCCGCCACGTGGACGACGCCGACGAGGCCGTCGACGACCTCACGGCCTACCACGATCCCACGGACGCCAGGTCGATCGCGAAAACCGACGAGCGCGGGCGGTACCGTCCGCTCTCGACGGCACCGACGCTCCGGACCGGGTGGCTCTTCGTCGACCTTGCGCCCGCAGCGGTGGTGCGGACAGTCGAGGAGTTCTATCCGGCGACGATAGCGAACTGGCACCGCGAACGGGAGAAACGGCTGGACGTGACCCACTGGCACGAGACGGTCTCACGACAGACCGGCATCTACGGACTCGTGGAGACGTGGGACCGCGGCGACGGTCACGAACACGTCGAGTGGGTCGCGGAGGCTTGCTGTGACGACTCCCAGTGTGTGAAACGCCGCGAGTGGGAGTACGACGGGGACACCGCTCTCGACGTGGATGGAAACGGCGACGGCGGCGGAACCCCAGACGAGGGTGTCGGTGTGTACCCGTGTCGCGAACCCTGTTCGCTCGTCGTCGCGGGAGCGCGCAAGTGGACGCGCCTGGAGGCCGAGGAGACACGGACCTACGAGTTCGACCTCACGCCGAGCGAGAAAGAGCAAGTGGAGGCCATCGTCGACGCCGTCGCGGACGAGCGCGTCGACGAGATCCGCGAGGCCGACTTCGACGCGGACGCCAACCGCTACCGGACGCGGTTCCTCCGGGCCAAGCGCTTCGAGAACGGGTCTCTCTGTGGCGTGCCGACCGACCGAGAATCGAGTCGGGAACCCGACGCGGACGCGACAGACGAGTGACCCGAGGCAACTCCCACAGACACACCTCTCACACATGCGTTCTCGCCATCACTTCCCGATCTCGCTGGGGGTCGGAGTGGCTCTCGCGGCGACCGTCCGGACGCCAGTTCCGTGGCCACTGCTCGTCGTCGGTGCCGGACTGCTCGGGACAGCGGTAGACCTCGATCACTTCGTCATCGCTCGCCTCAGGACCGGATCGTGGAGTCAACTCCGTCGGTGTCTCGCAGATCCGCGGATGGCGCTGCTGGAACAGGACGAGATCTTCCAGGAGGGTGCTGTCGGTAAACTGGCGCGACTGGCGAGCCATCTCCTGATCACGGCCGTCCTCGTCGCCGGCCTGTCAGTCGTCGGTCCGACACTCGCCCTCGCGGCCGGCGTCGTCCTCGCGGTGCACATCCTCTGTGACGTCGCCTGGGATCTGTGGCGGGTGCGCTCGTCTGGAGCGACCGGCGACAGACACTGATAGGGACGGTTGTAGCCGTTTTCCAGGACAACCGCCCGACGTCGGGCGGGTGATCCGGTAAAGAACTACAACCGTCCCTATGACACGGATCGCTGTCGTTCTCCCCGCTCAGACCCGGACGGCGTGACCGCTCGAGGCCCGGGATATATGCGAGCACCGCTCCATCGGGGCACATGGAGCTACTGGAGTCGGGTCTGGTCCCCGAACACGCGAGAGATACAAAGGGGGACGCCCGCGAGTTCGCGGCCGAGCACATCGAACCGAAGGCGGCCGAGTACTTCGAGAGCGGGGAGTACCCCTGGGAAGTGCTGGAGGCCGGGGTCGACGCGGGTCTCGTCGCACAGGACATCCCCGAGGAGTACGGCGGTCGCGGATTCTCGCTGCACGAGACACTGGCGGTCGCCGAGGAGTTCTTCCGCGCGGACGCCGGCGTCGCGCTGACGCTCCAGCTCGCGAGCTTCGGCACGGATATCGTCGTCGACCACGGCACCGACGAGCAGATCGAGGCGTACGTTCGGCCGGTGGCGGAAAACGAGCAGCTGACAGGCCTGGCAGTCTCGGAGCCCCAAACCGGGAGCGACCTCGCGGGCATGACCACCACCGCCGAGAAGGAGGGCACCGAGTGGGTGCTGAACGGCGAGAAGTACTGGATCGGCAACGGCGTCGAGGCCGACT
>CAYYHG010000100.1:0-10818 GCA_964471665.1 uncultured Halobacteriales archaeon | reverse complement strand
GGCGATGGCCATCGCCAGCCCGCGGATGGTCCAGATGGTCACCGGCGAGGACATCAGCCTCGAGGAGCTGGGCGGTCCGGACGTCCACGCCAGTCACTCGGGGAGTGCCGACCTGGTGGCCGACGACGAGGAACACGCCCGCGACCTCGTGGCCGATCTTATCACCTATCTCCCGGACAACAGCGACGAGAAACCGCCACAGACCGGGGGCCACCACCCGGCCACCTCTCCCAAGGACATCGACAGCATCGTCCCGCAGAAGCCGAACAAGAGCTACGACATGACGGATCTGATCGACTGCGTGGTCGACCGCGGGTCGTGGTTCGAACTCCAGCCGGAGTTCGGAAGCGAGATCCTGACCGGCTTCGCCCGCGTGGACGGGCGGCCAGTCGGCGTGATCGCCAACCAGCCCGCACAGCGCGCGGGGGCGATCTTCCCGGACGCTGCCCAGAAGGCCGCGGAGTTCATCTGGAAGTGCGACGCCTACAACGTGCCCTTGCTCTATCTCTGTGACACGCCGGGCTTCATGACGGGTTCACAGGTCGAGAAGGACGCAATCCTGGAGAAGGGCAAGAAGATGATCTACGCCACCTCCGCGGCGACGGTCCCCAAGCAGTGTGTCGTGGTCCGGAAGGCCTACGGCGCGGGCATCTACGCGATGAGCGGGCCGGCCTACGATCCCGAGTCCACGATCGCGCTCCCGTCGGGCGAAATCGCCATCATGGGGCCGGAGGCGGCCATCAACGCCGTCTACGCCCGCAAGCTCGCCGAAATCGACGACGAGCAAGAGCGCAGGCAGACAGAGCAGGACCTCCGCGAGGAGTACCGCGAGGACATCGACGTCCACCGGATGGCCAGCGAGATGGTCATCGACGACATCGTGCCCCCGAGCACGCTCCGGGAGGAACTCGAGAACCGCTTTGCGTTCTACGAGACCGTCGAGAAGGACCTCCCCGAGAAGAAACACGGGACCATCATCTGACCGACCGAGCACACACCGCACTATCCCACGACACAATGATGACAGGGCTCTACTACGAGGAGTTCGACACCGGACAGACGATCGAACACGACAAACGCCGGACGATCAGCGAGGCCGACAACCAGCGGTTCTGCGACATGACGATGAACCAGCAGCCGCTCCACCTGGACGCCGACTTCGCGGCCGACACCCAGTTCGGCGAACGCGTCGTCAACGGTCTCTACACGATGAGCCTCGCGGTCGGGCTCACGATCCCCGACACGACCGACGGCACCATCGTCGCGAACCTCTCGTACGACGACGTCGAACACCCGGCTCCGGTCTTCCACGGCGACACTATTCGCGCACAGTCGACCGTGACCGACAAGCGCGAAACGAGCGACGGCGAGCGCGGCGTGGTGACGATGCACGTCGAGGCACACGCGGTCAACCGCGGCGACGAACTGGTCTGTGCGTTCGACCGGACGGTCCTCTCGCTGAAACGCGAGGACGCCGACGGCTGAGACACGGATTGGTGTAACTGTCTTACACCACTCCGCACGTGGCGGCCGTGAGGTGAACAGAGATTCGTGTCACCGCCGCGGCAGTGTGGATTTAAGAGGCGAGGGGACGACGTCTCCAGCGTGACCTACGACACACTGACCGTCGAACGCGACGGCGGCGTGGCACGGATCGTCCTCGACAACGAGGAGCGGCGCAACGCACTCCGGATCGACACGGCGAACGAACTCGTCGACGCCGCGGTGTCGCTGGGCGAGGACCCCGACGCGCGGTGTCTGGTCCTGACACACACGGGCCAGTTCTTCGGCACGGGCGCGGACCTCACACAGTTCGACGGCGAGGACCCCGAGGGTGACGCGGCGCTGATGCGCCGGCTCGCGGGCCGGCTCCACGAGGCGGTGATCCAGTTCCACCAGAACGGCACGCCTGTCGTCGGCGGCCTCGACGGTGTCGCCGGCGGCGCCGGATTCAGCCTCGCGCTCGCGCCGGACCTCCTGCTCGTCAGCGAGGACGCCCGGCTGGACTACGCCTACCCCCGGGTGGGGCTGACCGGCGACGGCGGATCGACGTTCTTCCTCCCGCGGCTGGTTGGTCTCCGGAGGGCGAAGGAAATTGCGTTGCTCGACGAGCCCATACCCGCGGCGGCGGCCGTCGAGATGGGACTGGCAAACGAGGTGGTCCCGAGCGACGAGTTCGAGGACCGGCTGGCGGAACTGGCCGCGGATCTCGCCGGCGGGCCGACGCGGGCGCTCGGGAGCGTGACGCGGCTGATGGCAGCCAGTTTCGACCGGAGCATGGAATCGCAACTCGCCGCCGAGACGGACGCCATCGCCGGGGCGGCCCGCACCGACGACTTCGGCCGGGGGCTCGACGCGTTCTTCGGGGACCACGAGGCCGAGTTCGCCGGGGAGTAGTGGAGCTGACGGTCTCTGGAAGCGCTCGTCTGGAACGCGAAGAAGTCCCCGGCCGCTCTCTGTGAATCGCTGTCTGTGTCTCTGGCGTAACCGCTGCGACCGCCAAGAACGCCCCCGGCCGCTCGACCGCCGGAAGTCAGACACTCGCTCCCGGCCGTGCGGTGGCGCGCGCTGTCGCTGCTCTTGTGGAGCGACAGTGCTGCGCGAGGGATGAGCGAGCGCAGCGAGCGAATCGGCTGGGGAGGCGTGAGGCCGCTGTTGGGTGGGAATGAAAGGGGCCGCGGGCTCGGGGAACCCGGACGCCGTAAGCACCGCAACGGAGTGAGGAGCGCAGCAAGTCCCGGGAGTCGAGCCCGGGGGGGATTTCTGGCCAGATGTCACAGTCGCGTCTCTCCTGACAACACCGATTCCTAGCCGAGCCCGGGGGGGATTTTTGGCTGGTCCAGTAGTCCGTGCGTCCACACGCCATACCAGTTCCTGAAGCGCGAGCGGGGATTTTACTACCCGCCCGGACGAACGTACCGGCAATGGACCTGACGAGCGAACAGGAGCTGATCCGCGATACGATACGGGAGTTCGTCGCCGAGGAGGTCGAACCGCGGGTCGACGAGAGCGACGCGGCACAGGAGTTTCCCGAGGACGTCTGGGACGGACTCGCGAAACTGGACCTGACAGGACTGACCGTTCCGGAGGAGTACGGGGGGTTCGACGCCGACACGGTGACGCTCAGCCTCGTCAACGAGGAACTGGGCTACGGACACCTCTCGGTCGCGACGGCGCTCTCCGTCCAGCACCTCGCGACCGCCTGTCTCAGGGAGTTCGCCTCGGAGGAACAAAAAGAGGAGTGGCTCCCGGGGATGGCACAGGGCCGTCCGGTCGGCGCGTTCGCGCTCTCGGAGCCACACGCGGGTTCGAACCCCGCTGCGATGTCGACCGAGGCCCACAGGAAGGGCGACGAGTACGTCATCAACGGCGAGAAACAGTGGGTCACGAACGGCGAGCGCGCGGGCGTGGTCGTTCTCTTCGCCAAGACCGATCGCCACGACCCCGGGACCGTCACGCAGTTTCTCGTCCCGAAGGATCTGGAGGGCGTCGAGGTGGGCAAGAAGGAGGACAAACTCGGCTTGCGGGCCAGCGACACGACGACGCTCGTCCTCGACGACGTCCGGATCCCGGCCGAGAATCGGCTGACCGAGGTCGGAAAGGGCCTCAAGGCGGCCTTCTCGGTGCTGACCGAGGGCCGGATCGCGATCGCCAGCCAGGCCGTCGGGCTGGCACAGGCCGCGCTGGACGACGCTGTCGCGTACGCCAACAAGCGCGAGCAGTTCGGCGAACCCATCATCGAACACCAGGCAGTCGCACACACGCTCGCCGACATGCAGACGAGGGTGCAGGCGGCCCGCCTGCTCGCCCGCGACGCGGCCAGGCAAAACGAGACCGGCGTCGACCCGATGTCTGCGAGCATGGCGAAGTACTTCGCCGGCGAGACGGCCGTCGACGTCGCGAGCGACGCCGTCCAGATCCACGGCGGCTACGGGTTCACGAAGGACTTCGACGTCGAACGCTACTACCGGGACGCCAAGATCACGACCATCTACGAGGGGACCTCCGAGATCCAGAAGAAGATCATCGCGCGCCACCTCGAGGAGTAGCCGCCCGCAAGTGGCGTGATCCGATCAGCGACTCAGTTCGTAGCCGCTCTCGCGGTCCCACGTCTCGCGGACACCCTCGTCTTGGAGTGTCCGTTTCTGTACCTTCCCGGAGGGACTGCGGGGCAACGCGTCCCGGAGTTCGATGTACCGGGGGACCTTGAGGTAGGGGAGTTGCTGTTCGCAGTGGCGACAGACTGCGACCGGATCGAGGTCGAAACCCTCCGCGGGGACGACCACGGCCTTGATTTCCTCGTGGCCCCGTTCGTTCGTGACACCGACGACCGCCGACTCCCGGACGTCGGACAGCGCGTCGATGACGCTCTCGATCTCCAGCGACGAGATGCGGCCTGCGATGGTGCCCCTGTAGATGGAGTTGTCGCGCTTGGCGACAAAATAGAGAAAGCCGTCCTCGTCGAGGTAGCCGATGTCGCCGGTGTGGATCCACTGGTTGCGCCAGGCCCCGACGGTGTGGTCGGGGTCGTCGTAGTACCCCTGCATCATGGTGTTGGGGCGGGTCGGCCGGACGACAATCTCGCCGGTCTCGCCGGGGGGAACCGACCGGTCGTCGTCGTCGACGACCCGGACGTCGGCGTGCGTGACGGGCGTGCCGACGCTGCCCGGCCGGCGCTCGCCCGGGTGGTTGTAGGTGGCGATGGTCGCGACCTCCGTGACGCCGTAGCCCTCCAGGACGGTGATGTCGAACCGGCGCTCGAAGTTCCGGATGAGCGTCTCGTCGGTGTCGAACCCGAACCCGTGGCCGATCGCCCACTGGACGGTGTCGGCACCCTCGGCAGGCCCGGTCTCCTGGTTGTACAGCACCGACAGCATCCGGCTGAGATACAGGAACGCCGTCGCCCCGTGGGCCTCGATCCGGTCCCAGAAGCGGTCGGGGTCGAACTGCTCGCCGAGCACGAACTCGGCGTCGGTCAGGAGCGTCCCCATGACGCCGAGCTGGACGGTGAAGATGCTGTACAGCGGGAGCGTCGTGAACACGCGGTCCGCCGCGTCGAAGGCGAAGACGTTCCGTCCGGCTTCCCAGCCCGTGTTCACGTACGAGTAGTGGGGTAACATGACCCCCTTCGGGCGTTCCGCGGCGTGGCGCTGGACGTACGTCACGGAAGCGGTGTCGGTCTCGGCGACGGCAGTCCCGGGTGGCTCTCCGGAGGCGCCCGCGCGGAGGTCCTCGAAGGTACGGTACTGATCACTGCTGTCGCCGACGAAGAACTCGCTGGTGATGTTCGAGACCCGGCCACGGACCGCCTCGTAGGCCTCGCGGGTCTCCCCGTCGAGAAAGAGCACGTCCGCGTCCGACTGTGAGAGCACGTACGCGAGTGTGTCGCCGGTAAACCGCGTGTCGATGGGCGCAGCGACGGCACCGAGTTTGGCCAGTGCCAGGTACGTGTAGACGTACGCCGGCGAGTTGTACAGCGACAGACAGACGTGATCGCCGGGGCTGACGCCCTCGGCGCGGAGCGCGTTGGCGACGGCGTTGGTCTCGCGGTCCAGCTCACCGTAGGTGACAGACCGGTCGCCGTACCGGAGGAACGTCTCCTCGGGGCGACGCGTGGCCTGGCGCTCGACCGCGTCCGGAATGGTCCGGACCGACTCGGGCGGTGTCTCGGGCATCACTCCCCCCGCAACGAGTTTTCGACGCCCTCGACCGCGTCCCGGAGCAGCGTCGGAATATCGTCTTCGAGCGTGTTTCGGCTGAAGTCGTGGGAGTACCCGAACACGCCCAGCGCGTGGACGGTCCCGCGCACCTCGAAGGCGACACCGACCGACTGGACGCCCAGCGCGGCCCCGCCCTCGCTGACGGCGTAGCCGCGCTCGCGGATCGCCTCGAGTTCCGCCAGGAGGGCGTCGGGATCGGTAGTCGTCTGTGACGTGAGATCAGGCAGGCCGTGGTGGCGGACGATCTGCTGGCGGTACGCCTCGGGAAGTCGCGCCAGGATCGCCTTGCCCGGCGCGTGCGTGTGCAGGTAGGATCGCTTGCCGACGCGGCCGTACGTCTCCCCGGCACCGCCGGGGACACCCTTCTCGACGAAGAGCCCCCGGCCGAACTCCTCGACGACCCACCACGCCGGGCGCGACACCTCTTCTGCGACCGACGGCAACGCGTGGCTGACTGCCTCGCTCCCGACCACGCTGTTCCTGGCGGCCATCCCGTGGGTGAGAAACCGGAGACCGAGCCGGTAGGCCCCCTCGTGTTCGACGACGTATCCCAGCGACTGGAGCGTCCCGAGGTAGTTGTGGACGGTGCTCTTGGCGATGTCGAGTTGCGCTGTCAGATCCTGGAGGGTGGCACCGTCCCGTTCCTGGATGGTGGCGACGACCCGGAAGGCCGTCCGGACGGACTGGACCTCCCGGGACGACGACTCCGAAATCATGGCCCGGCTTTCAGACACCAGGCGTTTATATCTATCGGGGATCGTGAATTACCACGGTAAATTTGACTCGCCAGACACAAATATATTCACGCATTGTGAATAAGTTCCGCAGTGAGAGATCTCTGCCGTCGAGAGCGCCACACGACCGACCCGGACGCGGGGAAAGGTGGCGGCCGCCACAGGGCAGTCCAGTATCTGTGAACGAAACAGCGAGATATCGATCGGAGCTACCCATTCACTCTGGCATCCGACAACAGAATCCAGACAGCTCGGTGATATTTCACGAAATATATTTACTATGTGTGGACGATTCTCTCGGAGTGAGATCGCACGATTCCGCTGTCGGAAACGCACGCGAGTGTGGTCGGTCGGACCGACACACTGCTCCAGCTGTCGCGGTTTCCGTCCCGCTGGGCGGGTAGTCACGCCGGACGCCGGCTTTCATTACAAACATATAAATGTAAGGCACGTCGCGGCGGCCCTCGGCGCAGACGTCGAGGGACGCGAGACCGGGTCGGCAATCGAGACGCGGGATCCGGCCATCCGGATGACAGCACTCCCGGCCGGTGGCTTCCCCGGGGGCACGATCAACGTCGTTCCCGGATCGTTCCGCACCTGGTGGAAGTACGTTCCCCACTCGGTTCCGACGCTCCGCCAGAGGACCGACAAACCCGATATATCAGTTTTTTATTCTGTATTTTCTTTTTGTGTATATTTTATTAGTATCGACTACAATTGGTTCTGAATCCCTTTAAATCGAGAAGATACGAAAAATACACAAAAATTTTTATAGTAACAATATTACATGATTTTTAATATATTATATTATTAATAAAGTTCAGTTGGATCACTCCTGCTGGAACCGTGCACAGAGGGACGGACTCCCTCCACCGTGAGGGGTGTGGCGGCGGCGAACCGTGCCGGCGTGGACAGATTCGGTCGCGTCGTCGACGACGACGGCCTCGCCCGGCGCGGTGGGCAACGAATCTTCGAGAGTATCCCGCAGGTCGTCGGGTCGGGCCTCCCGGAGCGCCTCGATGTCCGCTTTCGAGGTCAGCCGATGGGAGACCACGACGTCGGACTGGGACACCGCGACCGCGGGGACGGCACTCGGGCGCTGGGTCGCCGCGACGAGACTCACCCCCGGTGTCCGGCCGCGGCGCAGAATCCGTCTGAGAGCGCCGTCGGCGACCCCCTGGAAGAAGGTGTGGGCCTCGTCGACCAGCAGCCACGGGAGGCGTTCGACGGTGTCTGTGACGCGGACGCGGTACAGCGTCTCGCCGACCGCGCGGACGACGGCGTTCATCGGCGCCACGTCGTACCCCGAGAGGTCGAGCACCGTCACCTCACCTGTCGCGAGGTCGACCCCGGAGAGGCCCTCGGGATCGAAAACCCCCCAGGTCGCCGCGAGACGGAGGTGGTTGATCGCCGCGCGGGCGTCGGCCGTCGGCGCGTCGGCCTCTCGGACGTGGTCGGCCATCCCGTCCAGCGTGTCCCCCGCCGTGGCGGCCTGCCAGACCAGCGCGCCGGCGGGACTCTCCGGCGGGAGGTCGAGCAGGCGACACCAGGACCGTGGGTCCAGCGCCGGGGCCGGGACCCGGGGCCCGGTGACGGCTCTCGCGGGTACCGGATCGACAGCCGCGTCCCGAACACCGGCCTCGAGTGTCCCGAACGCGCCCATCGGATCGACGACGACCGGGGCCAGGCCGCGAGTGCGCGCGAGTTCCTCCGCGAGGACTCCGAGCGTGTAGGACTTGCCGTAGCCGCGCTTGCCGACCACGAGCACGGCGTGCGGGCCGTCGACGTCGAGTGCCAGGCGGGCCCCGTCGCTCCCGTCGACGGCCCTGTAGGTGCCGAGGTCGGCGACCGGCCGACCGCCGGTGTCCGTTCCCTCGCGCCCGACGACGTAGGTCACGCACTGGCCTGGTTCCCACTCTCACTTGAACGTCCGGTGCGTTGTCGCCCGGAACCGTACGAATTTTTTACCGTCGGGGACCTCGAAGACGTGTGGACTACGTCGCCTCACAGCGCCGGAACCCGTTCGGGATGTCCCCGCCGTGTGAACGGTTCGTCCCGGGATACGGCGACGCGAGCGCCGACTTCCACGTCGTCGGCGACCATCCGGGCGTCCACGGCGGAGCGGAGACCGGCGTCCCCTTCACCGACAACGCGTGGTCCGAGCGGTTCTTCGAGTGCCTGGCACGGGCCGAACTGGTCCGGGAGGTCAACCTCGCTGCCCGCGACCCCGCTCTCGGCTCGACGTTCTTCTCGTATCTCCACATGTGTGTCCCCGGGGGAACGCCGACGGCTGACGACTACGCGGCACTGGAGCCGTTTTTCGACTCCGAACTCCGGGCGATCACCGCCCACGTGCTGTTGCCGGTCGGCTCCCGCGCGACCACCCACGTCCTCGAACACTACACCGCACGGGACGCTGCCGAACTCGAGGTGGGGTCGCTCCACGCGAGGGAACTCCGGGGCTCGGGCTGGCTGGTCGTCCCGGTCGCGGAGCCGGCGACGTGGACCGACGGCGACGCCGAGGCGCTCGTGGACGGCCTCCAGAAACTCCAGCAGACCGACTACCGGCGCGTGTCCGACCTCGGACGGTTCACCCCCGACGAGGACCCCTACCTCGTCCGATGACTGGTCCGGGCGTGTCTCTCCGGCGACCGTGTCAGATTCCGTATGAACGTGTACAGCCCCCGAACTCCGGGACTGCACTCCGTTCGAAACTACATAATAAATCATTTTTGATCCAGACTTATACGTTTCCGGTCCCTACACGACGCCACCAATGAAGAAACAGGAACTCCTGCACGTCCATACACTGCTGGCCGAGGTGGGCAACTACTGCCAGGACAGGGGCGTCGCGCTCGGCCTCTCGGAGTACCACGCACAGGGCACGTATCCGATGGCCATCAGCCAGTCGAAAGGCGACCACGAGGCCGCGGTGCTCGCGCTCGCGGGCGGGCTCGCGTCCTCGCTCGAGCGCGAGGCGGCCGGGGACCACGACGGGGTCGTCTCGACGAGCGCCGACTGATGTCCGCGACCCTCGACGGCGAGACGGCGGTCGTCACCGGCGCGAGTTCGGGCGTCGGCGAGGCGGCCGCACGGGCGCTGGCACGCGAGGGGGCGAACGTCGTTCTCGCGGCACGCCGCGAGGAGAGACTCGACAGGATCGCGGAGGACGTGCGCGCGGAGTACGGCGTCGGAGCGCGTGCCGTGCCGACGGACGTTCGCGACGACGACGCGGTCGACGCGCTCGTCGAGGCGACACTCGAGGCTTTCGACGGGCTGGACGTGCTGGTGAACAACGCCGGGCTCGCCCGCGGAAGCGACGTCGAGACGATGACCACCGAGGAGTACCGGACGATGATGGGCACGAACGTCGACGGCACGTTCTTCGCGACGCGGGCCGCGCTGCCCCACCTCCGCGAGCGCGACGGGCACCTCGTGTTCGTCGGGAGTTTCGCCGGCCAGTACCCGCGACCGTTCAACCCCGTCTACGCCGCGACGAAGTGGTGGCTGCGCGGGTTCGCGCTCAGCGTCGAGGCCGGCGCCGGCTCCGACGGCGTCGCCGTGACCGTCGTCAACCCCTCGGAGGTGCGCACCGAGTTCGGTTCGGAGACCGGCGAGTCCTTCGAGGAGCGCTTCGAGGAAGGCGAGGTGCTCGAACCCGGGGAAGTGGCCGAGGCTGTCGTCTTCGCCGTGTCCCAGCGGTCGACGGTAAGCGAGATCGACCTCTACCGCCAGGACAAACTGGAGTTTTTCTGATACTGCCGGCTATAACGACGTGACAGCGTGCCACAGAAAACTTCTCACAGTATGATACTGTCGGTTGGTATATGAGATCCCTCGATCGACACTACAGTTCCATCGGCGCTTTGAGCGAGGGATCGGCATCAAGGATCGTAGACAGGGTCGGCTGTACCTGATCTAATTGCTCGGTCGGTTCCACGACCCGGCGCTCTGGATCGTAGTTTATGAATCCTTCTGCGGCCAGTTTCGGGAGGTGAACGTGATACAACGAGAGGCGAATCTCTGTTAATACGTCCTCAGACGCCTCGGTGGGTGGCGTGTGATAATTGTACTTGAGGATGGCCTTCGTCAACTCGTCGAGCGTTAGTGACCGCTGTTCTTCTACGACCATCTTAAGGACAATTCGCCGGTGCTGGTTTTGACACAGGTTGAGTACCGAGCCGAAGGCAGTAGATTTCTCACTCATCATACTACTGTAGGCGACCGTCGGTCATCACGCTGACTCATTCATACACAAACCTATTTTAAGTGCCGATTCATAGTGATTGCTGTAAGCCATTCCCGGATCGACCGCAAGACGCGACGCGGTCGAAACGGTAATTCGTTACAGCAATCAGTATCAG
>CAYYHG010000099.1:0-10917 GCA_964471665.1 uncultured Halobacteriales archaeon | reverse complement strand
CGGCTCCTGGCCGTCGTCCGCGTCGAGGACCGACTGGACGCTGTCTTCGAGGAGGTCGAGCTGGTAGACGAGCCCCTCGTCGATGACCTCCTCGGCGCGGTCGCTCCCGGTCTCGAAGTTCGGTTTGAGGGTGACGTTGAACTCGTTGCCCTGGAGGTGACAGCCCAGCTGGATCGATTCGGGCGCGTCGGGGAGCACGCGCGAGCGGATCCGTCCGAACACGTCCCGGATATCTGCGTCCAGCTCCTCGTAGAGCAACCGCTTCGTGTCCGCGCCGTGGCCCGGGGTGAACACGCCGGTCCCGGTCTCGTAGACGATGCCCACCTCCCCGGAGTGGACGAGTTCGTTCCCCAGGCCCTGGATGAGAAAACCCTTCACGTTCTCCAGGGTCTGTCCGGTGCAGATGACGATCGGGATCCCGGACTCGTGGAAACGCGTCAGGAGGTGGAGCGTCTCGCGGGGGATCTCGTTGTCGGTGTTGCCGGCCGACCGGAGCGTCTCGTCGACGTCCAGCACGAAGACGTTCACTGCGCGGCCGTGTTTCGCGTACAGGTCCAGCGCGGTGAACGCCTGGTCCCGGGTCGCTCGGCTCGCCAGGTCGGAGAACGTCTCTCCCACGTGCGGGAACTCCTCCCTGATCGTCTCCCTGCGGTCGTCCAGTTGTTCGCGTGCGTTCTGCCAGGAGTCCAGTGCCACCCGCGAATCGACGGGCGGGAACAGGTCGACGAACTCCTGGTAGGACTGCAGCGTCTCGGTGTCGTACTCCCCGTAGAGTCGGTAGAGCAGGTCGTATGTCTCCATGTCTTGTCTTGCCTTGCACCCCCGGACTTATGGTGGTTCTGTGCGGCGCTGTCGGATTTTTTACTCGTTGACCGGTAAATATTTTTCCATCCGGTTCCAACCGGGGGGTATGAAAGCCATCGGAATCGAGCGGGGGGCCGACCGCCCCCAGTTGCTGGAGGTTCCACGGCCCGAGCCGGGGTCGGGGGAGGCGCTGGTCCGGACGCTGCGGGTCGGCGTCGACGGGACGGACCACGAGGTCATCGCGGGTCACCACGGCGGCCCGCCAGCGGGCGAGGAGTCACTCGTGCTCGGTCACGAGGCCGTCGGCGTCGTCGCGGACGGAACTGACACGCGGTTCGAGTCCGGCGACGTCGTCGTCCCGACGGTGCGCCGGCCGCCGAACGGAACGAACCTGTATTTCGAGCGCGGCGAGGCAGACATGGCCCCGCCGGGCGCAGCCCTGGAACGGGGCATCGAGGGCGCCCACGGGTTCATGAGCGAGTACTTCACCAGCCCTGCAGAGTATCTGGTCGCCCTCCCGGCCGACATCGCGGAGTGGGGCTTCCTGGTCGAACCGATCAGCGTCGCCGAGAAGATGCTGGAACTCGCCTACGCCGCGCGGTCGTCTTTCGAGTGGGACCCCGAGACGGCGCTGGTCCTCGGGAACGGCTCGCTCGGACTGCTGGCGGTCGCGATGCTCGTCGGCGACTACGACGTCTACTGTGTGGGGCGCCGCGACCGCCCGGACCCGACCATCGACATCATCGAGGGGCTCGGTGCCACCTACGTGGATTCCCGGGAGACGCCGGTCCACGAGATTCCGGACGTCCACGTCCCGGCCGACCTCGTCTGCGAGGCGACAGGGTACGCCAAACACGCCGTCCGGAGTATCCGGGCGCTGGGTCCCAACGGCGTCGCGGCCCTCCTCGGTGTGCCCGATTCCTGGGAGTTCGAGATCGACGGCGGACGCCTCCACAAGGACATGGTGATGCACAACAAGGCCGTGGTCGGCAGCGTCAACTCCGGCCCGCGTCACTTCCGCGGGGCGGTCGACCGGCTCGCCGACCTGCCGGAGTGGTTCCTGGCGGACCTGGTCACGCGGGTCGTCCCCCCCGAAGAGTTCACTGGCGCGTTCGAGACGAGCAAAACGACAATAAAGACGGCCGTCGAATTCAACGCATGAAGAACGTCGACGACCTCATCCAGAGCGCAGAAGAACTGGCCGGACGCGGACTCTCGAAGGGAGAGATCGCTGACGAACTGAACGTCTCGCGCGAAACCGCGAGCTGGCTCGTCGAGCGCTCCACCGCGGCGCCCGACCCGACGCCGACACAGACCGCCGATCCCCACGACATCCACGTCGACTGGAACGCCGTCGGCCGCGATTCGGCCCGGCTGACCTACGTCGGGCGGGCGATGGCCGACCTCCTCTCGAAGCAGGGCGAGGCGGTCGACCTGACCGTCGGCATCGAGAAAGCCGGCACGCCGCTCGCGACAGTCGTTGCCCAGGAACTGGAGACGGACATTTCGACGTACGTCCCCCGCAAACAACAGTGGGAAGACGGCGACATCGAGGAACTCGAGGGAACCTTCTCCCGGAACTTCGCCGACATCCGGAACCGGGAGTGCTACGTCGTCGACGACACCGTCACCAGCGGTACAACCATGCGCGAGGCCATCACCGCCATCCGCGACCAGGGCGGCGACCCCGTGGCTGCGGTCGTCCTCGTCGACAAACAGGGACTCGACGACCTGGACGGCGTCCCGGTCTACTCGCTGGTCCAGGCGATCCGCGTCGGCGAGGCGTGACGTTCGACGGTATGTCGACGGTCCCCTACAGCAGGTCGGCAGTGTCGGTCCGCGTTTCCGCCAGGGGATCTTCCTCCGGACGGTGGCGGGCCACGAGCGCGTCCTCGACGGCCGCGCAGGCGTTGCCGAGCGGCTCGTGGGTCTCGGTGTAGACGGCGAGGGCGAACTCCGTCTCTGTCGCCCGCGCGAGTTCGACCGCCTCGGACCGGGCCAGTTCGCCCGCCAGCCAGTCCCGGACGACCTCGCGTCCGGTCGGCCCCAGCGGGTTCACGGACTCGCCGAGCAGGTGCAGCGTCTTCGCGGCCGTCATCGGGACCGTTCCGGCCGCCCGCGCCGCCGCGCCGACGCTTCCCCCGCTCGCGTACCGCTCGACGACCGTCGCCGCCGTCTCCGCACCGCAGGGCAGGTCCCCCTCGTGGGGTGTGAGTCGCTCTGTGAGCGAGTCCTCGGTCCGGTCGACGGTCGTGACGCCGCGGTCGCACTGCTCTGCTGTCACCTCCACACCCGCGGCGATGTCCGCGAGCCCCATGGTCTCCAGTCGGATTGCCTCGGACGTAAAACCTCGTGGTCGTCTGTCACCCACTGCGGAACCCGCCGGATCGAACCTACCGGCTACCGGTAGGTTACTCGGCCACTGGTACCGCCAGCGCCGGGCGCGCGACTCCGGATTAAAAGGTCGAGCCGGCCGGAGTTTCGCACACGATGGCGACGACAGCACAGCTCTGTCCGGAGTGTGCGGGACGACTGCGCGCGGCGGACTGCGAGACGGTGTGTACGGAGTGTGGGCTCGTGGTCGACGAGCACGCGATCGATCCGGGGCCGGAGTGGCGGTCCTTCGAGGACGACGAGACGACCCCCGAGCGGACCGGCGCGCCCCTCACCCGCTCGCGCCACGATCGGGGACTGTCCACGGAGATCGGCCGCCTGACCCGGACGAAGGGGCGCAAGCGTCGCCGGATTGCCAGGTTGCGCCGCCAGCACAAGCGCACGCAGATCCGGTCCAAGACCGAACGCAACCGCGTCTACGCGTTCACCGAGATCAAAAGCGTCGTCGGCGAACTGGATCTGCCCGAGAGTATCGAAGAGCGGGCGTGTGTCCTCTTCGAGTCCGCACAGAAGGAGGGACTCCTCCAGGGGCGATCGATCGAGGGATTCGCCGCCGCGGCGGTGTACGCCACCTGCCGGACGGCCTCGATTTCGCGGACGGTCGCGGAGATCGTCGGCGCGGCGACGGCGAGACGGAGCGAACTCGACGTCGCCTACGACGCGCTGAACCGCGAGCTCGGGTTGCCGACGGGGCCCATCCACCCGCGCGAGTACCTGCCCCGCTTTGCCTGCAAACTCGATCTCCCGTCTGCCGTCGAACGGCGCGCGCGCGACCTCGCCGAGCGCGCCCGCCGGGAGGGCATCGACACCGGCCGGAACCCCGGGGGCGTCGCGGCGGCGTGTCTCTACACCGCGGCCCGCGAGGAGGAGGTCTCACTCACCCAGAAGGAAGCGGCGGCGGTGGCCGACGTGGCGCCGGTGACCGTGCGGGAGACGTATCACGAACTCACCGCCGAGTGAACGGCGGCGGCGAGCCGTTCGAACTGACGGGTCGCCGCGGCGTCGGGCGCGACCGTCGCGACCGGACGACCGACCCGCTGTGCGCGGGCGACGGCCTCGGATTCGGGGATCCGCGTGACCGGTCCTCCGAGCGTCCCGGCGATCGGATCCGTGTCGACGTCGCCCGCGCGGTTGAGCACGACACGGGCCAGGGGCGTCCCGACGGCGCGGGCGAGTTCGCGTGCCCGGATGGCGTCGGTCAGTGCGGCCTCTGTCGGGCGGATCACGACCACACAGGCGTCGGCCGCGAGCAGCGGCAGTCCGGTGTCGCCGTGCAATCCCGCCGGCGAATCGAGGACGACCCGGCCGTACTCCCGTGCCACCCGCCGGACGGCGTCGACCAGTCCGGTCGGATCCACGGCACGCGCGCCGGCCAGCGATCGACCACAGGGCAACACCGCGACGGCCCCCTCCTCGCGGACCGCCTCCACCGGGTCGGCACGGCCGGCGAGCACGTCGTGGAGGTCCGGCCCGCGAGCGGACGGGAGATCCGCCATCGCCAGGTCCGCGTCAACGACGACAGCGTCGAGTTCGGCCGCGAGGTTCAGTGCCACGGTGGACTTGCCGACGCCACCTTTCCCGGCAGTCACCGCGAGGATCATGCCAGCCGTTCGAGCGTCTCGACCGGAACCTCGACGGCCTCGAGGCGTGCGGCCAGCGCCTCGCAGCGGTCTCCGACCCCTTTTATCCGCTCGCGGTCTGCGTCCAGGGACGTCTGGAGGTGGGCGATCCCCTCCCGGCCACCGATTGCCGCCAGCGTCTCCGTGGCCTCCTCGACCGAGGTGACCTCAGCCAGTCGCTCGGCCTCTCCGAGGCGGGTTTCGACGTCGTCGAGCCAGGCTGTCACGGCCTCCGGGTCGACGCCCGCCGACTCGTCGCTCTCTTTTTCGGACTCGTCGCTCTCCTCGGGGCCCCACTCCCACTGTTCGAGTCTTCCGGTCGGCCCGGGAGCCGTCGAATGACACCCGGTATCGGTCCCGGAGACGTCCTCGCTCCCCGAGTCGTCGACCGGCGAGACGGCGTCCCGGGGTGGCGCCGGATCCCCCAGCGTCCGGACGACCTCGCGGGCGGTCACGGCGCCGGCCCGTTCGCCGCTCGGCGAGGTGAGCCGGGCCGGCGGTTCGCAGGGCTCGGCAGGCGTCGCGTACCCGAGGACGAGACGTCCGTCGGCCTCGACGACGCCCTCGAACCCCTCCTCGTCCCACCCCTCCTCGGGGACACCCTGTCGGCGGGGCGGCCAGACCGGCCCGTCGAGGCAGTTGGTCACGCGGACGCGTTCGGTCGCCTCGCTCGTCACGAGCAGGCGGACCAGCGTTACCCCTCCGTGGCTGGTGGCGTGCCAGTCCAGTGTCGCCATGCGAGGTCTGGCCGTGGCTTCCGGTTTAAACCCTGACGACGGGTGCGCATAGCCACCGACTCGCTGCCCGCGCGTCCGCGAATCTGTCGGCGCTCACCACGACCGGCGCGTCGAAGTCCGCCACGCGAGCGACGGCCAGCCCCGCTGTCAGCGCGTCCGCGTCGAACGGGTCGTCGGGAGCGTCCGGCCCGCCGGGAGCGTCGGCGACGGCCCCGGCGTACGCCTCCCGGACGCGCTCGACTAGCCGCCTGCGGGCGCGTCGTTGCAGGTTCGCCACCCTGTCTTCGAGGCGCAGGCGGTCGTCGAGTTCGTCGCGGGCCCGCCTGGCCTCCCGGCGTTCCCGGTCGAGTGTCTGGCGCGTTGCGGCCGCCGTGGTCTCGACTTCCGACAGTTCCCGGGCTGTCTCTCTCAGTTTCGCCCGGGCCGGCTCGGTGTCCAGTCCCTGTTCCTCGCGGACCTGGAGGCGACCGCGGACGGTCGCGACCCGCTCGCGGAGCCGGTCTGTCTCGGTCTGTGTCCCAGCGAGTCGTTCCCGGGCCTGGGCAGTCGCGACGTCGTCGACCTCGAAGGCGGCGAGGCGGTCCCGGAGCCGCCGGAGCGTGGCGTCGTGGGACGTCCGCAGGCCGCGTGCGCGCGCCGCGACCGCCAGTGCTGTCCGGACGCGCAGGCCCATCCCCGGGTGGAGACAGCCGACTCGCTCGTGGACGGGATGGGGTGTCCGTGCCGTCACCGACACCGTCCGCCCGTCGCTGCCGGTCGCTGACCCCTCGCGTATCGCGCGGGCGACCGTCCCGGGTGCTATCTCGGAGGGCAGTCTCGCCGTCCGGCCCCGGTAGACGGTCCCGTCGACGCGACAGATCACAGTTTGCGCTCCCGCAACGTCTCCGGGTCGGGCAGGTCCCGACCCGCGGCGAACTTCGCGTACGGCGTCGCCGGTTCCTCGCGGTTCTCGTATGTCTGTGCGGCCGCGCGGACCGCCGCCCGGACCCGGCCGAACTCGTTGAATGGCTCGGTCCACCGCACCTCGATTTCGGTCCCGTGTTTCTCGCGGAGTCGGAGCGCCTGGAACGCGCCGAACTCCGTTCCCTCCAGCAGTGCCGCCCGTCCGAAGTGCCGGACGACACAGTCCTCGTGTGCCCTGACTGCGTTCCGGAGCGTGCCCCGCGCCGCTCGGGAGTACGCGATGACTAGCAACACGCCGGGGTGATGCGCACAACGAACGCTTAAATCGTTCGATGGATCAAACTGACACGTCCAGCCGGGATCGGACGCCCATTCGTACTGATTGCTGTAAGGAGTACCGGATCGACCGCAGGACGCGACGCGGTCGAAACGGGAAGTCGGTACAGCAATCAGTATCAGGCAAGGAGGTCGCGGGTCCGCACCTGCGTCTGCCCGCCGACGGAGACGCTGGCGTCGAACAGTGACGTGATGGCGACGACGGTGCTCTCCTCGTGTGCGTCGGGATCGACGTGGAAGTGCGCCTGTGCCCCAGCCGCGTGGATCTGGCCGAGGATGGTGTGGAGGAACTCGTAGGCGGTCTCGAAGTCGACGTACTGGAGCATCGAGGTCAGCGAGTCGAAACAGACCACAGGCGCCGCAAACTCCGAGAGGTATCGTCCGATCTCGATCCCCAGACCGGTCAGATCACTCGGCGTCGAGACGGACTCGCTCTCGACGTCCGCGCGGTCGGTCGTCCCCGCGGCGTCCCCCACCGTGATGACGCCCACGTTCTGGACCGACGCGCCGGTCCCCGCGAGTTGCTCGGCACACTCGTCGGGCCGGCGGGTGTACGAGACGAACAGGACACTCGAGGCCGCGCGGTCGGCCAGCAGCGTCGAACAGACGTCCCGGTCTACACCGACGGCCGGTTCGGCCAGCAACACCGTCGACGCACCCTCGAGTTCGTCCGCGATGGCTGTCATCGGTTCGGGTCAACGAGCCACCGGCATAAACCTGTTACCACTCCTTGCACGCCGCACAGACCAGGCCGGCCGCCCCGTTCCAGCGCCGCCGGACCTCGTTCCCGCAGGCCTCGCAGCCGGCGCCCTCCGGTACCCACTCCAGGGTCGCAACCGCCAGGCCGGTGTTCCCGGACGTCGCGGGATCCTCGCCGGCGTCGAGAAACTCGTCGAGGGAGACGTCTTCCATGCGTACACCGCCGGCGCGAACGACTTATTCTCTGCGGTGCTCTGTACCGGGACCGACTGCGAGGGAAGCACACAAGTAGCCAGGCGGGGAACGGACGGGTATGTTCGTACGGGAGCTACTCGAGAGTGTCGTCCGGTTGCCCGGAGAGTTCGCCGACGTGGCGGCCCACGACCCGCTCTCTGCGCTCTTGATGCTCGTCGGGACCGTCCTCGTCGGCGCGACGGTCGGGTTCGTCGGCTACCTCGTCCTCGGCGCCGCCGCGGATGTCCTCACTCCGACGCCCGGCGGAGAGCCCGAGCAGCCAGGGGGATAGCTGCCTCCGGGTCGGGTCCCAGCGGCGACGCGGCGACGACGCTGTCTGCCGTCTCGAGGAGTCGCTCGACGCGCTCCCGGACCGTCTCCGGGGTTCCAGCGATACAGAACGCCTCCAGCATCGCTGGCGTCACGTGCTCGAAGGCCGCGGTGAACTCCCCCGCGGCGATGGCCTCCCCGACCGCCGCCGCGCGCTCGCGGTCGATGTCGTGCCGGTCGAGCACGGGACCCGGTGCGCTCCCCGCGATGAACGCGACCGGCGGACGGGCGGCCTCGCGGGCCGCGTCGGCGTCTTCGGCGACGGAGACGCTGGCGTAGGCCGCGAAGTCGAACGCGTCCCTGTCCCTGGACCCGTCGGCCAGTCCCTCCGCGACGCGCCCGCCCGCCCACTCGATGTCGCGGGGGTGGGCGCCGTTGAACAGCACGCCGTCGGCGTACTTGGCGGCCATCCGTGTCATGTCCGGCCCCTGTGCGCCGACGTACACCGGGATCGACCCCGCCTCGTAGTTGAGGCCGGCCTCCTCTGCCTGGAAGGTGCCGTCGTGGTCGACGCGCTCGCCGTCCCACAGCCGGCGGGCCACCTGCGTCGTCTCCAGCACTCGCCGGAGGGGCCGGTCCTGTTCGACCCCGAGATTCGAGAGGGTCGAGCGGTCGCCGGCGCCGATACCGAAGACGCCCCGGCCGCCGGCGAACTCGTCGATGGTGGCCATCCGCGAGGCCAGCGAGACCGGGTGGGACTCGTATGGATTGGTGATTCCCGGGCCCAGCCTGACCGACTCCGTCCGGCGGGCGATGGCCGCGAGGGCGACGAACTCGTCGCGGTTGTTGTAGTGGTGGCTGGCGAGGACCGTATCGAAGCCGGCCTCCTCGGCCCGGACTGCGCGGCCGGCCAGGTCCGAGACCGGGTGTTCGGGTGTGAGTTCAATCCCCAGCATCCGATCCCTCCGTGTCGGTCCCGCCGCCAGGACCATCCCAGGCCTGTATCGCGGCGCGCACGAGGTCGTCTGCCGGGTCGCGGAACAGGTCGTCGCTGCCCGCGTGGTCGCCGAACTCCCAGCCGCGGACCACCGCGACGGGCGTGCCGCCGGCACCCTCGCCGGTCAGGAGGTTGGCTGCGGCGGCGAGTTCGTCGACGACCGCCTGGACGGTCGCGTGCATCTCCCGGCCCTCGCGGTCGCGTTCGCCCCGCCAGTCCCGCGCCGCAGGGACACCGGCCCACCCCAGTGCGACGCCGCGCTGGCCGTACCGGAAGGGCCGTCCCGAGGTGTCGGTCACGACGACCTGCGCGCCCAGTCGGTCGTGGAGTCGCCGGGCGCTCGCGTTCGGATCCTCTGGCAACAGGAGCATGTCGGCGTCGGGCACGTTCGAGCGGTCGATGCCCGCGTTGACCGTGACGTGGCCGAACCGCGTGACAGCGAGCATGATCGGGTGCTCGAGCAGGAGCTGGTCGCTCTCCTCGAGAACGGCCTGGGCGAAGCGCGGATCCTTCTGTTCGCCAGCCAGCTCCGAGACCCGCCGGGCGATCGACTCTGCGCGCTTCCCCGCGGGGAACTGTGCGAGGTCGGTCTGGCGGCCCTCGGCCTTCGAGACGATCGTGCTCGCGACACAGACCACGTCGCCCGCGCGGAGGTCGACCTGATCGGCGATCAGCCCAGCGAGGTCGTCGCCCGCCCGGACCTCGGGCAACCCGTCGACGGCGAAAACGTCCATACACACGTTTCGGGCGACGGGTAAAAAACGCGCCGCTGCCGGAAAGGGTCTGACGCCTGGACACGTCCTTCCAGTGTGTCCGAGGCGTGGCACGCCGGTGTCGCCGGCGACGCCACGGTCGAGAACAGGTGCGATCTGTGAGCGCGAACGGCCGTTCCAGGCCGTGTGGTACACGGAAACAGGGGTCTCGAGGACCGGAATATTTAAGCACCTATCGACGTAACGTCTCGCTACCAGAACGTTGTGGCGTTCCGGCAGTATCGGACGACCGACCAGCATGAGAGGAAATCCTTGTTATCGGTGTCAGCACCTCCTCAGCGACGGGGCTGCCCAGCGCCACAACGGAGATGGCATCGAGGTACGATTATGACAGGCTCAATAACCGAATCGAAGAACGTAGACCTGACAGACGACGCGCTGGAGAACGACTCCAAGGGCGAGCTCATCAAACTCGCCGGCAAACTCCGGGACCGACGGAACGAGCTGAACCAGATGGCGAGCGAGCGCGCCTCCAAGCGCGACGAACTCAACGCGAAGACCCGCGAGAAGGTCGACGAGGCACAGACCCACCGCGAGAAACGCGACGAACTGAACGAGCAGGTCCAGGAGCACAAGGAGAAACGCAACGACCTCAACGCGAAGGCGAACGAACTCTTCGACGAGGTCGACCAGCTCAAGGACGACCTCAAGCTCGACGAGGGCAAGTCGATCGAGGAACTCGAGGAGGAAATCGAGGACCTGGAGTTCAAACAGCAGACGGAGGTCCTGAGCGCCGAAGAGGAGCGGGAACTCATCGACAAAATCGAGGACAAACGCGAGGACCTTCAGGAGAAAAAGGAGAAACTCCAGCACACCGACAACCTCGAAGAGATCAAAGAGGAGGCCGAGCAGGTTCGCGCCGAGGCCTCGAAACACCACCAGCAGGTGACCGAACTCGCGGACGAGGCCCAGAAACACCACAACAAGATGATCGAGGCCTACCGCGAGGCCGACGACATCCGCGACGAGGCCGACGAGATGCACGAGAAGTTCGTCGACGCCCAGGAGGCCGCCGACCGCCACCACGAGGACTTCGTCCGCGTACAGAAGCGCCTGCGCGAACTCGACAAGAAAGAAGAAGAGGCCGAACGCCAGGAGCGCGAACAGAAGGAGGAAGCCGCCCGCGAGGAAGCCGAGGAGATCTACCAGAA
>CAYYHG010000098.1:0-10977 GCA_964471665.1 uncultured Halobacteriales archaeon | reverse complement strand
CGAGAGTTGATCGCCGGGAGTCCACATCAAAGCCCCTCCCTCAACGAGCGAACCCCTTGCGGGTGAGCGAAGTAGGGAGGGGTAGTTTACGGATCGGACCGGTAGACGGCTTTCTCGTGCGTGTAGAACTCGTAGGCCCGCTGTCCCATCTCCTTGTGAGTCTCCGTGGATGTCGCCTTCATGCCGCCGAAGGGCACCTGCACCTGTGATCCGGTGGTGGTCCCGTTGATCTTGACGACGCCGGCCTCGATCTGCTCGGTGAAGTCACGCGCCAGCGCCATGTCGGCGGTGAAGATACTCGCCGACAGTCCGTGCCTGACGTCGTTGGCGACCGCCACCGCCTCCTCGTAGCTCGAGACTTCCATGATCGCCAGCACCGGCCCGAAGACCTCCTCCTGTGCGACGCGCATCCCGGAGTCGACGCCGGTGAAGACCGTCGGTTCGACGAAGTATCCCGACTCCAGTCCCTCGGGACGCCCGCCGCCGGCCAGCAGCGTCGCACCCTCCTCGTTTGCGACCTCGATGTACTCGAGGTCCGACTCCAGTTCTGCGGCCGAGACGGCAGGTCCCATGTCGGGGTCCTCCATGCCCGGCCCGACCGAGAGCGACTCGGCACGCTCCAGGACGGCCTCGGTCGCCTCCTCCGCGATCTCCTCGTGGAGGATCAGCCGGCTGGTCGCGGTGCAGGCCTGGCCGGTCCCGCCGAACGCGCCGGCGGTCGCGCAGTCGGCCGCCGCGTCGATGTCTGCGTCCGGGAGCACGACGAGGGGGTTCTTGCCACCCATCTCGGCCTGGACCGGGACGCCCCTGCTCGCGACCGTCTCGGAGATGTGCGTGCCGGTTTCCGTCGACCCGGTGAACGAGACGCCGTCGATGGCCTCGTGGGTCGTCAGTTCGTCACCGACGGTCGAACCCGAGCCGACGACGAGGTTGAGGACGCCGTCGGGGATCCCCGCGTCCGCGATGATCTCGACGATCCGCCTGGCGATCATCGGCGTCTCCGAGGACGGCTTGAACACCACGGCGTTGCCGGTCGCGAGTGCCGTCGCGAGCTTCCAGCTCGGGGTCGCGATGGGGAAGTTCCACGGCGTGACGAGCGTCACGACCCCCAGGGGTTCCCGGACAGTGTAGGTGAACGTCTCCGGGTCGTTCGAGGGAATGGTGTCCCCGGTCCCGGTCCGGGCGTAGCTCGCGAAAAAGCGGAAGATCTCCGCGGCCCGGGACACCTCGAACCGGCTCGAGGAGATGGGTTTGCCCTCCTCTCTGGTGATCGTCTCCGCGAGTTCGTCCGCGCTGGCCTCGACGCGGTCCGCGACGTCGTACAGGAGTGTGTCGCGCTCGTCGGGTGTGGCGTCTCCCCACCGGTCACTCGCCTCGTCGGCGCGTCTCACCGCTTCGGTCGCCTGGGCGGTGCTCGCGCCGGCAACGGAGACGATCGGCTCGTCCGGGTCGGCCGGGTTCCGGACCACGATCTCGTCGCTGCTCTCGCCCTGGATCCACGTGCCGTCGATGTACTGGTACGTCGTGTCTGTCATAGCTGGTGTCGTGTCTCCCGTGACAGCCAGCACGCGCCTGCGAGTTCGACCGCCGGCGGACGCCGGCAGGGAACACAGCGCCCACCGGCAGAACCCCTGGCTCTCAGGCGGTGCTGGCACTACGCTACAGTATACGTCTCACCCGGCGATTAAGCATTTCGGTGGTTGTTACCCGGTGAGGTCGTTCAGTCCGAACCCCGCACCCTGTTCGGACCCCTCGAACGGCGGCGCCAGCACGCCCTTGTTGAACTCGAAGATGTCCCGCCAGACCGGCTCTGTGACCTCGACGCCCTCCTGGACCAGCGTCCCGATCCGGTTGCCCATCCGTTCGGGATCGAACACGTCGAGCCGGGGATCTGCCTCGCGGATGAACTGTTCGGTGACCTGCCAGATCTCCCGGGAGTGGAACGGGTGGCTCGGGTCGTGACAGACGACGACGTATCCGGTCTCGTCCTCGCGTCCGGCCCCGGGCGCCGCCTCGAGTGACTGCTGGAGCACCCGGTCGAGCAACCGCGCGTCGGCGCTCTCGTAGCGGTCCGCCGCGTCGTCGGCCACGAAAAACGCCTGCGAGAGCGGGTTGTGGTGCCGGCCGTCGATACCGGTCTCGATTATTTCCCGGACGCGTGCGAACGTCACCGACGGGTCCGGCGTCTCGTACTCCCCGATCAGCGGCCGGGGCTGTGACGGGGCCGCGACGGCAGTCCGGGACGGGTTCGTCCCGCCGTCGTGGACGACGAGTGCGTGGTAGCCGCGTTCGGCCGCGTGGTACGCGAGGTGGCCAAGCGCCGGCAGACTCGGGTCGTCCGGGTCCGCCGACGCGTAGGCGAACCCGATGCCGTGTGTGTCGGCGTGTGCACAGGCCAGGTCGAGCGTCGGCGTGCTCGTCGCGATACTCGGCTGGCCCTCGCCGTCGACGACCGACACCATGGAGTGGTGTCTCCGGAGCGTCTGTGCGTCGGGATCGACGTCGCGAAGCACCGGCAGGAGGTCGTGGAGCGTCGTCAGGCCGGCCCCGTTGTACGCCTCGGCCCACCAGATCCGTTTCGCGTTCGTCAGCGCGGACCCCTCGTCGAAGCCCCCCGCCAGGAAACACCGCTGGGAGAGCTGGATCACCTCGCGGACGCTCAGCTTCATCGGTCGTCCCTCCAGTGGTCGGCCCGTTCGGGCGTCGCCGGGTTGATCCAGTAGCCCCCCTCGCCCGCGGCGATCTCTTCGCGGGTCGGCGCCCCCTGGAAGAACGTCCCCCGCACCCAGCCCATCGACTTCGGGTGTGTCTTCGAGATGCCCCAGAACGACTTCAGACACGAGATGAAGTACAGCGGGACGAAGTCGGCGTCGACCGGGTTGCCGCGGATTTCGGCGTAGGGGAGTTCGCCGACGTGTTGGGCCCGCTCGACGATGTAGCGGTGTTCCGGGTGCTCGAAGAGAAAGGCTGCGACGGTGTCGTCGCCGTCCCACCCCGAGAGGTCGGCCGCGAGTTGCTGGACCTGGTAGGCGATGTCGACGGGCCGGCTGTACTCCTCGTAGTCGTGTTCGCCCCGGATCCCGAGTCGCGGTTCCTCGTTTTCGATCGACCGGTACCAGAAGAACTCCCGCGCACCGGGGCGGCTCGTGTCGATCTCCAGCGCCCACTGGTACGACGACGTGAGGAGCGCGCGCAGTTCGGAGACCGACATGTCCGGCGTGAGGTCGCTCCGCTCGGTGGTTCTGAGCGACGCTTCGAGTCCCTCGCACGCCTCGGGGTGGACGTCCAGCAACAGCGAGTGGAGCGTCTCCTGGGTTTCGATCTCCAGTTCCGATTCGGCCCACGCACAGAGGCGTGCCCACAGCGACTCCCCGGCCGTCGGGGCGTCGCCGTCGACGCCCGACCCGGCGGCGAGGTCGTCGGTCTTGCGCTCGATCCGAGCCAGGCCGCGCGCGATGGCGTCTTTCGAGAGGAAGTACGGGCCCGTGTCGCTCTCGTCTTCGCCGAACCACTGGACCGCACGGGCCAGCACCTCAGAAAACCGCTCCAAGTCGTCCGCGGTCGGTTCGGTGGTCTTGACCCTGGCGAGGGCGATCTCGCGGGCCCGGAGCCACGCGTTGATCTGGCGGGGGTGGTTGATGACGTACATGATGATGCCGACGCCCGAGGAGTTTCCCGTCCCCATGTACCGCCTGATCTCCCGGTCGAGCGCGACGGCGTCCTCGCTCCGTGACTGGGCCATCTGTTCGGCCAGGTCGTATCCGAACACCCGCAACATGTAGGCACCGAGCATCTGTGCCGCGTACGGGAACCCGAGCGGGTGGTCGCTGTCGACCGCCTGGAACATCTTCGTCCCGTTGAGTCCGTTGCCGTAGTAGCCCGACGAGCGCGTGAGATACCCCCCCTGTGCGAGGTGCTCGATGTCGGGCTGGTGGCCCGCGGCGAGCGAGTCGACGACGTGGTCGAAAAACCGCGAACTCCGGTTCGCGCGCGTCCACAGCAGGACGTCGGTGTTCGCGCGCCCCTCCATCACGTGTGGCAGCTGTTCGAACTGGTCGTCCATGAGTTCGGGTGTCGCCTCGCCCTCGCAGAGAAACGCCCAGAGGTCCCACTCGGTCGCGATGATCCGGTCGGTGTTTTCCCCCTCGCTCGACGTCCGGGAGAAGACGCCGAAGGAAAACCGTCTCGTCGGGGCGTCGACGCGATAGACGACCCGTCCGACGCCCTGCTCGTCCAGGTCGGTGCGGTTGATTCTGATCTCCCACTGTTCGTCGACCATCCGATCCATCAGCAGCCGGACGAAGCTCAACCGCGTCTGCTTGAGCGCCCCGAGCCGCTCG
The DNA here is from genome assembly GCA_964471665.1 of uncultured Halobacteriales archaeon. Taxonomy (GTDB): domain Archaea; phylum Halobacteriota; class Halobacteria; order Halobacteriales; family Haloarculaceae; genus SW-9-67-25. Next base: position 6,637 of record CAYYHG010000098.1, on the reverse strand, counting down.
GGCCGCATGAGTTCCGAGGGCTCCCGGAGCTGGTGCAGCGTGGGCGTGTCTCCGTGCTCGAAGACCATTACGTGAGACGTCTCGCGTGTCGAGAGTATAAATGGTGGTGCCGTTCGTCACCAGGGACGCGAGATCGATCCTCACCGACCACTAGTACGGTTTACTGAAGTGCGGTTCGGAGAACAGCCCCAGCGTCTGTCCGAGGTCGTCGGCTTTCGCGTTCTCGTAGACCCGGCTCGTCCACGCGACGTCCTCCATCGGCAGCCCCGGCGAGTAGAAGATGGACCGCCCTGCCGTCGACTCGCTGTCCCGGCCCGCGACGAGGTCGTGGAGCGCCCGGAGATCCGAGCGGTCGAGGTCGAGACCGATACTGTACTCGACGGCTGCGCCCACGGCGTTCGTGATCTGCCAGTCCATCGTCTCGGCGAACCCCAGCGTGTTCTGCGGGATGTCACAGAACACCCGGTCGGCGTCGAACGCGTCGAGTGACATCCGCAGGTCCCCCAGCGGCACGACCAGCGAGTCGTCTTCCAGCCAGGATCCGTCGATCTGTGGCGGCGGGCTCGCAGTCGTCGCGACGACGATCACGTCTGACCCCTCGACTGCTTCCCGTGGAGCGTCCACCGCCGTCACCCCCGCAGTCACGTCGTCGGCCATCCGCGTCTCGAACGCCTCTGCCTTCGCCAGTTCCGGGTGGTAGATCCGGATCGTCTCGAGCGACTCGAGCGCGGCGTCCAGCCCGAGTGCGGACGTCTGGCCGACCACGCCGGGACCGAATATCGTCGCCGTCGTCGCCCGGTCGCCCTGGATCTGCTCGGCCCCGACCGCGGCCACGGCACCCGTCCGCATGGCGCTGGCGGCCTGGCCGTCGATCAGACAGACTGGCTGTCCGCTGTCGGGGTCGTTCAGCGTGATGGTGTGCAGCGACCGGGGAATGCCGCGCTCGGCCGGGTTGGTCGCGTTCGAACCGTACCACTTGATCCCCATCGTGTGGATGTTGCCGCCGACGTAGGCCGGCATCGCGCTGAACCGCCGGTCCGGGCCGCCGGTCTCGACGCCCTCCGACTCCCTGAGGTCGCCCGGGAACGTGGTCACGTGCCCGTGGATGCTGTGTCCGGCGTCGCCCATTATCACCCGGTTCTGGTTGTAGAGGGCGAAAGCGTACTCCATCGTCTCTACGCACTGTTCCATGTCGGTCACACCGGCGTCGACGGCGTCTTCCTGCGAGAGGAAGCGCAGTTCGACTGGCTGGCTCTCTGCCATCGGTGGTGTGTTTCTCTGTCGAGTTCATAATATTTTGGGCGTTCCGTCGAAATGTGTCGACTTTCGGGCGGAAAAGTATCGAAGACCCAGCAGTACCGTCCGCCTGGAGTGTCCGGAGTGACGAATGTTCTCACGCCCGGACTGTCGTTACTGGTGTCTTCGTCAGCCGGATGACGCGCTCGGTCGTGCCACCGATCAGGTACTCTTTGAGGCTGCTCTGTCCGGACGTGCCCATCACGATCGCGTCGGCGGCCCGGTCCGTTGCAGACTCGACGATCTCCTCGTGTGCTTTCCCGGTTCTGATCTCTGTCGTCGCTTCGACGTCAGCCGAGGCTGCCCGGTCCGCGATATCGTCCAACATCTCTCTGCCCCACTCCCGGTACTCTTCCTTTCGCTGGGGCTCCCGGGCGACCTCCGACGGCAGCGTCACGGGCCGCAGTTCGACCACGTACAGGAAGTGAAGCGACGCTCCCAGGTCCGTCGCGAGTTCGATGGCGTAGTCGGCTGCTGACTCTGCTTCGGTACTCCCGTCTGTCGGGACGAGAATCGTGTCGTGCATTCGTACCCTCGTAGATAGAGGTGACGGTGAAAACAAATATAAGTACCGGGTGAGGCCCCCGGCGAGAGCTTCGTGGAGAGAACCCCCCGAACCACGACGCCGGGGCAAAAACCTGATTTTCCATCGACCGTACTGTCGTGTATGCGGCGCCGCTCCCTGCTTGCCGGCCTGGGGACGCTGGGAGCGAGCGCTATCGGGGGGTGTACAGCGGTCGTGAGCGTCCCGTCACCGGCGCTGGTCGGGCTCGTCTTTCGGACCGAAACCGGCCAGACGGAGCCTGTGGCGGTGCTCTTCGAGTACACAGCGTACAACGATTACCCCGAGCACTCGTCCGACTGTTACGAGATCGAGCGCGACCAGGCGACAGTGGTCCCGGTCGACCGCGGGGCTGGCTACTACAGCGTGCGTGCGACGGCGAAACAGTACGACACCGAGGAGACGAGGGAGTTCAGTTCCTTCGGGACCGACGGCGTCTCGAGTGACGTCCGCTTCGAGTTCGTCGTCGAGTCGGACGGAACCCTCTCTTCCAGACGGGTGCCGGTCAGAGCCTGACACTGAGGCCTCTCCGCTCGGTGTCACAGCCACACCGGACACAGACCTGGCTGGCGTCAGATCCTCTCGGGTGGACTCGACGCGTCTCGCTGCCTCGACGTGGGCAACGCGGGCAGTGTTAGTCGTCGTCGGTGGCCTCCTGTGCAGCCGCAGTCTCCCTCCGAGTGTCGGATCTTTCGGGTTGCCGGATCCAGGTCGCGTCCTCCTGGAACAGCCGGCTGCCGTGTTCCTTGCCCAGTTGCCGGGCGAAGACGAAGATCGATACGAGACAGACGACGGCGAACGGCGCACCGGTGATGATGACCGACGACCGGAGCGCCGACGCGCCGCCGAGCACGACCAGAATCGACGCGATGACGCCCTGGAGGATGCCCCAGAAGAGGCGGTTGATCCGCGAGGGGCTCTGCTTGCCGCCCGTCGTGAGCATCGCAACCGCCAGCGTCGAGGAGTCTGCGGACGTCGCGAAGAACGTCACCACGAGGACAAAGAAGATGCTCATCCAGACCTGTCCCCCGGGTAACGACCCGAAGAGTACGTACCCGGAGACCCCGTTACCGAACTCCCCGACTGGACCGAGGATGTCGACGGCCCCGGTGTGTTGCAGCCAGACCGAAGAGCCCCCGACGACGGTGAACCACACGATCGAGACGGCAGTCATCGCGATGAACGCGGTGAAGATCACTTCCCGGATCTTCCGTCCCTTCGAGACACGGGCGAGGAAGAGCCCGACGAACGGTGCCCAGGCGATCCACCACGACCAGTAAAAGACCGTCCAGGCAGCCGTCCAGCCGGCGCCGCCTTCTGTCCCGCTTCCCGAGAAGAGGCTCATCGAGAAGAAGTTGTTGGCGTACGTCCCGATCGCCATCGCTCCCGTGTTGAGCGTCGATAGCGTCGGGCCGAGAATCAGCGCCACGACGAGCAGGAGACCCATCATACTGAGGTTGAAATCCGACAGGCGCCTGATCCCCTTGTCGACGCCGGCGAGCAACGAGATGGTGAACACGATGGTGATGCCAGTGATGGCCAGCAGCGTCTCGGCGTTGCCGAACTCGATACCGGTCTGGAACGTGATCCCGCTCAGTAGCTGGGTCGCGATGAATCCGAGGCCGGTCGCGATACCGCCGAGCGTCGCGATGACGGCCAGCGTGTCGATCGTCTTGCCGATGACGCCGTCGAGACCGTCCTCCCCGAGGATCGGATACAGCACAGTCGACGTCCGGAACGGTGCGCCCTCGCGGAAGCAGTAGTAGGCGACCGGGATGCCGATCGCGAGGTAGCCGGCCCACGCGCTGATTCCGTAGTGGAAAATCGAGTACGCGATCGCCGGGACGATCGCCGCCTCGGTACCCCCCTCGATCCCCGAGAACAGCGCCGGCGGGCTCGAGTAGTGAATGAGCGCCTCGACCGGGCCGAAAAAGACGATTCCCGCAGACAGTCCAGCAGAGAAGAACATCGCGAAGTACGAAAAGTAGCTGTACTCGGGGTCGCCGTCTCCGAGTTTGATGTTTCCGTACTGTCCCAGCATGAGCCAGAGGCCGATCAGCACGATGATGAACACCGACAACAGGTACAGCCACGCTAACCCCTCTCCGAACACGACGAACGCCGTGTTTATCTGTTCCTGAATCCACGCCGTCCGGAACGCGGCCAGTCCGATGAACGCGAGCGTGACCAGCGCACCCAGGACGAACGGGATCCGGTCGATTTCTCTGATGAATCTACTGACTGCGCTCCCTTCCTGCGTTGACATGGGTGAGTACGATTACCACAATCGAGTCCATCCACAAATAGCTTTCCCCAGGCCCGGCCGGCAGTCTCTGTCGTGCGCTCGCTTCCTCCGTCACCAGAGCGCCAGCGCCACCGAATCCGGCCGGGAACGGCCGACAGTTGTCCCCACCGCCGAGACGGCAGACAGGTACCAAATCTTAAGACGGTTCGGTATCTGAGTCGAGGTGTGACCGACAACCGGCCGGTCTTCGACTATGCGGCTGCCGCGCCGTGGGAGCAGGTCGTCAGGGCGTACGGGGACCGCGACGCCCTGGACCGCGCCATTCGGGACATGGTCGCAGACGGGACACCGAGAGACGAGTGCTGGGAGGCGATCTGGGACCACGAGGTCCGGCGGTTCGAGACCGACGGCGAGTTCCGCGACGCCGTCAGAGGGATCTACGAGACGGCGGGTGTAGACGTGCTCAGCGTCACGCCGTGGGTCCACAGTTCGAACACGTCCGAGCGGGCCGGCCAGCGCCGCGACCTGTCCCGGTGGCAGGCACGGGTCGGGGCAGCCGAGTGGCTGCACAAAGTCACGTCCCCGGGAGAGGCACGACGGGTCGCCGAATCGAACGACGTCGGCGTCGTTCTGAACACACAGAACCTCGGCGGCGCGATCGACGGTTCGATCGACGACATCGACGTCCTCTACAACGAGGGCGTCCGGATCTTCCAGCTCACGTACAACTACCAGAACCTGCTCGGCACGGGGTGTAACGATCCCTCCCAGGGAGGTCTCTCCACGTTCGGGCGGCGCGCCGTCGAGCGTGTCAACGAACTGGGCGGGGTCGTCGACCTCTCCCACTGCGGACGACAGACGACACTCGACGCCATCGAATACTCCGGGGATCCCGTCGCCGTCACCCACGCCACCTGCCAGGGCGTGGCCCACCACTACCGCGGCAAGTCCGACGAGGAACTCCGTGCGCTCGCCGCGGCGGACGGGTACATGGGGATCGTCTGTCTGCCCTGGTTCATCGCCCCCGGCGTCGACGCGCCCACGCTCGAGGCACTCTGTGCCCACCTCGAGCACGCCCGGTCGATCCTCGGCGACGACGGCGTCGGGCTCGCGACCGACTTCTTCCCCGCGGACGTGCGGTTTCCCGGAGAGTTGCTGGACTACTACAAGCAACACATCGTCGAACTCGGATTCGACAGAGAGCGGGTCGAAGCGCGGACCATCGCGGACGGGCTCGGCGACTTCGCGACCTACGAGGACTGGCCCGTCATCGAGGCGGCGTTGCGGGACCGCTTTCCGGGGGAGGTAGCCGACGGAATCCTGGGTGGGAACTTCCTGAGCTTCTGGGAGCGGGTGACGTAGGCGTCTGTCCGCTGTCGCCGGCCTACCTGTAGGTCAACTCTATCTCGATGGTATCGGCCGCTTCGAGGACGACGTCGGGCAACTCCTCGCAGAAGCGGTCGCCGCTCAGTCGGTGTTTCGGGCCCGCAATCCCGATTGCACCGTACACCTCGTCGGCACGCACGACGGGACTGGCGACAGCCCACACCTTCTCGATTGTCTCTCCCCTGTTGGTGGCGTATCCCCGGTCGCGGATCTCCTCGAGTTCCTCGTGCAGTTCGGCTCGGTCCGTGATCGTGTTCTCCGTTCGTTCCGGGAGTCCGAACTGGTCGACGATGGCCTCGACCTTCGGTTCGGGGAGCTGGGACAGGAGAGCCTTCCCCGCCGCAATGTCGTGCATTGTCGTCCGCTTGCCGACCCGTCCCCGTGTCCGAACGGCTTTCTCGCCGGCGCTGCGCATCAGATACACCCCCCGGCCGTGTTCCTCGGTCACGACCCAGGCTGACTCCTCGGTCTTTTTGGCCACGTCGTCGATAACGGGCCGTGCCGCGTGGGTCAGATCCATGTTGTCTTTCACGACGATCCCGTTGTCGAGTGGCTTGAGGCTCAGATAGTACGTCGCTCCCTTCTTGATGGCGTACTCGTGGTCCAGCAACGTGGCCAGGTACGTGTGTGCGGTGCTCTCTGCAATGTCCAGTTCCTCGGCGACGCTCTCGACGGTGGTTCCGTTGGCTCGCCTGAGGTGGTCGATGATATCGAACACCGTGTCGGCGGTGTTCACCGTTCGATTCGGTGTGTCGGCGAGTCCCATGGCGACGTGTTGCGACTTGTGACGTATAAATCCTCCTCCGTCGATTCGGTATTTGCAAACAGTGTGGCGCCGAACTGGCGGGCGGACACACCTGTCGTGCGTCGCGTTGTGTCGTTTCGCACAGAAAATACCGACGACCGCCGACCGCCGGCCACGTCTCCGGGGGGCTGTGACTCCGACACCCACGGTTCGGTATTTGCACACTGTGTCGCCAGTGGCTCCGGGCGTCGTGCTGGTGGTCACTCGTCCATCCAGGTGCTGGCCTGTGGTTCCTCCGGGTCGGTCGGTATCTCGACGAGCGTCGGCTCGTCGCTCTCGAGTGCCGTCGACAGACACTCCCGGATCCCGGCCGGGGTCTCCGCGCGGGCCGCCTCCATTCCCA
>CAYYHG010000097.1:0-11133 GCA_964471665.1 uncultured Halobacteriales archaeon | reverse complement strand
GGCCGACCAGACACCGAGAACCATGCCGGCCGATCAAGTACAGAGCAGGAAACCGAGCGAAGCGAGGTTTCCTGCGACCCACGAGACGCGACCGAAGGGAGCGTCTCGCTAGTCATCGGCAGCCACCTCCGGTTCGCCGTCGGCCGAGAGGTCGATGCCGGTCACGGCGGAGATGTTGTCCTCCTGCATGGTGACGCCGATGGCCCGCTCGGAGCGTTCGAGCATCGCCGAGCGGTGCGAGACGACGACAAACTGCGCGTCGCCGGCGAGTTCGTCGACCATCTCGCCGACGAGGTCGGCGTTGGCGGCGTCGAGGAAGGCGTCCACCTCGTCCAGGGCGTAGAAGGGGGCGGGGTTGTGTCGCTGGATTGCGAAGATGAACGCGAGCGCAGTCAGGGACTTCTCGCCGCCGCTCATCGCCTCCAGGCGCTGGATTGGCTTGTCTCCGGGCTGGGCTTTCATCGTCAGCCCGCCGTCGAAGGGGTCGGCCTCGTTTTCGAGGTGGAGTTGCCCCGACCCGTTCGAGAGGCGCTCGAAGATGTCCCGGAAGTGCTCGTCGATGTCGTCGAAGGCCTCCATGAACGTCGATTTCTTGCGGGCCTCGTAGGTCTCGATCCGGTCCCGGATTCCGTCGGCCTCCTCGACGAGCGTCTCCGCCTTCTCGCGGAGGTCGGCCAGTTCGTCCTCGACGCGGTCGTACTCCTCGATGGCCAGCATGTTCACCGGTTCCATCGCCTCCATCTCGGCCTCGAGACGACCGATCTCGGACTCGACGGCGTGGTGGTCGGGCACCTCCTCGGGATCGAAGTCACCGACCTCCGCTTCGAGTTCGTCGATCTCCCACGCCAGGCGCTCGCGCTTCTCGCGCCTGTCCGCGAGGTCGGACTCGACCGACGCGACCGTCTCTTTCTGTTCGTCCCGGGCCTGCCTGGCCGCCGAGAGGTCGGCTCTCAGGTCCTCGCGCTCGGCTTTCAGTTCGGCCAGTTCCGACTCCAGTTGTGCGACCGCTGCCTCTTTCTCTGCGAGGGTCGCCTCTCTGTCGTCGATCTCCGCCTCGAGGTCCTCGATCCGGTCCTCGGCCGCCGATTTGCGCGCTTTCGCGTCCTCGATGTCCTCGCGGCGGTCGGCGACGGCCTCCTCCGCGTACTCCTTCTCGAGTTCGAGTTCGTCGATCCGGCTGTCAATCTCGTCGCGCTCCCGTTCGAGATCGTCGATCTCCTCGCGGATGGACTCGGCCTCGGCGGTCAGTTCCGGCAGCTCCGAGTCCTGGACCTCCGCCTCGAGGTCCTCGATGGCGCTCTCGATCTCGGCGATGGTCTCGTTCTGGGCCGCGATCTCCGCCTCCAGTTCGTCCATCTTTTCGGCGACGGACTCCCGTTCGGACTCGATCTCCTCGAGTTCTGCTTCCAGGCGATCGATTTTCGCGTCCGACTCGGCGAGTTCGGCCTCGGTTTCGTCGATCTTCGAGCGGACCTCCCGGACCTGCTCGGCCGCGTCGGACTGGCGGTCGCGGGCGTCTTCGAGGCGCTGTCCGACGTCCTTGATGTCTGCACGGATCGACTGGCGCTGGTCCTTGAGGTCGTTGATCCGCCCGGCGAGGCGGTCGAGTTTTCCTTCGCTGCCCTCGAAGGAATACCGCGATCCCGACTTCGAGCCGCCGGTCATCGCGCCCGACTTCTCGACGAGGTCACCGCCCAGGGTCACGAGACGGAACTCGCCCATCAGGTCGCGGGCCGTCTCGACGTCCTCGACGACGAGCGTGTCCCCGAGCACGTACGAGAACACGCCCGCGTACTCGGCGTCGAAGGCCACCAGGTTGTACGCGAAGTCGACGACGCCCGCCCGGCCGGGCAGCGGTGGCAGCGAGCGCTGGTCCATCTCGGTGATTGGCAGGAACGTCGCCCGGCCCGCGTTGTGGGACTTGAGGTACTCGATACAGCGCTGGCCGACGGCGTCGTCGTCGACCACGACGTGTGCCAGCCGACCACCGGCGGCCGTCTCACAGGCAGTCGCGTACTCGCCCGAGACGCTGCCCAGTTGCGCGACGGTCCCGTGGACGCCGTCGACGCCGGCGTTCAGGATGGTCGTCACCGCGCGGCCGTACGAGGTGTCCCCCGACTGGCCGGCCTTGGCCTCGAGTTCGGCGTACTCCTGCTGGACGGCGTTGAGTTCGTCCTCGACGTCCTCGAGATCCGACTGGAGCCGTCGTTTCTCCGTCTTGAGATCCTCGACGACCTCGGAGATGGTCTCGCGGTTCGTCTCGGCCTTCTCGAGTTCGATCGCGAGGTCCTCGATGTCGGCCTCGAGGTCCGGAATCCGATCCGTCGCGGCCTCGATCTCGGCTTCGGTCTCGCGCTGTTCGTTCGACCGGCGGCGTGCCTCGTCGAGCAGCCGGTCCTGTTCGCGCTGGAGGTCGTTCTTCTCGGCTTTGGCCGCCTCGAGGTCCCGACGTCTGGCGTCGAGTCGCTCCTTGACCTCCTCGAACTGTTCGCCGACCTCGTCGACGCGCGCTTCCACCTCCGCGAGGTCGGCCCGTCTGTCCTCGATGTCGGCCACGACCGAGGACTTGTCGACTTTCGCGTCCCGGATCTCGTCTTCGAGGTCCGCGACAGTCTCCTGTGTGCTGTCGATCTCGACGAAGGCCTCCCGGCGGTCGGCCTCTGCGGCCTCGATTTTCTCCGCCTGGGTTTCGACGCGGTCCTCCAGGCGCGCGATGTCTCCCTTGATCTCCTCGATCTCGCGTTTGATCGCGAGCTGTTCGTCCTCGCCCTTGCGCTCGATCTCGCCGTTCAGCTCCTCGAGGTCGTCTTCGAGGTCCATCACCCGCGCCTGGCGCTCGTCGAGTTCGGCCTCCCGCTGTCCGAGTGTTTCGGCCAGCTCCTCGATGTCGGCCTCGACATCGTCGAGTTCCGCCCGCTTGTCCTGGAGCTGGGCGGCCTTGCGGTAGCTCTCGTACTCGGCTTTCCGTTCGCGCAGCTCCTGGTACTCCAGGGCCTCCTGGCGTTCGTCCTCGAGCTGGTCGAGGCGCCCTTCTTTCTCCTCGACGCGCAACTCGGCTTCCTCGACCCGTTCCTCGACGACCGCCAGTTCCTCGAAGGCGTCCTCCTTCTTGGCGTCGAACTGCGCGACGCCGGCGATCTCGTCGATGATCTTCCGGCGCGCCCCCGGGGTCATGTTGGTGATCTCGGTGACGTCGCCCTGCATCACGACGTTGTACCCCTCGGGGGTGATGCCTGCCTGCTCGAGCAACTCCGTGATGTCCCCGAGGTTCACCGACCGACTGTTGATGTAGTAGTAGGAGTAGTAGTTCTCCTCGGTCTCCTTGATGCGCCGTTTGATCGAGATTTCGTCGACGTCGCCGACGTCCTCGGTGCCGGCGGCGTTGACGACCTGGGCGCGGTCCAGAGCGCCGTCGGCGTTGTCGAGGAGGACCTCCACGCTGGCCTCCCGTTCCCCCTCGAAGGAGTCGCCCTCCTGGTGGCCGGGGTTGTAGATGAGGTCGGTCAGTTTCTCGGCACGGATGCCCGAGGTGCGTGCGAGCCCGAGCGCGAAGAGAATCGAATCGATGATGTTGGACTTGCCAGAGCCGTTCGGGCCGCTCACGGTGGTAAAGTCCTCGTAGAACGGAATCCGGGTCTTCCGGCCGAAACTCTTGAAGTTGTCGAGGACGAGCTCTTTGATGTGCATGAGGTGCTCGCGACGGAGACCCGGACTCAGGCGACGATGATGTCCGACTCCGAATCCTCCGCGTTGTCGTCTCCGTCGGGTCCGTCGGTTTTAGTTGCTTCGGCCGTGTCCTGCGGTTGGCCCGGCTCCGGGGCCCGGATCTCCTCTTCGGACTCCCCGTCTGTCTCGGGGACGAATCCCAGTTCCTCGTCGACGGCGTCCTCGAGTTCGCGCAGTCGGACCTTGCACTCGACGAGTTCGTCGGTCAGCCCCTCCACCGACGCCTGGAGTTCCTTGACCCGCGATTCGAGTTCCTCGACTCTGTTACCGCACATACAGCCGACCTCTCGCTCGGAGCACATAAACGTACGTCAGACACGCATACCGATTCCGATACGTTGTACTGTCGGCTAAAGCCCGTGAGCAGTGTCGGCACCCCGGGGTGGGGAATATCTTCACGAAAGTATAGCCGACAGATAACCATCTGGAGATGAAACGGGAGGCTGTCGGACCGGTCCGTCCCGACACCCGCCGGGTCGCCGACGCCGAACACTGGCACCAGTCTCCCCTCGACCGGGCGAGCGGAGAGTGCGTCAGGCTTTAGCCAGCCGGCGCCAAAACCGCGGAGTGATGGCGCAAACTCAGGACAGGGGCGAGCTGGCGGTGATCATCGGGCTGGAGGTCCACGTCCAGCTCGAGACCGCCACGAAGATCTTCTGTGGGTGCTCGACCGAACCCGCCGACGAGCCCAACACCCGGACCTGTCCGGTCTGTCTCGGATTGCCGGGCGCGTTGCCGGTGCTCAACGAGGGGGCCGTCGGGGCTGCGGTCAAGGTCGGCAAGGCGATCGACGCCGACATTCCCGAACGCACGCGGTTCCACCGGAAGAACTACTACTACCCGGACCTGCCCAAGAACTTCCAGATCTCCCAGTACGACGCCCCCATCTGTCGGGACGGGCACCTCGAAGTCTCGGTCGGCGACGAGCGCAGAACCGTCGGCGTCCGGCGGGCCCACCTCGAAGAAGACCCCGGCAGTCTCACACACAAGGGCGGGTCGATCGACACCGCCGAGTACACGCTCGTCGACTACAACCGCGCCGGGACGCCCCTCCTGGAGGTCGTCACCGAACCCGACTTCCGGGACGCCGACGAAGTGCGGGCCTTCCTCGCCAAGCTGGAGGAGGTACTGGAGTACCTGGGGGTCTTCGACGCCTCCCGTGACGGCAGCCTGCGCGTGGACGCCAACCTCTCGGTCGTCGACGCGAGCGAGGTCGGCGCGGATGGAACCGTCGACGACGACGTCCTCGCGGACGCCAACAGGACGGAGGTGAAGAACATCTCCAGTCACAGGGGGGCCCAGAAGGCACTGGCCTACGAGGCCCAGCGACAGAAAAACGCCATCGAGCGCGGCCGCGGCGTGGCCCAGGAGACCCGCCACTGGGACGAGTCCCGGGGCATCACGGTCTCGATGCGCTCGAAGGAAGCCGAGAAGGACTACCGGTACTACCGCGAGGCCGACCTCCCACCCCTGGAGGTCGCAGACTGGAAAGACCGCGTCGCAATCCCGGAGTTACCGGACGCCCGCCGGGAGCGGTTTCGCGAGGAGTACGGCCTCGGCGTCGAGGCCGCCGACAAACTCACCTCCACCAAACAGGTCGCGGACTTCTTCGAAGACGTCGCCGCGGCGTTCGACGCGGACCTCGCGGCCACCTGGGTCGCGGACAACCTCCTGGGGGAGCTGAACTACCGCGACATGCAGGTCACGGACGTCGACCACCGACTGGAGGAGATAAAACGCCTCGTCGAGCTGGTCGCCGAGGGAGAGATCACGGCCAAGAACGCCCGCGAGACGGTTCTGCGGTCGATGCTCGACGACGGCCACGACCCCGACACGGTCGTCGCGGAGGAGGGTCTCGGCAAGACGTCCGGGAGCGAAGTCGAGCAGGCCGTCGCGCGGGCCATCGACGAGAACCCCGGCGCAGTCGAGGACTACCACGACGGCGAGGACGGCGCGATCAACTTCCTCGTCGGCCAGGTGATGCAACAGACCGGCGGGAGCGCCGACCCCGGGGACGTGAACCAGCTGTTGCGGGACGCCCTGGAATAGAGCCGCCCGCAGAACCGACCCGTCTTTTCGCCCGCGCTCGTGCCGCGAGCGGTGTGCGAGCGAAGCGAGCGATACAGGTGTGTGTGTGAGTGTCTCACCTGTCGTTTCAGGCTCTGCAACGCTGCTCCCGGGTTGATAATCCGTCCACTCGTACCGTCGTGTAACCCCACTCCGCCGCGGCTGGCGACGTCGTCCCCGCCCGGCCGATGGGAGGTGTCCACCAATGCAACAGAACGGTTCCGTACGGTCGCAGTCGCCCAATCCCACACCACATGACCCCCCGTCCTGGCTGGCACTAGTCGTCTGTGCAGTCCTGCCGGTCGCAGCTGTCGTCGCGGTGTCCTACCCGACGCTGATCCTGGGTGTGGGTGCCGGACTCGCGACGACGGGTCTGGTCGTGACACTCCGGCGGCGTCGGTCGCGGCGACGCGCCAGCCGGCGCGCCTCGCGCCGATCACCGTCACCCTCCCGCGATTGTTGACTGCTGTCGTTCTGTCCCGGATCGATCGCCAGCCGTCGGGCGATCGGCCTGGAAAACGGCGACAGCCGTCCCTATCGTATAGGGATGTTCGAAAGCGTTTATCAGGTCGACCGCACGCCTTCTTGCGGTCGATCCTGTAATGGCTTACACCAATCACTATCAGTTGGTTTCGGCGACCGGCAACTGCACCGACACCTCGGTGCCGTCCTCGCAGTCGAACGCGAGGTCGGCGCCGGAGGATTCGAGCACCCAGTAGACGAGCCACAGACCGAGGCCGCTCCCGTGGTCGAGCTGTGTCTCCTCGCCGCTGCCGAGAATCCGGCGTTCCTGTTCGGGAATACCGGGCCCGTCGTCGACGACGGTCACGGTCGCTGACGTCCCGTTTTTCCGTACCGTAACGTCCACGTTCGGGGATTCGCCGGTGTGTTCGCAGGCGTTCTCGAGGAGTTCCCACAGCGCGTACTCGAGGACGGTGGACGCCTGCACCCGGACGGACTCGAGGGTGACGTCGATCGTCGCCTCGGGGAACTCCTCCCTGGCGCGGTCGGTCAGTTCCCCGACAGTCGTTTCGAGTTTCTGTTCGGTGGGGTCGGACGGGTCGAACGTCCGCCGGACGCGGTCGGCCACCTCCGAGGTCGAGAGCAGACTCGCAGTTCGGGTTTCGACGTCCTCCAGAAACTCGCGGGTGTCGGCCTCGGCCCGTTCCATCGCCATCGTCAGGTAGCCATCGATCGCTGTCAGGTCGTTGCGGATGTTGTGTCTGAGCACCCGGTTCAGGACGGCGAGTTGCTGGTTGCGCCGTTTGAGTTCGGTCACGTCGACGTAGAGGATGTGGGTTCCGACGACCGTGCCCTTCCTGTCACGCCGTGGCGTCGCGTGCACTTGCGTGTCGATGTACCGGCCGCCGCGGGTCTCCAGGGTGCGTTCCGCGGTGTCGAACTCGCCTGCGAGCGCGCGGTCGTACCCGCTGTCCTCCAGGCTGTGTCTCGACTCTTCGGTGTAGAACTCCGCGAGCGGGCGGTCCTGGAGTTCCTCGCGGCTGTACCCGAGCCGCTCGGCGAACTTTCGGTTGCAGTCCGCGATCACCGGGTCGCCGCCGACGTCCCGGGTCAGCGCGAACATCACGGGTGCCTCCGCGAAGAGTTCGCGGTACTGGGTCTCGTACTGGTCCTGGACGACGACCCGGTTGCAGGCGGTCGCGAGTTTTCTGTTGAGTTCCTGCAACGACAGCAGGACCTCCGTGTCCAGTGGCGCGCCCCGCTTGAGGAGCACGAGCACCCCGAACTCCGGGAGTTCCATGACGTAGCAGTGCGTGTCGGGGTCTAGCTCCTCGACGATCGGCAGGTCCGCTTCCGAGGGCCTCCTGTCGGGGAAGCGCTCTCGGGCGGCCAGGATCCGGTCCGTCAGCGCCGACTGGACCGGGAGCGTCGCAACGAGGTCGTACGTCGGTCCGCCGTCGGGGCTCGTTCCGGTTTCGAAGACCGCAGCGGCCGAGCAGTTGAGCTTCTGCAGGTACCTCGACACCGCCGACTGGACGGTGCTCTCGAGGTCGGCCTCCGGCCCGATCGAGAGGGCGATCTCGTAGAGGACCTGTATCGTGGTCTCCGGGGGATCGGTCATCGGTCACAGCTCTCCGGTCACTGCCGCGACGGCGGTCTTGTTGTAGTAGTCGAGGTGTCCCTCGCCGTCGTTTGCGATTTCGCCGATCGTGAGCGCGCCGATCGTCGGGCTGTCCCTGTCGCCGACGGCGTCCAGTTCCGCAGCGAAGGCGTCATCGAGATAGAGCACGCGGGAGATACAGTCGAAAAACAGCACTTCGCCGTCGATTCCCTCGCCGGCGGCGTCCTCGTAGGCCGCGCCGGCCGCCGCGACGAGCGAGTCTTGCTCGCCTTTGAGGATGTGGACGAACTCGCCCTCGGGGACGTTCCCGAAACAGGTCAGGGCGCCGTCGTCTGCCACCTCGAAGGGGTCGCGGACGATCTTCTCGCCGTCCAGCCGGCTGAGCCCGAACGGGTAGGACTTGGCCACCTCGAAGAAGTTCTCCGGGCCGAGTGTCACGCCGGCGTCCGCCTCGACGACCTCCCGGTAGACGTCGAACGCGGGCTCGCCGTTCAGCCCCGCGAGCGTCGGTCCCGAGGCCTCAGTCACGCGCAACGGCCCCGCGATCTCCTCCCAGCCGTGTCGCACACCGACGCTGGCCGGGGTGTCGACCGTCGCGATCACGCCCGCGTCCGCGAGGAGTCCCTGGTTCGTGAACAGACAGGGCAGCCCCTCGGTCTCGAGCGACCCTGCCCCGCCGCCGATGTAGCTGGGGTCGATCCCGTAGGTGGCAAACAGGCTGGCGACGAACTCCTCGACGCGGGTCGCGTACGCGTCGACCAGTACGAACGCGGTGTCCCCGGAGACGGTCCCGGGGAGAAACGCCTCGAACTCCGTCTCCGGATCGCTGAGTTCGGGAACGACCGTCACGTCCGGTTCGACGGCCAGTCCCGCGACGACCGCTCCCGTCTCGTGTTTCTCGCCCCTGTGGAATATTTCCGGAAAGACGCCCCCGAACACCGGAACCGGGAGGGCCTCCAGGACCGGATCGAGTGTCTCTCTCTCCGGCAGATTTCCGTCAGCGGCCACCACAGTCACGCCCCGGACCGAGGGGTCCGACGCCATCGACCGGACGGCCCGGATCAGAGTTTCGTCGCCGTCCTCGACAAACTCCGTCTCCATGTCTATTTGCCTCTATAGCTTGTGCTGTATAAATCCGGCGCGGGTCGTGATAGTCAGAGGTGACTCTCGCGTTCGAGAAGGGCAGCCAGTTCGGCCATCGTCCCGACGACGGCGTCACAGGCTGGTTCGACGGCCGGCTTGGGATCGAACCCGGCTGCGAATCCCGCGACCTCCAGCATCGGCAGGTCGTTCGCCCCGTCGCCGACGGCGACGGTGTCCCCGAGGTCCTCGTCGAGTGGCGCGACGAGTCTCTCCAGGACGTCGTCTTTCGTTCCCTCGACGAGCGGTCCCTCGACCCCGCCGGTCAGCGCGCCACCCGACGCCGGCAGTCGGTTCGCGACGATGGCGTCGACCGCGACGCCTTCCTGTGCGAGTGCTGTCTCGACGCCACGCTCGAACCCGCCGGTGAGAACGGCCACGGAGACGCCGGCCGATTGCAGGCGCCCGATGAGGCTGGCCGCCCCCGGGCGGAGCGTGACCGCGCCGAAGGCCGCCTCTGCCTCGGTGACTGCGAGTCCCTCCAGGAGCGCACACCGCTGTCGGAGGCTCTCGGCGTACCCGAGCTCGTCGTTCATCGCCCGTTCGGTGATCTCCCGCATCCGGTCTGCCACCCCACACTGCTGGCCGAGCAGGACAGTCATCTCCGAGTCCGAGAGCGTCCCGTCGAAGTCGAAGGCGACGAGCGTCATACCCGGCGTAGGCGGCGGCCGGATTCAAATCCCCCGGTTCGTCAGGGCGCCGGCGGCGTCCCGTCGTAGGCGTCCATGTCCTGGAAGAAGTTCAACAGCCCGAACTGCAGTTTCTCGGGCGCGACGTCGATCAACTCGGCGCGTTCCTCGGGCGGGAACGCCCCCCGGACGGCGTACTCGGGCGTCTCGATTTCGGCCCGTTCGGTGTAGCGGGCGTCGAGCAACACGCGGGCGCCAAAATCCTCGGGCGAGCGCACGACCCGTCCCAGGGCCTGTCGGGTCTTCCGGACCGTCGGAATCTCGACGGCGTAGTGCCACCCCGCGTCCCCGTCTTCGGCGGTCGCCGCTGTACTCCCGTCGGTCTCGAAGGTGGCGTCGTAGGCGTCCTGGACGGCCTCCATCCGGTCGTCGAGACGCGGATAGGGGACCCCAACCACCACCACCGTCCGGGCGTCGTCGCCGTCGTAGCTGACGCCCTCGCCGAGTGTCCCCCACAGCGACGTGAAGAGGACGCCGTCGTCGTCGTCGGTAAAGGCCCCGCGCAGGTCGTGGGCGGGCGTGCCGGGTTCGTCCAGGTACGGCGTCCCGGCTGTGACGCGGTCGTGGTACCGCGACGCCTCGCTGTAGGAGGGGCAAAACACCAGCGTGTTTCCCGGGGTGAAGCGGACGGTGTCAGTCAGCGCCCGCGTGACCGTCTCCTGGACGTCGGGGTCGTCGCGGTTCCGCGCGAACAGCGGCGGCCCGTCGACGGCGTAGGTCCGCCGGCGGTCGTCGGGGTACTGTGGTCCGTAGGCCATCGTCCCGGGGTCCGCGAGCCCGAGGACGTCCTCGGTCACCTCGAAGGGCCGGAGGGTCGCGCTCATCAGCACGCTCGCGTGGAGGTCCCCGAACAGATCCCGCGTGACCTGCCGCGGGATACAGGTGTACAGCTCCACACGGCCGTAGATGTCGCCGTCGTCGTCGCGCCTGACGCTCACGACGGGGTACGTGCCGCGCCGGGTGCCCGCCTCGAACCAGGAGTCGAGGAAGGCGGCGGCCTGGAGGGTCTGACACTCCCTGCGGACGGTCGCCTCGCCGCGCTTGTAGGCCGCCTCGTACTGCTGGTCGAGTTCCTGCCCGAGTTCGGCGGCGCGGTCCAGTTCCTCCCTGAACCCGGGCCCGGTGTAGGCTTCCAGGAAGGCGAGTGTCACGTCGTCCCGGCGGTCGTCGTTGGCGACCGCGAGGTCGTGCCAGTTCTCGCCCACCTGTTCTCGCTCGCCGAAGGCGAACGCGTTCTCGTAGGCCTGCCGCAACGCCGCCAGGAACGTCGAGAGAACGTTCTCGGCGGCCGCCCCACGGCCGTCGTCGGTCTCCCGTACCTCCTCGATGGCGCTCTCGACGGTCGTCTCTGTCAGCGTCCGGCGGGCGTGGTTGCGGGCGGCGTCCTCGACGTTGTGGGCCTCGTCGAAGACGGCGATGACGTCCTCG
>CAYYHG010000096.1:0-11176 GCA_964471665.1 uncultured Halobacteriales archaeon | reverse complement strand
GCTCCTCGCCGGGGCTATCCACGTCTGTCGCCTCCTCGTCTGTCGCCTCCTCGTCTGTCGCCTCCTCGTCCGGCCGGTTCATCGCTCCTCCAGTCGTCGTCTGATCCGCTCGGACAGCGCCCGGACGTACCCCCAGATCCCCTCTTCGGGGGCGGTCAACACGACGACGACGAACAGCGCGCCGAGGAAGAACTGCCAGAACTGCAACACGGGCCCGAGGTCGACGCTCACGACGGCCGCCTCCGTCGTCGGCAGGTACAACACCTCGAAGTCGGTCAGGAAGTCCTCGGCGAACAGCCAGGTGAAGGCACCCGCGACGGGCCCGAAAAAGTAGTTGACACCCCCGAGGACGGCCATCAGAACGGTGTCGCCGCTGGTGAGGACACCCAGGTTCTCGATGGCAGCCCCCGAGTTGTTGATCTCCAGCAGGACGCCCGCGAGAGCCGACAGCAGGCCGCTGAAGGTGAGCGACCACACCTTGTAGCTGGTGGTGTCGACCCCCATCGCCCGGGCGAGTTGCTCGTTGTCGCGGATGGCGACCAGTGTCCGCCCGAACGGCGACCGGACCACCTGCCACAGCCCGACCATCGCGGCCAGGAAGACCGCGGCCACGACCCAGTACCAGTCGACCGACAGCCCGAACGCCTGGACGCTGATCTTCCCCCGGGTCTGTTCGACGAACCCCGGCAGGGTGTTCCGCGTGAGCCCGTTCGAGCCGCCGGTGAGTCCCCACGGGTCCCGCAGTGCGATGAAGTAGACCGCCTGCGAGACGGCCAGCGTCAACAGCGCGAAGTAGATCTCCCCCTTGCCGACGATCAGCAGGGCGAGGAGGTAACTGAACACCCCGACCATCAGCAACGCCAGCGCGACGCCGGCGAAGAAGGTCAGCGCCCCGCCGGGTGGGAGAACGGGCAACCCGTTCATCACGACGATTGCAGGGATGTACACCCCGAACCCGAGGAACATCGCGTGACCGAACGAGAGCAGTCCCGTGAATCCGAAGAGGAGGTTGAACGCGGCGACGAACAGCATCACGATGAGCATCCGGTTGGCGACGGCCTCGAATCCGAGCAGCAGATCGCTGGCCACCACCGGCCGCAACACGAGCACCAGCACCACCAGCCCGAGCGGGATCCTGTACTTCTCGAACGCGGAGGGTGGCTCCGGGGCTGTCCGGGCTGGAGCGTCCGACGACCCGTCGCTGGTCGGGACCGGCGCGGTGGCGTCCCTGGAGTCGCGGGTCCCGTCGGTCATTCGAGGAGTCCCTCCTCGCCGAACAGTCCGCGCGGGCGGACGAGCAACACGACGATCATCACCAGAAAGGGGACCAGGCGGCCGACACCATCGATCTCGATTGCGGCCACGCCGGTGACGAGCGCGAGCGAACTCAACACCACCGGGAGCAGGAACTGTGCCCACCCGACGAGTAGTCCGGCCAGGACACTCCCGAACAGGCTGCCCACGCCGCCGATGACCACGACGACGAACGCGAGGATGACGAACTCCTCTGCGGTCCCGGGATCGACACCGAACTCGACGACACGCAGTGCACCCCCGAGACCGGCGATGACAGACCCAAGGAAGAACATCGCGGTGAAACGCACCGGCAGGTCGACGCCGACGAACTCGGTCATCTCGCCGTCCTGGACGCCGGCCCGTACCGAGAGGCCGAAATCGGTGTTCGTGATGAGGTAGTAGACGGCGAGCACCGAGAGAACGGAGACGAAGACCGTGAACAGCCGGTAGGTCCCCACGCGGGTCACGAGGAGGTCGGTCCCGCCGGTCAACAGTTCGGGCTTCGAGGGCTGGAGTGCGCTCGCCCCCCAGAGAAACCGGACGGCTTCCTCGATCATCAGCGTCAGCCCGAACGTCGCCAGCAGACCGATGATCGGGTTGGTGCCATAGAGGCGCCGCAACACCACCACCTCCAGGGCGATACCCACGACGCCGACCAGGACGGGTGCGATCACCAGCGCGAGCGGGAACGGGATCCCGTAGGTCGCCATCGCACTGTACGTGAAGTAGCCCCCGAGCATGAACAGGGCGCCGTGTGCGAAGTTGACCACGCCCATCAGACCGAGCACGAGTGCGAGCCCCAGCGACACCATCACGAGGATCATCCCGTAGACGAGGCCGCCGATGGCCTGGTCGATGAACAGCCCGGGTTCCTGGAGGGCCGCGTTGGCCAAAAGGCCCACCCCGAGCACCGTCGCGGCGCCGGCGGCCGGCGAGAGTTCGGACAGACCGCGCCGTGTCCGGCCGGGGAGGTCAGACGTCGAGTCGCTCATCTACAGCGAACAGCCGGTCTCCCCGACCGACCGGACGACGTCGTCGCCGGCGAAGGTCTCCTCGACCTGGAACCACTCCTTGTAGGGGTCGTCGGCCATCTCCGAGGTGGGACGCGAGGAGACGGTGTAGGTCGGCTGGACCAGCTGGTGGTCCCCGGCCCGCCAGTACATGTCGCCGCCGCCTTTCATCTCGACGATGTCCGACTGGACCTCGTGGCCCTCGAGTGCGTCGCGCATCGCGTCGGGCTCGGAGGACCCCGCCCTGAGCACCGCCCGGACGCCCTGGTCTACGGACATGTATCCCAGGAGGTGGCGGACGTACGGGTCCATCTCGCTCTCGTCGGCGACACGCTGTTTGAACTCGTCGCCGCCGTCGACCCCGGGACCCCAGACCTGGCCGGCGATGTCGAGTATCGAGGCCGACTCCTTGTCCAGCCCCCAGTAGACGATGTCCTCCAGCTGGTGCATCGCCAGCGTGCGGTCCTGGAGATCCTTCGCGAGGATCTGGTTGGTCGCCTTGCGCAGGTCGAGGCCGGCGATCAACACGCCGATCGCGGGCGCCCCGGAGGCTTTCGCGTTGTTGATGTACTGTGCGTAGTCGTCGCTCGGGAACGGCACTGCCTCCGTGTCGACGACGGTCTTGCCCTGTGATTCGAGGATGTTCGAGACGGCCTGCTGTGCGGTCTGGCCCCACGTGTAGTCCGAGTACATCAGGTACCACTCGTCGGCGGCCGCTGCCATCTCCGACCCGATGGTGTTTGCCAGCATCGAGTTCGACGCTGTCGGGCGGAAGACGTACTGGCCACAGTTTCCACCGGTCAGTGCACTCGAGTGTGACCCGGTCGGGAAGTAGGTGACGGCGTTCTCGTTGGCCCACCCGGCCACGTTCAGCGCGACCGCCGAGGACACCGCTCCCACGAGGAAGTCGACCTGGTCGTCGGTCACGAGTTGCCGCGCCTCCTCGAGGGCGGTCGACGGGTCCAGCTGCGAGTCCGAGACGGCGAGGTCGATCGAGACGTCCTGTTGGGACTCTATGTCCTCGATGGCGAGTTCGGCGCCCTCGACTGCCGCGTTGCCGAACACCGAAAAGGGCCCCGACGTCGAGGTGACCATCCCGATCGAGAGATCCCCGGGGCCGCTCCCGCCGCCGCCACCACCGTAACCACCGCCCCCGCCATCGCTGTCGTCCCCGCTGTCGCCGCCCCCGTCTCCTCCGCCGTCACCGCCCCCGTCGCCGCCACAGCCAGCGAGGCCGACCAGTCCCGTGGCTCCCGCTGCCGCAATGAAGCCCCGACGCGTGGTCCCTGTCGGCCTCGACACCGTCGACTGAGTCTGCTCGCTGTCGGTCATACGACAGCGAATGGCGCTCTCACGACAATAAATCCTGCCATGGACGGGGCGTCCGTTCTCCGGAGTCTTGATGTGGTACCAGACCTGTTGTGCGAGCATGAATCTCGCAGACAGAGCGTGGCCGGACCTGGCGGACTACTTCGAGGAGGAGTCGCTGGCGCTGATCCCGCTGGGCTCGACAGAACAGCACGGCCCCCACCTTCCCGAGAGCACCGACCACCGCATCGCGGAGGCGCTCGCCCGGGAGGCCGCCGACCGGACGGGCTATCTGTGTACGCCGACGGTCGACGTGGGGGTCAGTTCCCACCACCGGCAGTTCCACGGGACGATGTGGGTGGACGCTCCGGTCTTCCGGGACTACGTGGAGTCACTGACACGGAATCTCGCGTACCACGGCGTCGACCGCGTCGTCTACGTCAACGCCCACGGCGGCAACACACAACACCTCCGGGAGGTGGGTCGGCGCCTGCGCGACGACGACCTGCTGTACGCGCTGACCTGGATGTGGAACGACAGCATCCCCGACCTGGTCGACGACCTCTTCGAGACGAACGGTCCCCACGGCGGCCCCAAGGAGACGGCCATGATGCTGCACATCGACCGCGAACTGGTCCACGAGGACCGCCTCGCGGAGGCCCGCGACGGCGGGCTGGTGGAGTTCGACGAGTCGACCGGGACCGTCCACGGGGCTCGCACCTTCTACGACGCCATCGACAACACCGACAACGGTGTGCTGGGCGACCAGACCGACGCCACGCCCGAGGCGGGCCGACAGCTGTTCGAGGCCGCCAGCGACCAGCTGGTCGAACTCTGTGAGTGGCTCGCAGACCAGGACATCGAGGAGTTGCTCGCCGACGATCACGTGTGACACCACGGACGAGTGGTCCCGAGACGCGATACCGCACAGTCACTGGACTTATCCCCACCGGGTGACGAGGTTCGACCGACCGAGAAGAACCCATGACCGGGACAGGCCGCGCACAGACAGGGCTAGAGCGTCTCGGGGCGTTCCTCCTCGCCATCTTCCTGGTGTTGCTCGTCACGCCGACCGTTCTCGGGTTCGCCGGCGTCGACGTCCGCGCCCCCGGGGAAGCCGACAGCGAGGAGCCGCCGCGGCTGACGGTGCTGGGGATCGAAGGGTTCGCCATCGACGAGGACCGATCCTCCATCGGCGCGGTGCGGGTCGTCGTCACGAACACCGGCGGCGGGGAGATCGATCCGCGGGCCCTGTCTGTGACCTGGGTCGACAACGGGACCCACGACCTCGTCGCGGCCAGGTCAGACGCGAGCGCCGACGGGACTTTCGTCGTCCGCGCCGGCACCGAGAGCCGCGAGGAGACTGTCCTGCGAGAGCGCACTGACAGGGCCGTCCTGGAGTTCGACATCGGATCCGACGACCTGGATGGAGCCGACGAGGTGGGAGACCGACTCGATGGCGGCGAGTCCGCGACGCTGACCGTCGTGACCGCGGACGGCGAGAGCACCAGACTGGTTCTCTCCCCCTCACAGACGCTCCCGGGGGAGGGTAGCGTGGCGCTGTGAACGGCGTCTGCGCCTACAGGTCCAGCAGGTTGTAGTCGTGGTCGGGCGTGTACCGCCTGAACGCGAGGCTGTTCGACAGGACCGAGACGCTGGAGATGGCCATCGCGCCGGCCGCGAACACCGGCTGGAGCAGCCCGAGCGACGCCAGCGGGATCAGCGTCGTGTTGTATCCGAGCGCCCAGACGAGGTTCTGTCTGATCTTCGAGAGCGTCGCCGCCGAGACGCGGATGGCCTTGAGCACGTCCGTGGGGTCGTCGCGCATCAGCGTCACGTCGGCGGCCTCGATGGCCACGTCGGTGCCGCTGCCCAGCGCCACACCCACCGACGCCGTGGCGAGGGCCGGCGCGTCGTTGACGCCGTCGCCGACCATCATCGCCTGCCGACCGCCGGACTGCAGGTCGTCGACAGCGTCTGCCTTCCCGTCTGGCAGGACCCCTGCGCGGACGTTCCCGGGGTCGACGCCGACCTGCGCTGCGACGGCGCGGGCGGTCCGCTCGTTGTCGCCGGTGAGCAGCCAGACCTCGCGGTCGCGCTCCCGGAGCGACGCCACGGCCTCGGCGGCAGTCTCCTTGACCGTGTCCGCGTCTGCGACCACGCCGACCGCGCGGCCGTCGAGTGCGACCGCCATCGCGGTCTTGCCCTCGCGTTCGAGGCGGTCCATCGCCGCCTCTGCCGGGCCGGGATCGACCCCCTCGTCGCGGAGGAGCCTGCGGTTGCCGACCAGCACCTCGCCGTGTTCGGTGGTCGCTTTCACCCCGTGACCGGGCACGTTCTCGAAACTCGTGGGCTCTCTGACCGGGAGGTCGCGTTCGCGCGCACCCTCGACGATGGCCGCCCCGAGCGGGTGTTCGCTGTCGTACTCGGCACTCGCTGCCAGTTCGAGAACGAACGCCTCGGTGAGCGGTTCCTCTACGAGGCCGCCGTCGGGCGTCACAGCGCCGTCCCCGTTCCCGTCTCCGTCCCCGCGCACGTCCCGGTCGAGGACGACCACGTCGGTCAGTTCCATCTCGCCCTCGGTGAGGGTCCCGGTCTTGTCGAACACGACAGTGTCGACGTCGCGGACGCGTTCGAGGACGTCACCGCCCTCGAAGAGGACGCCGTTGCGGGCGCCGATGGCAGTCCCGACCATGGTGGCGGCGGGCGTCGCCAGCCCCAGCGCGCAGGGGCAGGCGATCAGGACGGCACTGGCGAAGACGACGACAGCGAACTCCCCGACGCCGACGGTGGCGGGCCCGCCGGCTGCCAGCCCCCACAGCGGGAGGGCGCCCACGAGACCCGCGAGCACGCCGGGAAAGAGGTACCAGACGGTCGCCCAGAGGACGGCGTTGGCGATGACAGCGGGCACGAAGTACGCCGAGACGCGGTCGGCGACGTTCTGGATGTCGGGCTGGCGGGACTGGGCCGTCCGGACGCGCTCGACGATCTGCTGGATCGCAGTCTCCGAACCAACCTTCGTCGCCTCGACGAGGAGGACTCCGTTCTCGTTGATGGTCGCGCCGATGACCTCGTCGCCGGGGGCCTTCTCGACGGGGACGGACTCGCCCGTGACGACGGCCTCGTCGACCGCCGACTCGCCTTCGACGACGACCCCGTCGGTCGGAATCTTCTCGCCAGGGCGGACCTTCAGTCGGTCGCCGACGTCGACGTCTTCGATCGGGACCTCCTCCTCGGTGCCGTCCCCGGCGACGCGCGTCGCGGTGTCGGCCTCCATCTCGAGTAACTGGCGGATGGCCTCGCCGGCCTGGCTCTTCGACCGGGCCTCGAGGTAGTTGCCCAGCGTGATGAACACGAGGATGAACGCCGCCGTATCGAAGTACAGCCCCGTGCTCGCGAGTAGCCCGGACAGCGCCAGCACGGAGTAGCCGTACGCGGTCGACGACCCGAGTGCGATGAGAACGTCCATGTTCGCCGTCCGGTTTCTCACGAGCGCGGTGGCGGCGTTCTCGTAGAACTCCTTGCCCAGGACGACCTGGACCGGCGTCGCGAGGAGAAAGGCGATCCACCCGTGGCCGAGACCGAATATCCGCTCGGGGAGCAGTCCGGGTGCCAGCACCTCGCCGGCCATCATGACCAGCAGCGGCGCGGAGAGTGCGGCCCCGAAGAGCGTCAAGAGGAGGTGACGGCGGCGCTCGGTGTCGCGCGCACCCGCCCGGCGCTGCTCGCCCGACTGCTCGTTCCCGTCCCCGTCCTCGCGGACCGGCGTGTACCCCGCCCCCTCGATGGCGTCGTCTATCTCGCCACGCGAAACGTCCGCGGGATTGTACCGGACGCGTGCCTCGTCGGTGGCGACGTTGACGTCGGCCGCTACGACGCCCGGCGTCTCGTCCAGCGCCTCGGCGATCGTCTCGGCACAGGTCGCACAGGTCATGTCCGTGACGCCGACTGTCACCGACTCGGCGGCCGCCTCGTAGCCCGCGTCCGAGACGGCGTCGTAGATGTCGGCGAGCGTCACCCGGTCGGGATCGTACTCGACGCTGCCTCTGTCGGTCGCGAAGTTGGCGTCGACGGAGACGACCCCCTCCAGGGCTGTGACCCGCTCTTCGATCGTCCCAGCGCAGTTGGCGCATGTCATGCCCCCGATTTCGAGGGTGGCCGTGCGTGTGTCCATCTCGTCTGTACGTACGTGTTCCTCGTTCAATCCGGTTGTCCTTTCTATCTAAAGGCAGGTGGCCGCTGAAGTTTTGGAATCTAAACCCAACCCGACGTGCAGTCAGGCCCGTTCCTGGAGTCGCTCGTACTGTTCGAGGAAGGTGTCCCGGCAGTTCCGACAGCAGAAGTGATAGACCTCGTCGTCGAGGGTTTCGGTTTCCCCCTCGCGTGTGACAGTGTTGCCACACTCGACACAGGTCGGTGCCAGTTCGGCGGCCCCGATCCGCGGTGACCAGTCGGCGTCGGCCAGCAGGCGCACGTCGTACTCGCGGACGTTCTCGCGGGACAGAACCCCGGCGAGTGTCTCGTCCAGTTCGCCCTCGGGGACGGTCGCGGTGCAGACGATCCGATCGTCGACGGTCCGGAACACGTACTCGACGGTCTCGCTCGCAGCCAGGTCCGCACCTACTGCGTCCGCGGTTCCCGGGGCCGCTGTCAGCGTCACGAGGACGGGCACACCCTCCTGGAGGAGCGAGCGGTCCAGGTCCACCGTGAACCGGCGGATCAGCCCCACCTCCCGGAGGCGCTCGACGCGGTCCGAGACGGCCGGCGGCGAGAGGTCGACCGCCTCCGCGATGTCGCTGTAGGGCCGCCGGGCGTCTTCGAGGAGCAACTGGATGATCTCCCGGTCGGTGTCGTCGAGGCCGCGCATACAGACGACAGGGCCAGCGTCCTCAAACAGCTTTCGACCCCCGGAACGGGCGCTCGACCCCCGAGCGACGCTACTGTATGTAGGAGGGATCCTGGTTTTCGGCGTCGCAGTTCTGTTCGTGCTGCTGGGCGTCTTCCCTGTTGTCGAACATGAGCCCACAGGTCTCACACTCGTACCACGTCATGTCGTCGCGCGTGGTCTGGGTCACCATGTGTGACACTCCGACGGCCGGTAGTATATGCGTTTATCCTCCTCGCCCCCCTACGCAGAGACATGACAGACGACGGGGTTGCCGAGTTGCGCGTCGAGGGCGCACGCAAGCGCGACGCCGGCCGGGGGATTGCCCGCCTGCCGGGTCGCGTGCAGAGCGACCTGGGAGTGCTGAGCGGCGACCCCGTGATCATCGACGGCGACCGCCTCACCGTCGCGAAGGTGTGGCCGGGCGACGACGAGGGGGAGGTCATCCGTGTCGACGCCGATACCCGTGCCAGCGCCGGCACCACGATCGGCGAGAGGGTCCAGGTCAGGCGGGGGAGCGTCCAGGACGCCGTCTCGCTCACGCTCAAGCCCGCCGACGACCACGCCGACGCCGACGCCAGCGAGGACGTTGTCCACCACCGCCTCCGGGAGAAGCTCGTCCGCGCGGGCAAACGCCTCCACCTGGAGGGGTACGGCACGTACGTGGTCACCGACACCAGCCCGTCCGGTTCGGTCAAGGTGACCGCGAGCACCGACGTGACGCTGGCACCCGACGTCGCCGACGTCGAGGCGGCCGAGGCCGCCCCCGAACAGTCCGACGAGCCGGACGCCTCGGGGGAGACGGGCGCGACCTACGAGGACATCGGCGGCCTCGACGACGAACTGGACCTCGTGCGGGAGACGATCGACCTGCCCCTCTCGGAACCGGAACTGTTCGCCAGGCTGGGCGTCGAGCCACCGAAGGGCGTTTTGCTGTACGGGCCGCCGGGGACGGGGAAGACGCTCATCGCCCGCGCTGTCGCGAACGAGGTCGACGCCTACTTCGAGGCCATCTCGGGGCCGGAGGTGGTCTCCAAGTACAAGGGCGAGAGCGAACAGCGCCTCCGCGAGGCGTTCGAACGCGCCACAGAGAACGCGCCGGCGATCCTCTTTCTCGACGAGATCGACTCCATCGCGGGCGCCCGCGACGAGGACGCCGACATGGAGAACCGCGTGGTCGCCCAGTTGCTGACGCTGATGGACGGGCTGGAACAGCGCGAGGAAGTCGTCGTCGTGGGTGCGACCAACCGCGTCGACGCGGTCGACCCTGCGCTCCGGCGGGGCGGGCGGTTCGACCGCGAAATCGAGATCGGCGTCCCCGCCGAGGCCGGGCGCCGCGAAATCCTCGACGTCCACACGCGCAACATGCCCCTGGCGGAGGACGTGGACCTGGACCGGGTCGCGGGCCAGACCCACGGGTTCGTCGGCGCCGACATCGCGTCGCTGGCACGCGAGGCGGGCCTGTCGGCGCTCCGCCGGGACCCCGACGAGTTGCGCGTCGCGCGTGCCGACTTCGAGGCCGCGCTCGCGAACGTCGAACCGTCGGCGACGCGCGAGTACGTCGCCGAATCTCCCACCGAGACGTTCGACAGCGTGGGTGGACTCGCAGAGACCGAACAACAGCTCCGCGAGGCCGTCGAGTGGCCCCTCCAGTACGGCCCGCTGTTCGAGGCGGCGGCGACCGATCCACCCTCGGGGATCCTGCTGCACGGGCCGCCGGGGACGGGCAAGACGCTGCTCGCGCGCGCGATCGCCGGCGAGACGGGTGTCAACTTCGTCAGCGTCGCCGGCCCCGAGGTGCTCGACCGGTACGTCGGCGAGTCAGAGGAAGCCATCCGGGAACTGTTCGAGCGGGCACGCCAGACGGCTCCGGCCGTCGTCTTCCTGGACGAGATCGACGCCATCGCGGGCCGGCGTGGCGACGGCAACGAGGTGACCGAGCGCGTCGTCTCGCAACTCCTCACGGAACTGGACCGCGCGGCCGATCACCCCTCGGTGGTGGTGCTCGCGGCGACCAACCGCAAAGACATTCTCGATCCGGCGTTGCTCAGACCCGGCCGTCTCGAACGGCACGTCGAGGTCCCGAACCCGGACGAGACAGCCCGCCGGGAGATCCTGTCGGTCCACGCCGGCGGCCGGCCGCTGGGGTCCGACGTCGACCTGGACGCGCTGGCCGCCGAGACCGGAGGGTGTTCTGGCGCGCAACTGGAGTCACTCTTCCGGGAGGCGTCGCTGCGTGCTATCCGCGAGGTCGCCGAGAGAATCGATCCCGACGAGGCCACGGACCACACCGACGCGGTCACCGTCCGCGCGCGACACCTCGAAGACGCGCTCGAAGCAGTCGTGGAGTGACTCTCGGAGAGGCCGGTCTGGAAGCAGGAGTCGTACCGACGAGGAGGCGCCGGGGGGAGTGCCGTCCGGACGGCCGTCCGGGCCGGGACGCCGCGAGCGAGGCCGGGTGTCCACGAGACCGAGCAGCGCTTGGTTGCCGGCGTCGACGTGAAAAGCGCCTTGCCGGCACTGTGTCATCGGGCCCCACCACGTATAAAAAGTACGGACGCCCGGCGTCTCGGCGTGTCGAGACGCGTGGGGTCGTCATTACTCACGGGCGTCTAGACTGCCGTGTCGTGTTCGTCCTCGAAGTTCCGCTCCTCGCGGTACTGGTCGACGAACGCCG
>CAYYHG010000095.1:0-11221 GCA_964471665.1 uncultured Halobacteriales archaeon | reverse complement strand
GTCGGAACACTCGTCGCTCACGGGAAGGCGGGGGTATGCGCTCGAAACTCTATCACGACTATTAAATCCTCTCCCGCTGAAGCTGTCCCCGGATGGACCAGTCGACTGTACGGGGATTAATCGAACTGACCAGATCCGTGAACGCAGCCGTCGCGGGCGTGCTGACTGCGACCGGCTCGTTCGTGGCTGGGATCGGGGGACACTACCCTTCCGTCGCGGCGGCAACTGTCGCGACTATTCTGGCAGTCGCTGCGGGCAACGCAATCAACGACTACTTTGACCGCGAGATCGACGCGATCAACAATCCCGACCGGCCGATCCCTCGGGGCGCGGTTTCTGCACGCGGTGCGCTGGTTTTCTCGGCAATCCTCTTCGTTCTCGCCGTCGCACTCGCGGTGACCCTGCCCCTCACTGCCCTCGTGATCGCAGGAGTCAATCTACTCGCGCTGGTCGCATACACAGAAGTATTCAAAGGACTCCCCGGTCTCGGGAACGCCGTCGTCGCCTACCTCGGCGGATCGACGTTCTTGTTCGGTGGTGCCGCCGTCGGCGACATGCGGTCGGTGGTGGTGCTAGCGTTTCTCGCGGCTGCCTCGACGTTCACACGCGAGATCATCAAGGACATCGAGGACATCGTCGGGGACCGCGAGGAGGGACTACGCACGCTCCCCATCGTCATCGGCAAAGGACGCTCGCTGTGGATTGGAACAGCTGTTCTCGGTGGCGCTGTCGTCGCCAGCCCGCTGCCCTACCTGCTCGGCGTCTTCGGAGTGCCCTATCTCTTGATTGTCGTCCCGGCCGACGCAGTGATGGCGTACGCCTGTTATGAGAGTTTCCGCGATCCGACTGCAGGCCAGACCCACATAAAGTACGGCATGTTTCTCGCGGCGGCAGCGTTCATCGTCGGACGCGCTACGGTCGTATTGTGATCGATTTGCGAAGAGAAATGGACCCTCTCGTCCCGAACAGACGGGACACGACAAGTAGATACGCTTTTGGAACCTGGAGAAAAAGTGTGCTACCATGCCCGACATCGACGCGATTGTTCGACGGCTCGATAGACTCGGGACACTCGTCTCTATCGGTGGACGGACACTTCTTCTCACAGATACCAATCCGATTCCCCAGGAGTGGACACACATCACGAAGGTTGACCCAGAAGAGGCCAAACGATTACCGCTCGTCTATCCGCTGTACCTCGAACACACGAGCGCCGTCTCGGTCGGGGGGTCAAAAAACGTCACCGAGCACAATACGCTCCAGACATTCGACCTGATGGACGCCACGTCGGTCCCGTCGTTTCACGAACCGAGCGAGGCAACACACGTCACCGAGGAAGTTCACGAACGGGCAGAGTTTATGGCGATCCCAGAGGTACTCAACGGCGACACGGAGTCGATTGTCGGTGCACTCGGCAGGAGTCTCGAACACGGCAAAGAGGTGATGGCCCCGAAACTCATCAGGGAAAAGTCACCGATCCCACTGGGAGAGACGGTCGAAAACCGACTCTCGGACTTCGTGACGTCTTGGCTGTTCGACGAGGCGGTCTTCGAGGCCTACATCATCATGAACGTCGACAGCGCGGCCGCCGAAGAGGCAAACGTCACCGAAGCAGACGTGCTCACGCCCCAGGAGGCCAAACAGCACGCAATGGCTGCAGAGCATCACCTTGAGAGCGAGGTGATCTATCTAGAGTACTCGGGGAGTTTTGGCGGCGAGGAAGCAAGAGAGATGCTCGAGGCGATCACCGACGGTGTCTACTGGTCTCGGATCTGGTACGGCGGCGGGTTGGACAACCGCGAGAACACACAGACGATACTCGACGCGGGTGCCGACGCTGTGATCGTTGGTAACATTTTTCACTGCATCGCTGCCGAGGAGCGCGAACACTGCGAGGAGATTATCACCGAACTAGGTCCGGGCGTCGAGAGGTCGGACATCGAACAGTGGGTCCGGCAATGCGTCGACCTCGCCGAATTCAGTGGTACCCGCTACCTCTCGACGATTCCCGACATCGCCGATCCGAAGAGAATGGCCCGTCAGTATCTCGTTGCGGCTCTCGAGACACATCTGGCACTGATGCGACTTCGCAACGAGCTCGATGTCCACTCGGCCTCGGACACTGGTGAGATCGAACGACTCCTACACCAGGCGTCCGTTCCCGGACCGAACCACACCCGGGCAACCCTCACCGACGGATACTTCCGGCGACTAGCCATGTCAGTCCTCGCTGACACTGCCGGTTTGACTCCCGACCTCCCAGTCTCTCACCTGAACGTCGAGTTGGTACTCGAAGCCGAGTGAACGGTCTCTCTGTCCGTCCGACTTGTCACCGGCTGCTGTTCGTTTAACAATCCGAACTGCCTACCGTCAAGTATCGGTGTTTTGTGTACCGCAGTACAGATCAGAGTACCGAGCCATGAGATCGGACGACGTGAACTGGATAGACGTCCAGCAGAAAACTGACCTGACTCTCAACGAGAGTGTTCCTTCGGGTAATACTGTCGGCTATAACTTCGTGAAGATATTCGCCACCCCGGGGTGCCGATACTGCGCACGGGCTTATAGCCGACAGTATAACGATCTCCCGGCGTCGAACCGCAGGGTGTCGATGTTTTATTATTGCTCCCGCAAGGATGTCACACACGATGAGTAGCGACGACAGAACTGGCGGTGGGCTGGGACCGGCGTTCTTCTCGGAAGTCGTCTCTCAGATCGGAACGGGAGTCGCGGCCTACGACGAGACGGGGACGGTCCTGTTCGCAAACGACTTCTACGCCGAGATGCTCGGAACCACCCCGGCCGACCTGGAGGGCAGACAGATTTCGGACGTGAACCCCGAACTCGACCCCGACGAGTTCGACGACTACTGGGACTCGTTTGCGGATGGCGAGACCCGCCGTGCCGACACTGTCCACCGCCGATTCGACGACGGGAGCGTCTTTCCCGTGCGGGTTCGGACGACCCACACCGCGATCGACGGGACGAACTACCACATCGGGACCATCGAGGAGATCACCCGGCGCAAGGAGTACCAGAAACAGCTGCGGCGACAGCGTGACAACCTCGAGACACTCAACCAGATGGTCCGCCACGACATTCGCAACGACCTCCAGCTCGTGGGAGCGTACGCCGAGTTGCTCGAGGACCACGTCGACGAGGAGGGTCGCGAGTACCTCCGGACCGTCCAGGAGAGCGCCGCGAACGCGGTCGAACTCACGAAGACCGCGCGCGAACTGGCCGACGTCATGCTCCAGACCGACACCGAAAACCAGAAGACACAGCTCGCCCCGACGCTCGAACGCTCGATCGAGGACATCCGGTCGACACACCCCGCTGCCGTGATCGAACTCGAGGACTCGCTTCCCAGGACGGAGGTGATTGGCAACGAAATGCTCGATTCCGTCTTCCGAAATCTTCTCCAGAACGCCGTACACCACAACGACAAGAACGTGCCCGAAGTCCGTATCTCGGCGTCCCTCGCTGACGGACGGGTCGAGGTTCGCGTCGCCGACAACGGTCCGGGTGTGCCTGACAGCCAGAAAGAGGACATCTTCGGGAAAGGCGACCAGGGACTCGAAAGCGACGGGACGGGAATCGGTCTGTATCTGGTCCGCTCGCTCGTCGACAGCTACGGCGGTGACGTGTGGGTCGAGGACAACGACCCCGAGGGAGCGGTGTTCGTCGTGCAACTGCCAGTTCCCGACGACGCCGGTGGTTCCTGACAGGGACTGCTGATACTGTCGGCGATCCCTCCGTGAAGATACCCTGTGGGACGGGCGCAGGCGGGCGTGATCGCCACACCGTACCGTCGGTATCAGGACCCGTCCGGGCCGCTCTCGTCGCCGTCGGGTCCGTGCGAGGTCCCCTCGCGCTCGTCTGCTCGCATCCGCCGGATCGCGGCGCGCGCGTTGCTGGCGTCGTAGCCCAGGAAGACGGTCTCCGCGTAGGCGTCGGCCACCTCCATCGCGTGGACGAGATTGTCGATGTCGACCTGGACGGCGTACAGCTCCAGGCTCAGCCGGGTCGAGAGGCGGTCCGCGAACGCGCTGGCGATGATTTCCACCCAGTAGGTCGTCGTGTAGGCCATGTCGTACAGCGGCACGACGAACTCGTCGACGTGGGGTTCGAGGCTCTCGATGTCGATCCCGCTGCGTTCCCGGAGGTGGCCGGGATAGGGATCGGGATACAGCGTCACCAGCAGGTCGCCAGGCACACGCTCGCGGGCCTCGCGGACGAACTCGGTGATGACGTTCACGCGCCAGGCCTCGCGGCTCTCGAAGTCGCTGTCCCGGAAGCGCCGGTCACAGCGCTCGCAGTGACAGTACTCCGGGCGAGCAAAGCCCACGTCGTCGAGACGGACAGTTCTGTTGGCGTCGGCGGCGTCCGCGACCATCTCCAGGATGCCACGGCGGTACTCCTCGTGGGTCGGACAGACGTACGACCAGTCGAAGTAGGTCCGCTCGCGGGTCGCCAGTTCGCCGTCCGCGCTGACCGACGCAACGTCTGGATTCCCCTCGACTGCGGCGTTGTCACCGAACGCCGAGATCATGTTGGTGCCGTCGGCCACCGGTTCCGCCGCTCGCCCGGTGACGTCTTTCATCTCGTAACACCCGCGGTCGAACTCCGACCAGCTCAGTTCCGGTTCGTTCCGCGTGACGACACCGTACATACCACTCCAACGCCGTCCAGACACGTAAGCCGTTCGCGGGTGTTTTCACTCCTTGACGACGACTCTGTAGGCGAGGACGACTACGACGAGCGCGATTACGAGCTTGAGTTTCTTCGACATCGCCTGGTACCACGGTTGACGGACGTATAGCTTTTCTGGCGGTGGCGAAACGGTTACGTGACCGCCGGTCTCATACCGGTAGCTACCTGTGACAGCGAGAGAGTCACGCCCTTCCCGTGAGAGACGAGTGGTCCGACGCTCTGTCGAAACCGAGGACCGAACAGTGCGGGCGTGAATCGCGCCCACTTTCACTCCACAGCGTCGCTCCCACCGCCACATAGTGATTGCTGTAAGCCATTACCGGATCGACCGCAGGACGCAACGCGGTCGAAACGGTAATTCGGTACAGCAATCACTATCAAGCGCTGAAACAGTGGTCATATACCGGCCGACGTAAGCCCTGATACTTTCAGCCGGGAACGTCCGGCTGAGAAGTATCAAAAGTTACGTCGACCGGTATAACTGCACCAGTCTATTGAGTTTGGCCGCGTCCTAATTCATAAAATTCCTCGTTCGGTCGCATGTCGGCCAGGTGTGCCATCCGGTTCGAGAGGTTGAAAAGCGCGGCGACGGCACCGATGTCCCAGAGTTCCGTCCTCGAGAAGCCGTGCTCCTCCAGTTGCTGGATGTCCGATTCCTCGACTTCGGCGGGCCGTTCGGTCAGTTTCACCGCGAGATCACACATCGCCCTGTGGGCCTCGTCGATGTTCGCAGTCCGGTGGTTGGTCGCGAGCTGTTCGGCCAGGTAGGGGTCGTCCGCGTAGATGCGCGTCAGTGCGCCGTGTGCGACCACACAGTACAGGCAGTCGTTGGCGCCGCTGACGGCCACGACGATCATCTCGATTTCCTCGCGTTCGAGCGGCGAGTTGTCGATGATCGCGTCGTAGTAGTCGAAAAACGCCCGGAACTGGCCCGGTCGGTACGCGAACGCCGGAAAGACGTTGGGCGTGAAGCCGGCCTTCTCTGTCTCTTCCTCGATACGCTGGCGGATGTCCTCGGGGAGGTCTTCGACGTCGGGAACCTGAAACCGTGTCATCGGTGGGTCTGACATATCTGGATGGAGGACGGCCAGGGTCTTATACGGATTGCTGTAACTGTGTACGGTACGACCGCGTCGCGTCCTGCGGTCACTCCAGCAGTGACTTACAGCAATCACTATCAGTCGTTCCCGCGGCCGTCGTCGCGGGCGAGGGGACGCTGGCGGGTCAGCCACACGAGCAGGCCGTAGCCGACGACCCCCAGCACGAAGATGGCGACGGGAATCAGAAACGGACCGAACGTGTCGAGGAGTGCGTCGGCGAGCATCAATCGGCCGCGTCGGCCTCGACCTCGAGCAGCCCGCAGACGTCCTCTTCGGGGTGAAAGCAGTCCGGACACTGGGGTTGGCGGTCGATGATCGTGTCGAGCCGGTCGGCCACGGTTTCGTCGATGACCG
The DNA here is from genome assembly GCA_964471665.1 of uncultured Halobacteriales archaeon. Classification (GTDB taxonomy): domain Archaea; phylum Halobacteriota; class Halobacteria; order Halobacteriales; family Haloarculaceae; genus SW-9-67-25. Next base: position 5,054 of record CAYYHG010000095.1, on the reverse strand, counting down.
GCTCGAGCTGTTTGGCCTCCTCGCGGAAGTCCTCGACGCCCAGCACCTCGATCAGGAACCGCTCGATGATACAGTAGTTCTGGAGGGCGTCGCGCGCCCGCCGGATCCCGTCGTCGGTCAGCTCGACGCCCTTGTACTTCTCGTGGCTGCACAGCCCCTCGGCCTGGAGTTTCCCGATCATCTCGTTGGCGCTCGCCGGGCTGACATCCAGCATGTCGGCGACGTTGCCCGTCGACGCCGGCCCGTCCTCGATTTGCTGGACCAGGTAGATCGCCTTCAGGTACTGGTCGCCGGTGTTCATTCTGTGGCCTCCATCAGTTCGGTGACCTCCTCGACGCCGGCTTCCTCTTGGGCGCGGATCTCGCGCAACACCGCAAGCAGCCGGTCGCGCTCGAGGCTGAACGTCGCCTCGGCGTTCTCGACGGCCTCGACGAGGTCGTCGTAGAACTTGTAGGCCGTCTCCTCGTTGCACAGCTGGTCGTAGAGCACGCCGTCGAAGTCGCCGTCGGACTCGTACTGCTGTTCGACGAGCGTCTTGATCTCTTCGAACGGAATGGAGTCGGCCTCCAGTTCCGCGATCAGGCCGTCGAGGCGTTCGCGGTGTGTGGCCGACTCTGCGGCGGCCTCGTGGAGGAACGCGCGTACCCCGTCGTCGACGTTGCCGGAGTCGGCGTGTTTGGCGGCCCGGGCCTCGATGACCTCCTCGAGCACGACCCCGATCTGGAGGAGCCGCGCCAGCTGGTGGTCGGAGTTGACGGGCGATTTGAGGCTCATCCGCCTCGACACCCCCTGTGGGTCTGTGACGAGACCGGGATCATGGCCCTACGTCGGGCGTACGGACCCTTAAGACGTTCCCTCGTCGGAACGATTGTCGCCCGCGTCGTCGGGGTCGCAGATCCTGTCGTCCGAGTAACAATTTGCCGGGGAGTGGCGTCGGTACCGGGCGGAAAAGAACCGCTCGCGCGGCGAGGAGTTTTTGTGTATCAAATCATTATACTTAGACGCATGGGGTTCGGGAGCTACGACGAATCCGAACAAGAAAACCAGGAGTACGACACGGAGTTTGAAGACGGGGACGGCGTCTCCGCGGCGGAGAACACCCACGAGGGTGACGTCGAGTACGAGTTCACCGCCTCGAACGACGAGTTACTCGACCGGTTAGAAGAGATCAAGGAGAACACGTAGCCGTGAAAGCCGGGGTTCGTACCCTCGGCGTCGCCGAGTCGTACCGTGAGCACACCAGCACAATCGCCGGCGCGGTCGTCCGCGCGGACCGCGTCGTCGACGGTTTCACCGTCGGGACGTGCAGCGTCGGCGGGACTGACGCGACAGAGACGGTCGTCTCGCTTTTCGACCGCCTCGACAGGGAAGACGTCCGCTATCTGCTGGTGGCCGGAATCGCCCCCGCGTGGTTCAACATTCTCGACCTGCACGCGCTCGAAGCCACTGTCGACCGGCCGGTGATTTCGGTCAGCTTCGAGGAGAGCGACGGCCTGGCCGACGCGATCCGTGACGCCTTCGACGGCGAGGCGGCCAGACGCCGACTCGACACCTACCGCGCCCAGCCCGACCGCCGGGCCGTCTCACTCGACGGCGAGCGGGTGTTCGTCCGCAGCGTCGGGTGCGACGAGGAGACGGCCGCCGACGTGGTCAGGGCGTTCACTCCCGAAGGTGGTCGGCCCGAACCGCTCCGGGTCGCACGCCTCGCGGCGCGGGCAGTCGAGGCGTTCCGGACCCGGTGATCACTCGTCGGATCGGATCTCGATTTCCATCTCCATCTCGAAGTTCCCGCTGTCGACTGTCTCGAACCCGACCGTCCGGTAGAGCCGGATGGCGGGTCCGTTCCACCGCTCGACGGTCAGCCAGACGGACCCGACGCCCTGGGAGGCGGCCCACCCGAGTAGCGACCGGACCAGTTCGGTACCGATCCGTGCGCCCTGGTAGTCGTGGAGGACGAAGATAGCGAGCTCGTACGCGCCGGTCTCGTCGGGGACGAGCATGGCGTGGCCGACCGCCAGAGGGCCGTGCCAGGCGACGACGTTGAAACTGTCCGCGTCGAGGATGGCCCCGAGCCACTCCCGTATCTTCGATTCCTCGACGGGTGGGATGCCCTGTGCCCTGTCGGCGGGAGCGAAGTCGAGATACATCTCACAGAGGGCGTCGGTGTCGTCGGCGCTGGCCCGCTCGACGACGATGTCGCGATCCTCGGCGTCGGTGAACTCCCGCGGCGGCGTCGGAAATCCGTCTGTCATCGTATCAGTGTGATGGTCGTGGTCGCGTTCAGGACGACGAACTCCGCGACCCTGCCGAGTTGTATCTTCCCCAGCGGACTCCGCTGGCCGCCGGGCAGGACGATCCGGTCGAACTCCTCTCGTTCGGCTACTTCCACCATGCGACTGCCGGGGTCGCCCTCGATTTCCCGGACCTCGGCCGCCAGGCCGGCCTCCGCGAGGCGCTCGTGGGCGTCCGCCGCGAGGGAGTCGGGTTCGTCGCCGAAGACGACCACCGTGAGGTCGACCTCCGTCCCCGTCTCGTCGAGATGTCCGAGGAACACGTCGAGGGCGTCGGCTGCCGAGCGGTCGGGTCCGAGACCGAACAGGGCGCGCATACGCCGCGTTCGACCGGCCGGGGCAAAAAAGCACCAGTATGCTTTTTCGCCGCCGGGTCCCAGACAGTCCCATGACAGACGAATCCGGAACCGACGACGACTCCGACGAGAACGGCCAGGAGTCGCCGGGCGGGCCCGAGAGAACCCAGGAGTCGCCGGGCGTACCCGAGGACGTGCGGACCTACGACCGCTTTACCAAGATCGACGGGAGCACCTACGAGCGGGCCAACGAGTTCCTCCGCGAGCGGACCTACATCACGGCCCGGGAGTGGGCCATCGCGCGCCTGTGTGCCGATTTCCGGACCGAGACCGGCGTCGAGATGACCAAGATCGGCGAGAACCTCCCCGACCTCGTGCCGTTCATGACCGACACCTACTCCCCGCAGGCGGTCAACCAGGCCCGGGCGTCCTTCGAGGAGAAGGTCCGGACCGCGGGGGCGACCTTTCTCTACGGCGCGATGTGTGATTTCTTCACCGCCGAGAAACTCGACGACGTGATGTACGAGGCCACCGAGGTGGCAAAGTTCCTGCTCGAGGTCGAGGGCGTCGACCTCTCTGTCGAGGCGGAACTCACCGCCGAGGAGCGCGTCACCGAGGTCATGAAGGAGGTGCGCCAGCACAGCGCCGCCATCCGCCACGACGAGGTGACCTGCCCGGAGTGTGGCCACCAGTTCGAAGCCGACGGCGAGTGATACTGCTCACGGGCTTGGAGCCGACAGCACGAGTCGCGCGATCAGTCGTCGTCGGGTGCCCCGAGGCGCCACAGGGCCCGATAGAGCGTCCACGCGTCGACGTCGAACTGGACGAGAATATCCCGGCAGGCCTCGTGGTAGGTCAGGTACTCCTCGAGTGACGGCGGATCGGGATACCGCTGTTCCAGTTCGCCCGCCTCGTGCAACACCCCCCAGCCGCGCTCGCCAACCACAACATATCGGGACGGAAACAGGAATAGGAGAAACGCCGATCCGACGGGGACGTCGACGCCGTCGAGGGTGGTCAGCTGGCGGAGTCGGTCCCGGACGGAGTCGGATTCGACGACCGCCGCCAGCGTATCCAGGACCTCCTCGAAGTCGTTGTCCCGGAAGGCGTCCTCGCGCTGTCGCCGGACGTCGTCGGGATAGCCGCCGAGATGGCGCCTGTAGAACCACTGGACGACCCACTCGACGTCCCGCCAGCCGTACTCGCCGCTCCGGACCGTCTCCGGAACGATTTCGACCTGCTCTTGCTCGACAGCGTACAGCGGTTCCTGTGTCTCGTATTCCTCGGCCTTGTCCTCGAGGAGCGTCGCCGTGAGTTCCATACCCGGCGGTAGCGGCCTCCGGGACGTGAACGTATCGGACAGAACCGCCGCGAGACCGCATCGTACTGTCATTGAGAAAGATTCATCATCGTGGAGAGGCCACTTCCACGGGAGCAGCCCGGGTCGCAACCGCCCGAGGCGTACACCAAACCATGTCAAGCGAAAACCAAGAGCCAGTCAAAACGATCTGTCCGTACTGCGGTGTCGGGTGTGGAATCAAGGTACAGCCAGGCGAGGAACCGGGAGACATGCAGTTCCGGCCCTGGGGCGACGCCCCGGTCAACGAGGGCCGTGTCTGTATCAAAGGTGGTGCGGCGACAGAGGTCGTCGACCACGAGGACCGACTGACAGACCCGCTCATCAAGGAAGACGGCGAGTTCCGGGAGGCGACCTGGGAGGAGGCCTACGAGCTCATCGTCGAGGAGCTAGAGCGGATCCGCGAGGAACACGGCTCCGACGGGATGGGCTTTTTCGGCTCCTCGAAGACGATGAACGAGGAGAACTACCTCATCCAGAAGCTCGCCCGCCGGTACGGGACCAACCAGGTCGACAACTGCACGCGGATGTGCCACGCCTCCACCGTGTGGGCGCTCCGGACCAGCCTGGGCATGGGCGCGATGACCAACAGCATGGCCGACTTAGAGGAGGCCGCGGACGTCTTCTGGATCCAGGGCGCCAACCCGGGCGAGCAACACCCCATCGCCAACAGCCAGTACTTCCGGCAGGCTGTCCTCGAGGGGGCGACGGTCATCCAGGTCGACCCCCACGCAAACAAGACCACGCGGTCGTTCCAGATCGACGAGACCGACCGCCACATGCACCTCCAACTGGAGCCGGGGACGGACATCCCCCTGCTGAACGCCGTCATCAAGACCGTCCTCGAGAAACACGAGGAAAACCCCGACGAGGGCTGGATCGACGAGGAGTTCATCGCCGAACGGACGGAGGGTTTCGAACACCTCAGAGAGACTCTCGAAGACTTCGACAAGGAGGCCGCCGCCGAGGAGTGTGGCGTCCCGCTGGAGGACATCGAACTCGCCGCGGAGAAGTACGCGATGGCGAACAACGCCGCCATCTTCACCGGGATGGGAATGTCCCAGCACACCTGCGGCGTCGACAACGTCCAAAACGAGATCAACCTCTCGC
>CAYYHG010000094.1:0-11275 GCA_964471665.1 uncultured Halobacteriales archaeon | reverse complement strand
AGGTCGCCGAGGAGAACCCCGACTTCATCCAGTCGGGCGACGCCGCGGTCGTGACCGTCCGCCCGCAAAAGCCCCTGAGCATCGAGCCGTCCAGCGAGATCCCCGAACTCGGCTCCTTTGCCATCCGCGACATGGGTCAGACAATCGCGGCCGGCAAGGTCCTCTCGGTCGAAGAACGCTAACATGCAACAGGCACGCGTCCGGCTGGCTGGCACCAGCCCCGAGGATCTCGACGACATCTGCTCAGACGTCCGCGAGATTGCGGACAAGACGGGCGTGAAGCTGTCGGGTCCGGTGCCGCTTCCGACGAAGACGCTCGAGGTTCCCACCCGGAAGTCCCCCGACGGCGAGGGGACCGCGACGTGGGAACACTGGGAGATGCGCGTCCACAAGCGGCTCATCGATATCGACGCCGACGAACGCGCGCTCCGCCAGCTGATGCGCATCCAGGTGCCCAACGACGTCAGTATCGAGATCGTCCTGGAAGACTGAACGCTCGCGGCGAGCCGACCGCGTTCGTGTCCGAGCGAAGTGGGGCCCACCTCACGCGCAGGACTCATTCTCGGTGGGGATCACCGTGGACGACAGCGTCCAGGAACAGCCGCCGGAACCCCGCCGCGTCGACGGATTCGATCACCCGCGTGTCCGTGTCCGGGGGGCCGTCGGTGACGCCCAGTTCGTCGACGAGCGTGTACCCGCGCGTGAGTCCCTCTCGTTCGTCGACGTCGACGTGGTAGGCGCCCTCGGACTCGATCAGCGAGGGCTCGATCACCAGCGCGGTCACGAGCGAGTCGGGCTGGGTGGTCACGTCCTCCCCGAAGGTCTCGCGGTTGAACTGCCGGACCGACCGGCTGATCGTCGTGTAAAAGTCCGCGAACCGGGAGCTGTCGGCCGCGTCGGCGATCTGCTCCAGGAGTTCCCGGTCGAACGTCGAGTCCCGGACAGTGAGCCCCCAGTCGACGAGCGTCACGTCGAGTTCCCGGACGACCAGCTTCGCGGCCTCGGGGTCGACCCAGAAGTTGAACTCGGCGGCCGGGGTGACGTTCCCGAGACAGTTGACGTTCCCGCCCATCACCCACACCCCGTCCAGGAGGTCGTTCAGATCCGGCTCGCGCTGTATCGCCAGGGCGACGTTGGTCAGGGGCGCGATACAGACGAGCGTCAGCTCGCCGGGCTGCTCGCGGGCCAGTTCGACGATGGCGTCCGGCCCGAACCCCTCGGCGGAGGGCATGTCGACCGACGGGTCCAGTTCCCCGCCGAGTCCGCCCTCGCCGTGGACGTACTCCGCCGTCTCGTGCTCTTTTATCAGCGGCGACCGCGCGCCCTCGTAGACCGGCACGTCCCCGCGACCGACCAGCTGGAGGGTGTACTTGGCGTTCCTGACCTCGTCCTCGAAGCCCACGTTGCCGGCAGCGACGGTGACGGCCTCGATCTCGATCCGGTCGGAGAGCGCCGCCAGGACGATCGCCTGGGAGTCGTCGCCGGCCGTGTCCGTGTCGATGATGACGTGCCGTCTCTCCATGCCAGCCCCTCCGGGCCCGCGCGCTTAGGTTTTATCCCGGCCGCGGTGGTGGTGGGGGCATGGACCGAACGCGCGCAGAAATCGCGAGCACGATCCAGCACACCGAGGTCTCGCCGACGGCCGACCGCGACCGGGTCCTCGAACTGTGCGAGGAGTGTCTCGAGTACGGCTTCGACGGCGCGATGGTACTGCCATGCTGGGTGCCACTCGTCCGGGACCGGCTCGCAGAGACGGATATCGCGGTCTGCTCTGCGGCCGGCTTCCCGATGGGTGGGCAGGGCCGGATCGCCAAGGCCGCTGCCGTCAGGGACGCCGTCGCCGCCGGCGCCGACCAGGTGGACGTGATGCCCAACATCGGCTACCTGAAATCCGGGCTGGACGACGCGCTCGCGGCCGAGATGGAGCTGATCGTCGAGGCCAGCGGTGACGCCGTCTGCAAGGCCATGCTCGAGCTCGGGGCCCTCGAGGAGCGGGAGGCCGAACGCCTCCTCGACCTGGCCGTGGAAGCCGGGTTCGACTACGTGAAAACCTCCAGTGGCTGGGGCGAGGGCGGCGAGGCGACAGTCGAGCGGGTCCGGTTTCTCCGCGAGCGCGCCCCTGCGGCCGTCGGGGTGAAGGCGAGTGGCGGCGTCCGCACCGCGTCGGGCGCAGACGCGCTGCTGGCGGCGGGTGCCGACCTGCTGGGGGCCTCGAGTGGTGTCGAAATCGTCGCCGGTGACCGGGAGGAGGGCGACGGCGATGGGTACTGACCCAGACGAGCACCCCCGGGTCGCTGTGGTGGGCAGCTACAACGCCGGCTACGTTGCCGAAGTGCCCCACTTCCCGGTGGTGGGAGAGACGGTCACCGCGGACCACTACGAGGAGGTCGTTGGCGGCAAGGGCTCGAACCAGGCCGTCGCCGTGTCCCGCCTGGGCGCCACAGCCAGGTTCGTCGGGTGTGTCGGCGACGACCGTCACGCCGACACCGCGTTCGACCTCTGGGAGCAGGAGGGCGTCGACGCGACGCGCGTCTTCTGCACGGAGGAACGGACCGGGATCGGGATCGTCCTCGTCGAGGAGACCGGCGACAACGAGATTGTGGTCGTCCCCGGCGCGAACCACGAACTCGGACCCGAACACGTCGAGCGCGCGGCCGACGCCATCGGCGCGTGTGACGTTCTGCTGGTCCAGCTGGAAATCGCTGACGACGCCGTCGCCGCCGCTGTCGAGGCCGGGGCCGACCGGGGGCTCGACGTGGTGCTCGATCCCGCACCGGCCCGGGAACTCCCGCCCACAGTCCTCGAGAACGTCGACTACCTGACGCCCAACGAGACCGAGGCGCGGATCCTCGCCGGCCACTCGCCCGACAGCGACGTCGACGACGCGGCCGTGGGCGAGCAACTGCGAACCCTGGGTGTCGGGACGGTCGTGTTGACGCTGGGTGCCGACGGCGCACTCGTCGACGACGGCACCGACCGGACGCAGATCCCGGCTCCGGACGTGGACGTGGTCGACAGTACCGGGGCCGGCGACGCCTTCAACGGAGCCTTCGCCGTTGCGCTGGCCGGGGGCGACTCGCCCGTCGAGGCGGCCCGCCTCGGCTGTGCTGCCGGGGCCGCCTCCGTGACTGCGTTCGACGTCATCCCCTCGCTTCCCTCGCGGGCTGACGTGGCGGCGCTCGTCGAGCGCGAGTAACAGGCGGTCACCCGTTCTCGTCCGCGCCCAGTATCACGCCGGGTTCGACAGTCTCCGAGTGGGGTGGCGGGAGCAACACCCCGGTATCGGGATGGTCCGCGCGCCACTCCCCCCAGGTTGCGACGGTCGAGGGGCGGATCTCGAGTTCGGTCCCCGTGTGAGGGCCACAGATGCCGCGAGCGAGGATCTGGCTCCAGTACGAGCGTGTCGCCGCGTCGTACATCACGAGGTTCCCGTTGTGTCGGACCGGGACCACCTCGCCCCCGGAGTAGGCTGCGCCGAAGGTGCGGCCCTCCTCCTCGCTCGCCCGCTCGAACACCCGCTCGGGGATCCAGAGCTGGCCGGTCACCGCAAAGCGTGTCGCTTCGCCGTCGACGCGCCGGGACGCGACCATTCCGCTCGAACACAGCGGGCAGAACGTCACGATCACTGGCTCGCCGACCGTGTCGTTGACCACCTCGTGTGTGTCGAGCACTGTCAGCGGATACGCCCTCGCGAGGCCGTCGGCTTCCAGCCCGATGACTGTCTGTTCGTCGACGAGCGCCGCCAGGTCGTTCTCGTGGCGGTACGCGGGGGTGATCTCGTGGCCGGACCAGTCGGCCGCGAACACCGGATCGGTGATGGCGTAGATGCTCGGATCCGCACGGATCGACGTCTCGCAGATGTCTGCGGGCACGCCGTGGGCCGCGAGACGGGTATCCCCGGGATCGACCTCGGGATCTGTGTCCGGCGTCGCCGTCGGTGTCGGCGTGTCCCGGTCAGCCCTCTCGGTCCCGGTGGGAGTCGCGTCCGCGCCGGCCTCCTCGGCGGGCGAACCACCGTCTCCCGACACAGCGGAGAGACATCCCGCCAGGAGACCGCCCGTCCCCACCGTCGCGAGGAACTGGCGCCTGTTCACACCCGTGCATACGGGTGGCAGGCGTGTAAGTGGCCGAGTAACTGAAACGTTTTCCGGTTACTTTTCGTTACCCTCGTCCACTGCGGGCGTATCGTCGCGCTCCGCTGGGTCGGTCTCCTCGACGGTACTCCCCGCCAGGATCCCCACGCCGTGTTCTGCGGCCGCGTCGGCGATCCGGGAGAGCGTCGGCCAGTCGAGCGGTTCTGGCGCCCGCGGGTAGCTGTCGAACTGCGCGAGAGCGAGACACACGGTCAGTGCGAAATCCCGAGGTCGTCGTAGATGGCGTTCTCGAGATTGTCGAACTCCCGTTCCATGTTGCGTTTGAAGAAGCGCTCGACACCCGGGACCGTGCCGTCGACGACGAACCTGTTCGTGAGTTCCGTCCCGTTGTCGACTTCCGCCAGGGAGTGTTCGCCGACGACGCGCATCACCTTCGACCTGCCGACGAATTCGACGTACTCGGGCGGGACGCGTTTTTTCTCTTCGGTGTCGACCTCGATTGTCCGGTCGACGAAGGGTATCGGGAGCTGCAGCGACCAGATGGCGTGGCCGTCCGCGGCGAGTTCGAAGTCAGAGACGACGCTTATGGGACGGGCGCGTTTCTCTGCGTCGTCGATGAATGCCCAGACGTCCTCGCGTGGCGCAGGGACGACCACGACACGCTCGACGCGGACGGTCATCGAGCGCGGTCAGCTCCGGGTGACCCGCCAGGTCGTCGACCGCGCGCGGCCCCACTTCTCGATTTCGACCTCCTCTGAGTGTTCGGCGAGTTTGGGGAGTCGCGCACCGACCTGCTTCGACGTCAGACCCAGCTGCGTGGCGATGTTCTTCGAGCGGAAGTAACTCTCGCCGCGTTTGACACTCTCGCGAAGGTATTCGAGAATGCGACGATCCTCCTCGCTGAGCTCTGTCATCACTCAACGTACGGGCTACAGGGTCTTAATCGTTTGTTCGTTTTTCACTCCTGAAAGGCGTGGAATGCCGCGACGGCGAGGCCGGAGGCCAGCAAGGCGACGGCCAGTGCCACGCCCGAGAGCACCTGCATCCCCTGGTCGTCCGTGAGCATCGAGACGTAGGACGTGCCGAGGGTCGCAAGCGCAGCCAGGAGTGCCACGACCCCGAACAGCAGCGACAGCCCCACGCTCTTCTCCGAGGCGCGTGCCGAGTCCGTCATACCCGCCCGTTCGCTGGTTCGTCACTTAATGGATGCGCTTGGCGGCCACAGACGGGTCTCACAGGGTCGTGCGTAATTCGTTACCGCCCTGCCGTCACAGTCCCCGGATTTCGGGATGCGGACCACCGTAACCCAAAGGCTGCCGAAAATGGTTACGCACGACCCTATCACCCGATTGCGATGCGGTCAGACTCCTTGTTGAGCGAGAGGTTCGTCGCGATTTCGGCGTTCCGGACCGCGTACTGGGCGGTCTCCTGGAGGCTGACGAGCACCTCCCGCACCTGGAGGAGGTGCTCGTTGTCCATCTCGGAGAGGTCCGCCAGGATCTCCTGTTCGCGGTCCTTGATCTCGGCGAACATCTCCCTGACCTCGATCGTGGTGTCGAAGTCCCGGTCGACGGCCGCCTCGACGGCGAGTTCGGTGATGTCGTCGACCTGGTCGGTGAACTCCCGGATGCGCCGCATCGTCCCGGAATCGACGTTCAGGGAGTTTCCGTCGGCCTCCATGGCGATTTCGGCGATGTCCTCGGCGTTGTCCGCCGTCAGTTCGAGGTTCTTGGCGATCGACCGGTAGCCCACCAGCGGGAAGCCGTCGTTGAGCCCGACGGCCCGCGCGAGATTCGGGTTCTGGAAGGCTGTGAAGATCAGCCGCAACAGGAGGACGAATATCTTGTTCGCCTGGCGTTCGCGGTTGAGCGCCCGCTGTGCGAGGTCGGGGTTGCCGTGTGCGAGTGCCTTCACCGCCTCGTTGCGCATCGTCGAACCCGTCGACTCCAGGCGTTCGAGCAGGTTGTCCAGCGTGAAATCCTCCGGGTCGACCGAACACCGGATCGCGATACTGTCCGGCGTCTCCTCGATGACGCCCAGCCCCATCAGCTGTGACTCGGCGTTGTAGACGGCGTTTATGTGCGTGCTCTCGAGTGTCTCGCCCTCGGCGGCCTCGACGTGGATGATCCGCCGGCCGAGGACGTACTCGCCGACGATGGCGCGCTCGACCGCGTCGGCGTCGAACCCCGTCGCGCTGATGACTGCCTCGGACTCCTCGGCCGTGACCGACTCGGGCATCACGGTCAGTGCGCCCTTCCCCCCGACGCGCAACGACACCTCGTCGCCCTTCTCGACGTCGTGAGCGTGGGCCCACTCCGCCGGCAGCGTCATCGCCAGTGTCGACGGCCCCAGCCGCTGGACCTTCCTGGTTTCCATATCTCTTCCCTTCTCCTGTGAATACCTTAATCTTGTGTTAATGTCCTAGAAGACGTTCGGAAAAATGAAAGGGACGGTCGATCAGCAATTTTCGGGATGGAGCCCTCGGTCTTAAGAAGCGAACGAATTGAGCGAGTCGGTCGGGGAGGAAACCGACATGGTGCGACACAACTGCCGAACTTTGACCGACCGACTCCCATACGTCCACGTCGGGGAGCGGAGACGCACCAGTAGACGTGCGTGTGAATGGTGGGGAGTAGGGAGAGGTAGTTTATACTGTCGACTATAAGCCCGTGAGCAGTATCGGCACCCCGGGGTGGGGAATATCTTCACGAAGTTATAGCCGACAGTATTACTCGCCGGACTGCCGGCAGTTCCGGGAGTTGAAATGCGCCCAGCCCTGAGCCATATGTACATGACGACAACGGAGTACCAGGTGACCGTCGTCGGCGGCGGTCCCGCGGGGCTGACGGCAGCGCTGTACGCGACACGGCTCGGCCACGACACGGCAGTCATCGACAGGGGTGGCGGCCGCGCCGCGATGATGGCCGAGACACACAACGTCATCGGTGTGACCGAGGACGTCTCGGGCGGAGAGTTTCTCCAGACCGCACTGGAACAGGTCAGGGGATACGGCGCCGACCACTACCGCGCGTTCGTCTCCGAGGCCGGGCGCACCGACGACGGCCGCGTCCGTCTGGAGGCCGGCGAAACGACTGTCCTCACAGACCGGGTGGTCCTCGCGACCGGTTTCGTCGACGGCGAGCCAGACCCTCCCGCGCCGCGGACGGCGCGTGGCCTCCAGTACTGTCTGCACTGTGACGCCTACACGCTGGTGGACGCGCCGGTGTACGTGATGGGCGACGGATCGAGCGCGGCCCACGTCGCGATGATCATGCTGAACTACACCGACGACGTCGACCTCCTGCTCGACGGCGACGAACCGGCCTGGGACGAAGAGACCGACAGACAACTCCGGGCGCATCCGGTCGACGTCGTCGAGACGGAGGTGACCGGCGTCGAGAACGACGCCGACGGCTGGCTCGACGCCCTCGAGTTCGCCGACGGGACCCGCCGGGAGTACAGAGGTGGCTTTGCGATGTACGGCGCCGACTACAACACGGACCTCGCCGAACAGCTGGGCTGTGAACGCAACGACGACGGAACGGTCGCCGTCGACGACCACGGCGCGACGAGTGTCGAGGGCGTCTACGCTGTCGGCGACGTGACACCGGGCCACAACCAGATCCCGACCGCCATGGGCGAGGGCGCACGCGCGGGGATCGACATCCACTACGAACTGCGGGAGTTCCCCAGGTCGCTGGCGGAACTCGAGGCCGAGGGTGCGGTCGGAACCGGGGACGTGCCCGGTCTCGCCGAACGAGTCCGCCAGCACGCACGCGAGCATCCCTCGAACGTCGCGAAAGACCTCGAACCGGAGGCCGGGGCTGCTGACGACTAGTCGTCTGCACTCGCCGCGTTTTCGCCTCCGCCTTCCGCGACCGCAGTGCCCTCGATGCTCGGCGGGTACTCCCCGCGGTCGAGCACGAGGTCCGACTGCGGGCGGGCCATGCAGGTCAGGGCGTACTCTTCGCGTTCCGCGTCGGTCAGCCCGCGGGCCGCCGGCTGTGTGACCTCTCCCTCGACGATCTGCGCAGAACAGGCCAGACACATCCCCACCCGACACGAGTACTCCTGGGCGACGCCCTCCTCGAGACACCGGCTGAGAACTGTCTCCTTCCCGGACACCCGTATTTCCTCGCCGGTTCCGACGAACTCGACGGCGTACTCCGTCATGTCCTCGCCTACAACCGGCCCTGACAAATCCTTTTTCCTCGCCGCAGGTCCGTCACGCGTCGTGGCGGGCGGGACACGCCCGCAGATGGTGCTGGCGGCCACCACTACGTAAAGAGTTTTCAGCGTCGGGCATCGAGAAGCGAGCATGACAACCCACGAGGTCGACGTCGCAGTCGTCGGAGCGGGGACAGCCGGCTGTTACGCGGCTGCGACAATCGCAGACGCAGGATACGACGTCGTGATCGCCGAGCGCAAGGACCGCGAAGAGGCGGGCCACATCGCCTGTGGCGACGCGCTGAAGGGTGCGAGCAGCTTTCCGGACGCGATCCCGAGATCGCAGATCCAGCCGGCCTTCACCAACACCGACGTCGATCACGGCCGCTTCGAGATCCCGCAACTGGACACCGTCGTCGACATTCCGGTTCCGGGCGAGCTGGCCGTCATCGACCGCTGGGAGTACGGCCAGCGCCTCATCGACGGAGCGACCGAGGCGGGCGCCGAGGTGCACTACGACACCGTCGTCAAGGACGTCCGGCAGAACGGGCAGGTCGAGGGGCTGGACGCGGTCAGGGAGGGCGAACCCGTCGAGTACGACGCCGACATGGTGATCGACGCCGCCGGGTCGCTGTCGATCCTCCAGGACAAGGCGGATTTCTCGGAGGCGACCTTCGACACGAACGTCACCGCGTCGCAGTTCTGTTCGGCCTACCGCGAAATCGTGACCGTCGACGAACCCGTCGAGTGGTCGGACGCGCTGGTGTTCAAGCCGACCGACCGGGCGGCTGGGTATCTCTGGTACTTCCCGCGCACCGAGACCGAGATCAACGTCGGACTGGGCTTCCAGATGACCGAGGAGCCGATGCAACTCGTCGAGGACCTCCGGGAAGACCTGCGGCGACGGCCGGAGTTCGAGGGAGCGTCTGTCGACGACAAACTGGGCGCGGCACTGCCGACCCGACGCCCCTACGACTCGGCGGTCGCACCCGGGTACGTGGCAGTCGGCGACGCGGCGGGTCACGTCAATCCCACGACCGGCGGCGGGATCGCCGGCGCCGCCTACGCCGGCACGTACGCGGGCGAGCAGGCCGTCGGCGCCATCGACCGGGACGACACCAGCGAGGCCGGCCTCTGGGAGTACAACGAACGCGTGATGGACCACTTCGGCGCCCGGTACGCGGCACTGGACGTCTACAACATCTTCACGACCGCGTCCGACGTCGACGACCTGATGGGGCTGCTCGCGGCCCTGCCGGTCGAGAAACTCTCGGAGGCGCTGTACTCCGGGTCGACCGACGTGGGCTGGTGGCTGAAGCTCAAGACCGCCGTCAAAAGCGTCGGCCACTGGGACACCATCTACGACCTCTACCAGACGAAGTCGGTCGCCGACGAAGTACTCGACCACTACGAGGACTACCCCGACGACCCCGCCGGATTCGAGGGCTGGCAGGCCGACCGGGACGTGCTCATGGACCGCGTCTACGACCTGACCGGCGCCGACCCCAAGTACTGATCGCCGCCCGTCGAGAGGATCACTCGCTGGCTCCCAGGGACAGCACCGCGTTCGCGAGCACGTCGACGCCGATTGGCAGCGACGCCTCGTCGACGTCGAACGTCGCCGTGTGGTGACCGCCGGGGTGGTCGGTCCCGACACAGACGTAGCCCGCCGTCCCCCCCTGTTCCTGGACGCGGCGCATCAGGTAGCTCGCGTCCTCGCTGCCCCCGAGGGCGTCCCGCCGGACCACCGTCTCGACGTCCGCGACGTCACCTGCAGCGTCGGCGACGACGTCGACGATCTCCTCGTCGCTTTTCGCACTCGGGGCCATCCCGCCGGTCTCGATCGCCACAGAACAGTCGTGCATCTCGGCAGCACTCTCGATGACCTGCCGGGCGCGTTCGTGGGTGTCCTCCATGAGTGCGGTCGTCTCGCCCCGGACTTCGCCCTCGATGAACGCCGCCTCGGGAATGATGTTCGTGGCCGTCCCACCGCCGACCCGGCCGGCGTTGACGCGGGTCGCGCCGTCCTCGTGACGGGGGATCGCATACAGGTTCTGGACGGCAGTGGCCATCGCCTGGACCGCATTGTGCCCGCTGTCGGGCTGACCGCCGGCGTGGGCGCTCTCCCCGGAGAAGCGGGCCTCGAAGTGTTGCACCGCGAGGAAGTCGTCGACGCCCGCCACCACCTCGCCGGTGGGGTGACCGAGTCCGACGTGGACCGCGATCAGAGAGTCCACGTCGTCGAGATGGCCGCTCTCTGCGACTGGTTTCCCGCCGGCGATCTGTTCCTCGGCGGGCTGGAAGACGAGCTTGAACGTCCCCCGGAAGTCACTCTCGGCGACCGCCCGGAGTACGCCCAGTCCGAACGTCGCGTGTGCGTCGTGGCCGCAGGCGTGCATCGCGCCCCCGTGGACCGACCGGAAGCCATCGCTGGCTGGCACGTGGTCGGGGTCGTCGCTCTCCGCGCGCGGGAGGCCATCGATGTCGACACGGAGGGCGACCGTCGGGCCCTCCCCCCGGTGTAGCACCGCGACTGCGCCGGTGTAGCCACCCTCCAGTTCTCCCAGGATGTCCTCGGGCGCGCCGGCCTCGCGGGCCCGGTCGTACCAGGCTGCGACGGTCGCGTCGTCGGGCACAGCCGCGCGCTCGTCAGTCGCGAGCGCGTCGGGCCCGACGTACAACTCGTCGACGCCGATCTCTCTGATCTCCTCGACGACGCGTGCTGTCGTGTAGAACTCGAGCCAGGCGGGTTCTGGCCGCCGGTGGAGGTCCCGCCGGAGTGACCGCAGCCAGTCCTCGTGTTCGAAGGCCGTCTCCATGGGCTGACAACGGGGCCGGGAGTGAAATAGTTGTGTCGTCGGGCGCACCCGAACGCGTGCTTGCTTGTCGTCTCCGCGGGGGCGGGAGTGAGTGCGAGTGTGTTCCGCCTCGCGTACAGCGCGTTGTCCAGACAGGGTCGACGAACAGCGTCCCATCCACGCTGGTTCAGTGTCCCCGCCACGAAACAATCGCAG
>CAYYHG010000093.1:0-11421 GCA_964471665.1 uncultured Halobacteriales archaeon | reverse complement strand
TCGAACCGCTGTTTGACCGACTGGACGTACTCGCCGCGGGTCTTCACGAAGTCCGAGCGGCTGGGATCGTCGATCCAGATCCGCGACTGGAGGCCCACCGAGGAGTCGCCGAGTTCGACCAGGCGAACCGACGGCGCGGGGTCGTCCATGATCCCCTCGTGGCCCTCGGCTTCCTCCAGGATGATCTCGGTGGCCTCGTCGATGTCGTCGTCGTAGCCGACGCCGAAGACGAACTTCAGGCGCAGTTGTCCCTTCGCGACGGGGTTTTTGATCACCCCGTCGGTCAGGTTGGAGTTGGGTACGGTGAGGAGCTCGTTGTCGAAGGTTCGCACGCGCGTCACGCGGAGGCTGATATCCTCGACGACACCCGAGTTGCCGTCCCACTCGATCCAGTCGCCGATGCGGAACGGTCTGTCTGTGAAGATGAAGACGCCGGCAACGAAGTTCTGGATGACATCCTGCAACGCGAACCCGATCGCCAGCGTCGCGGCGGCCGCGACGGTCGCCAGCGCGGTCAGGAAATTCCCGAACCCGGCGGCGCCGAAGGCGACGGCGACAGCCACGAAGACGACGGCGATGTTCGTGAGCTTCAGCAGCGGCCTCCTGGCGTGGGTGTCCAGCCCGCGCTGGTCCAGTATCCGGGCGAGGATCGATCCGAGGACTGACCGCCCGACGGTGTAGATGACCAGGAAGACGACCACGAACGTGATCACCGAACCGAGCGCTCCCGCGTAGGGGACGCCAGCGTCCCGGAGGGCGCCAGCGACCGGACCGCCCGTCTCCTCGACTGGCGTCGCGAGGGCGAAACTCATCGTTCGAACACCGCCGTGTGGCCACGCGTCTCGACGACCTCGCCGTCGACCGCCTCGGCGAGGTCGGCCGCCAGGGTCTCGGTGTCGGTTCCCCCGCGGCTCGCCCGGAGGAACTTCGCCTTCACGAACTCGCTGTTCTCGAGCTGGCTGGCGAGTTCGTCGGTGACTGCCTCGACGCCGCGCTTGCCGACACGGACTGTCGCCTCCAGCTCGTGGATGCGCTGACTGCGCGTCTCCTCACTCATAAGAGAGCGTGGAGGCCACGCCGTTTTAAATATTGAGGTCTTCTCCCGGCAGATATCTATCAGTGCTTCCGACACCACGGTATACAATCACCCACCCTCCTCGTATGGATAGCGCGCCTGGTGACCGCAGTCACAGGTGACGACGACGTGGCCGTCCTGGAGACGGACGCGGGCGTTCTTGCCCGGCCGGAGGTACGCGTCACAGGTCTCGCAGGTGAACCGCCTGAACTCCCGGGGCAGTCCCAGGCGGTTGCGTTCCGCGACGCGGCGTGCCCTGCGGACGTACCGGCGGGCACGCTCCTCGTGGCACTCGGTGGCCGCCTCGCGTGCGAGGGTCGTCAGCCGCTCGATGCGCTCCTCGGCGATGGTCACGGTCACCACTGGTACCGGTCGTCCCCTATACCTTGTGCTCGGTCGGGCCCCGATACCGATCGTCGTTCGCCAGCGACCGGTACAGAGTCACGAGGTCGTCGCTGACGGCGTCGAGCGTGTACGCCCGGCTGGCCTCGGCGGCCGCCGCGCCGAGTCGCTCCCGCAGGTCGGCGGTTCCGGCCAGCCGTTCGACCGGGGCGAGGAACTCCTCGCTCGCTTTCAGGCAGTTGGTCCCGTCCTCGAGCCACGCGAACGTCGGGATGTCCCGGACGACAGGGGGCGTCCCGCAGGCCATCGCCTCGAGCAGCGCCATGCCCTCGTTTTCGTTTTTCGTCGGGAAGAAGAACACGTCGCCGGCTGCGAACGCCCCGCGGACGTCCTCGATGTACCCGCTGAACGTGCAGTTCTCGGGTGCGTTCTCGACGTGCCTGGTGGTCCGGCGGCTGCGCAACACCCTGTCGAGGGTGCCGCCGCCGGGATTGAGGTAGCCGAACCAGACAAAATCCAGCTCCGGCAGCCGGCGGGCGGTCTCGACGAACGTCGACAGTCCCTTGCGCTCGATGACGTGGCCGACCATGAACACCACGGGCGGGTCGAGGTCGTACCGGCCGAGATACTCCTCGCGGAGGGCCTCGTAGCCGTCCAGCTTCCCCGGGTCGAACCCGTTCGAGATGACCGTCCGCGGGGTGTCACAGTACTCGTCCATCACCGCCGCAGTGTGCTCGGAGGGACAGACCAGGTGGTCGGCGAGTCCGTAGGCAAACGAGAGGTACGGTTGCATCGGTCCCGCGAGCAGATCCGAGAGCGCGAAACTCTCCCGGAAGTCCTCGGCGGTCTGGTGGGTGTGTGCGACGACCGGCACGCCAGCTCTGCTGGCTCTCTTGGCGTAGTAGACCGACCGTGGCCCCATGTTGTTGAGGTGTAGCAGGTCCGCCTCGAGGGTCGGCTCCGTCGTGTACTCGACGCCGTGGCGGTCCAGCATCTTCCGCTGGTTGCGCACCGACTGGGCCTGGCCGCCGGTGATGTACTGCTCCCACTCGAAGTAGTGGCTGACCTTCATGTTTTCCGTGGTCGGGACCTCCGGGAACTGACCGGGTCCTACCCGTCACGCAACTCGGCCACGTGGTCGACGCGCTGCTGGACGAGGTCGGGCGTGCCGATGTCGTGGCGGACCCGCAACCCTTCCTCGCCGCCGGCCGCGAGCGCCTCCCCGGCGATTGCCTCGGCCTCCGCGATGGCGTCGGCCACCCCTACGACCGCGAACGACCGCGAGGTGGTGGTGTAGACGCCGTCCTCTCGCTCGTCGACGCTCGCGTAGTAGAGAGTGGCGTCGCTGTCTGTCCCGGCCGTGCTGGCCACGCTCTCCTCGTCGATCGTCAGGCGCGTCCCGGACTCGGGGTCGGCCGGGTACCCGTCCGGGACGGCGTACTTGCAGACCGTGGCCTGGCGCTCGAAGCGGAGTTTCGGGAGGTTCTCGCCCTCCCGCGCGGCGACCAGCACGTCGAGGAAGTCCGTCTGCAGGACGGGCAGGGTGTTCATCGCCTCCGGGTCCCCGAAGCGGGCGTTGAACTCGACGACTTTCACGCCGTCCGCGGTCAGCATGAACTGTCCGTAGAGGACGCCCTTGTACCCCTCGAGTGCGTCGACCGTCTCCTGGAGAACGTCGACGGCCTCGACGTAGTCGGACTCGGTCATAAAGGGCAGTTCCAGGGCAGCGTCGCTGTACGAGCCCATCCCGCCGGTGTTCGGCCCCTCGTCGCCCTCGTAGGC
Source organism: uncultured Halobacteriales archaeon (assembly GCA_964471665.1). Classification (GTDB taxonomy): domain Archaea; phylum Halobacteriota; class Halobacteria; order Halobacteriales; family Haloarculaceae; genus SW-9-67-25. The sequence continues at coordinate 8,222 of CAYYHG010000093.1, read as the reverse complement.
GCGCTTGTGGTCCTGCACCGCAGGGGTGACGCGCAGGTCGCCGTTGGCCACGAACGCCTGGACGGTGAACTCCTCGCCGACGAGGCGCTCTTCGAGGACGAGTCGTTCGTAGTCGGACTCGCGGACGTACGCTTTCGCCTCCTCGACGGTCACCTGGTCGCCGATGACCCGAACCCCCTTTCCCCCGGTGAGCCCGGCGGGCTTGACCGCCAGGTCCCCGTCGTGGCTGTCGATGTACTCGCAGGCGGCCGCCGTGTCGTGAAACTCCTCGAAGTCCGGACAGCCCGGGATGGCGTGTTTCTCCATGAACCGCCGCTGGAAGCCCTTGTCCGTCTCGATGCGGGCCTCGGCCTGCTGGGGCCCGAACGCGTAGACGCCGGCCTCGTCGAGCGCGTCCGCGACCCCCGCCTCGAGCGGCGCCTCGGGGCCGATGACAGCAAGCGTTGCCTCGATCTTCTGTGCGTACGACCGGACGGCGGAGGTGTTCGTCGTGTCAAGCGTCTCCATCCCCTCCGCGAGACGGACAATGCCGGGGTTGCGGTTGCCGGCGCAGGCGTACAGGTCCGCGTCCGAATCCGCGAGCGCGCGGGCGATGGCGTGTTCGCGACCACCACCACCGACCAACAGCACGGTCTCGCTCATACTGGATGCCCGGCAGGCGCCGACGTAAGCGTTTCCCACCTGTGGTGTGGACGGTCGGTCCGTTACAGAACGACAGTCGTCTTATCTCATAGTGATTGCTGTAACGATTTACCGTTTCGACCGCGTCGCGTCTTGCGGTCAATCCGGTAATGGCTTACAGCAATCACTATGATACCCTGTCGGTTCAGAATCCTCTCTCGTGGTCGCTGTTCGCGTTCGTCGCAGAATGCTCGGTCGGGGATTTGAACCCCGGTCATCGGCTGTCTCCCAATCCGGCCTCGACCGAAATTGTCGAAAGGCCGATATGATTGGCCGGACTACACCAACCGAGCGCGTCCGGAGGTGAGTACCTGCCAGTAATAAAGGCTGTCTTTCCGCGGGGACAGCACTTATGAGTCGACCGGCACCTCGGTCTAACCGATGGAGGAGTATCACGCCCTGGTCCGGAACGCGCTGACCGGGGGGACCTACAAACCGAACCGCACCGACGCGGACACGATCGCGACCTTCGGGGAGTACTACGAGTGTGACCTCGCGGCGTCGTATCCACTGCTGACGACGAAACGGATGGACACGTTCCGGTGGGATTCGATGCTCCACGAACTCGTCTGGTACATCTCCGGCGACCACCACATCCGGTCGCTCACCGACGAGACAGGCATCTGGGACGCCTGGGCCGACGACGACGGCGCGCTCCCGAGCGCCTACGGGCGGTTCTGGCGGCGCTTTCCCGTCCCCGACAGCCAGGCGCAGTTGCCCGGCGAAGTCTGGGCCGACACCACGTGTCCCTGGGTGGCCCGCGACAGGGAGACGGAGACGCTCGTGTTCGACCAGCTCGCGTACGTCGTGGACACCCTCCGCGGCGACAACCCCGACCGGGACCGTCACTCCCGGCGGCTGGTCGTCAGCGCCTGGCACCCGGCCAACGCCGCCGTCTCCGGGTTGCCGCCCTGTCACTACACGTTCGTGTTCAACGTCCAGGGCGGCCGGCTCAACTGCCATCTCACCCAGCGCAGCGCCGACATCACCCTCGGCGTGCCGTTCAACGTCGCCGCCTACGCGCTCCTCGGGAAGGTTGTCGCGACGGTCACCGGCCTCGAGCCCGGGCGCTTCGCGCACTCGCTGGTCGACGCACACGTCTACTGTGGCAAAGGCCAGCGAGGCGCCTGGTACGCCGACAACCTCGCCCCGCTCCAGGAACGGATCGCCGCTGTCGACGGTCGAAAGGAGTACCGCGAGGTTCGCGAGTGGCTCCTGGAATCTGTGCCGCCCGAGCCAGACGCGGAGGTCGATCCAGCCAGCCACCAGTACGGCTACGACCACGTCCCCGGGCTGCTGGAGCAACTCGCGCGCGAGCCGCGAACGCCACCCACGATCGACGTCGACACGGATTCGCTCGACGCACTCGCCTACGAGGACATACAGCTCCAAGACTACGAGGGGTACGGCGGCCTGGGTTTCGATGTCGCGGAGTGAGAGTCGTGGAGGGACGATGGAACTCGCTGTCATCGTGGCTGTCGCTGAGAACGGTGTCATCGGTGCCGGGGACGGCATGCCCTGGCACTACCCCGCCGACCTCCGCCACTTCAGGTCGGAGACGATGGGGTGTCCGGTGATCGTCGGCCGGACCACCTTCGAGCGCGTCGTCGACCGCATCGGCGGGCCGCTCCCTGGCCGGACCAACATCGTGCTCAGCAGGAGTGAGCCCGACGTGCCCGAGGGGGTGATCGTCGCGTCTGGACTCGACGAGGCGCTGGACGCCGCGCGCGAAACCGGAGCCGAGACCGCGTACGCGATCGGCGGCCGCCAGGTCTACGAGCAGGTCCTCCCGATCGCCGACCGGCTCCTGGTGACCCGGATCCCCGAACCCCACGACGGGGACACCTACTGGCCGGGACACGACGAGGACCGGTGGGTCGAGACCGACCGGCGACGGATCGGCGACGATCTGGACGTCGTAGAGTACCGCGCCCGGGGCTGACTATCACGAACACGGACGCCAGTCGAGTCACGGGTGCCAGGGACACCAACGACTTTACCGGGGAAAGCGAAGGACACGTATGCACGACGCGGACAGCGGCGAGATGCCGGGGGCGATCGTCGAGGAGTTCCTCAGGCGCGAGCGGGGAACGCGGGCGCTGCTCGACGACCTCGAACGGCTCGCACTCGAGGGCGAACACGAGGTCGTCCGGGACCGCGTCCGGTCGTTTGCGGACACCGATCGCGGCGCCTTTTTGACAGTCGCTCTCACCCTCGCGGACTCGAAACAGTTCTTCGGGGACGTCGAGTCCCAGCTGGGTGTCGAACCCGCGGACACACTGCGCGAGATCGCGGAGACGTATCCGACGCTGTCGGAACCGTTCAGCGTCGTCCGGCTGGAACTCGCCGACGACCGCAAGAACCCAATCACCGGGATGGACGTGACGACGACCTACCACGACACTGAGGAGGTTCCACTGGTCGCCTACACCGTCCACTCGGGGGAGGTCGAACTCTACGAGTCACGCGGATCGCCGGGAGAACTTCTCGGGACGGCCAGCTACGTGGTCCAGGCAACCAACGACGCCCTCGAGGCTGCCCTCGAGGAGGGACACTCTGTCAACACCGACGAACTGAGCGAACTCATCGAGCGGCGCGAGCGCCTGGAGTCGGAACTGGACCAACTGCGCGACCGCATCGACGAACTCAGGCGCAAACCCGTCGGCGACGGGTGACCGTCCGGGACGGACACGGTCTACAGTACCTCGAGCAGTCGGTCGACGTCGCGGGCGGTGTTGAAGACGTGAACCGACACCCGGCAGGCCTCTGGATCCGGGATCGAACGGATCCGGACGCCCTCGGCGGCCAGTCGCTCGACCGTCCTGTCGGGGTCGTCCGTGGCGAACGCTACCAGTCCGGACTCCGAATCGCGGGGCGTCACCAGGTCATCGCCGAGCCCATCCTTCAGACGGTCTGTCAGGCGGTCGATACGCGACCCGACAGTTTCCAGCCCCACCTCCTCGAAGAGGTCGACGCTGGCCTCGAGTCCGACGTAGGGAGCGATCGCCGTGGTTCCGAGTTCGAACCGGCTCGCGTCGGGGGCGTACTCGTAGCCATCCTCGGCGTCGCGAGTGACCGAGAAGTAGCCGATACGGCTGGGCTGGAGGCTGTCGAGGGCGTCGCTGTCGACGTACAGAAAGCCAGATCCCCAGGCGCCGAGCAGCCACTTGTGGCCGGAGGCGGCGACGAAATCGGCACCCCACCCAGAGAGGTCGACCGGTTCCTGGCCGGGCGACTGGACGGCGTCGACCAGCACCAGCGTCCCCGCGTCGTGGGCGATATCGACGATCTCGCCGACGGGGAGACAGGTGCCGTAGTTCCAGGACAGCGAACTCACACAGAGGAGGCGGGCGTCTGCGACGGCTGCTTTCAGGTCGTCGCGGTCGAGTCGGCCCCGCTCGGTTTCGAGTTCGCGCACCTCGACGCCGTGGCGGTCGGCCATCCGCTGCCAGGGGAGTTCTCCCGCGGGATGTTCCAGATCCGTCCGGACGACCACGTCGCCGGGTTCCCAGTCGACGCCAGTCGCGACGTGGTTGATGCCCTCGGCAGTGTTGCGGGTGAGTGCGATTTCCCCGGATTCGGCGCCGACGAACCCCGCAATCGCCTCGCGGGCGCTCTCGCGGGCCTCGGTGGCTACCTCGTACATCCCCTCGCCACAGGGTGCGTCGTACTTGTGGCGTTCCTGGAAGTCCTGGACCGCGTCCACGACGCGATGGGGGCTGGGCCCGCTCGCGCCAGTGTTGAGATAGACACACTCCTCGCATGCGGGTATCTCCGCGCGCAACTGTTCAGGGTCCATACCGTCTGTCTCGGACGCTGCCGGCTTGAAAGCCGCGTCTCTCGACGGTCTGGCCGACTGCCCGAGTCTTTTTGTCGGAAGACGGGACCAGCCCCGGCCGTGCCAGACAGAAGTCTCAGGCGCGACGAACGCGCCATCGAAGGACTACCGATCCGGCTGGTCATCGCCCTCGTCGTGGGAGTCGCCAGTCTCGGGGTGATGATGAACACCATCTCCGGACTGGGATCGCTCGGCGTGAGCGAACTCGACGTCCGGCCCCAACCCGAGGTGGTCACGGAAGGCCCCACGGACGTCACCGTGACGGTCGTCGACCCGGAGGGAGAACCGATCGCCAACGCGACCGTCATCGCCACGAGCGGTGACGCACGCATCGACGGCCTCGTGACGGCCGAGACGGGATACAACGGAACGGCCACGCTGCGTCTGGATCCGGAACTCTCGGACAACCAGGCGAAAGGGACCGTGGAGTTCGACGTGAAGCCGCCGAGTGGGGAGTACGACGACCGGAGAGACAACACCGCGTTGCTGGTGGTCGACCGCTAGCGCCTCGACTGTCGGCCGTCCCAGTCGATCCAGTCGAGTTCCCACCCCTTCCGACGGCGGGCGTCCCGCTGGGCGAACTCGCGGTCCTCCCTGCGGGTGCGGTTGCGCTCGACGGTGTCGGCCTGTTCGCCCTCGACGAGCATCGGATCGAACGCACACGATCCCAGCCGCTCGACGTCGCCGTCTCCGTCGACGACGGCCAGCGTCTGTTCGCGGGCGCCGAGAGGCATCACCAGCCGCCCGCCGGCCGCGAGCTGGTCGACCAGCGCCGCCGGGGGACGCACCGCCGCCGCCTCCAGCAAGATCCGGTCGTAGGGCGCGTACTCGGGGAAGCCGCCGGCCCCGTCGCGACAGTCCACGAGGACGCCCTCGTAGCCGGCGCCTGCGAGGTTCTCGCGGGCCTCGTAGACGAGACGGCGCGTGATGTCGACAGCGTGGACCGAGCGGTCGCCGACCACCTCCGCGAGGACGGCCGCGGTGTAGCCGACGCCGGTTCCCACCACGAGCACGGAGTCGCCGGGTTCGGGCGAGAGCGCCTCGAGGAGGCGGGCGGCGGTGCTGGGCGCGAGCACCCGGGTCCCGAGTCGCTCGAACGGGCGGTCGGCGTAGGCGCCCCGTTCGTCGTCGACGAACTCGTGGCGCGGGACCGCACGCATCGCGACCGACACCGTGTCGCTGTGGACACAGCCCTTGCTCTCGTGTTCGAGGCTGTCGACCATGTCGTCGCGCAGTACCGCCGGTTCCATGTCCGGGTGTTGTCGCGGACAGTAATGAATTGACCGCCACGCAACGGGCTACTGGAGTGGGACGAACCGGACGTGACCGTGCCGTTCGCGTTCCAGCGACCCGTCGGCGCGCTTGCGCGCCCGGACGAGAACCTGCCGGCCGGTGTCGATCGGGGCCAGAACGACCCCGCCTGTCCGGACCTGATCGACCACGGCCGCGGGGAACGCCTCTGCCGCGCAGGTCAGGTACGCACGGTCGTAGGGGGCGTGCTCGGCCCACCCGTCCTTGCCGTCGCCGACGCGGACCGACACCGCCTCGTAGCCCGCCTCGGCGAGGTTCTCGCGGGCGTCGCGCGCGAGTCCGTCGTGGTACTCGACGCTGTAGACGTTCCCGGCGCCGACCACCTCGGCCGTGACCGCGGCGTGGTACCCACAGCCGGTTCCGATCTCCAGTACCTGGTCCCCCGCCCGCAGATCGAGCAGGTCGGTCATGATGGCGACCATGTGTGGCGCGCTGATCGTCTGTCCCTCGCCGATCGGCAGCGGGGTGTCCCGGTAGGCCGAGTCGCGCTTGGTCTCGGGGACGAAACGGTGGCGCGGCACCGCCCGCAGTGCCCGGTCGGTCCCGGCGTCGAGATCCTCCCGGCGGGTGAGGCGGTCGACCAGCGCACCGCGTTCCGCCTCTGGATCGGGCATGTTACCAGGCCGACCACGCGGTGGTCGACTCGTCTCTCACGTAGAGCCGTTTGACGTCCTTCGCGAAGACGGTATCGCCCCCGTGGTCGAGTTGCTCGAACTCGTACCCGTGTGCGTCGTCGCGGACGATGATCCCCTCGACGGTGAACTCCTCGCCGCCCAGTTCGTCGGTCTCGTCGACGACGAACTCGTAGTCGCCGGGAACCTGCAGGTCGAACCCGCGTGTCTCGTCGTCCTCGCCACCCTTCGGGTGAGCCGTCACGCTGACGCTGACGTTGCCCACGGCGCGCGTCCAGATGGTTCGGACGTTCTCGGCGACGGCCTCCTCGGCGCGCCCCGAGTCGAGTTCGAGACTCGTGACGCGGACTGTCACGATGGCCTCGTCGGTCTCCAGCAGGAACTCCTCGCCGACGGCGAGCGTCTCGTCGGCGGGCACGTCCGCCGAGGCCGGGAACGACTCGCCGTCCTGGGAGACAATGACCTCGCGTTCGACGGTGCGTTCCTCCGGCAGTGTCTCCTTGTGGACGTGTCCACACTCGCCACACCGGACTGTCGCCTGCCCGCCGGGGCTGAGTACCTCGTGGACCGTCTCGAGGTCGGGCGAACAGGCCGGACAGGCGAGCGCGACCCGCTGGGCCGTGTCTGTCATGCCCGGATCTACACGGTTCGTGTATAAAAGGCGTGGGTACGGGATCGACCGAGCGAAGGCAGGCGATCGGCCCGAAAACAGGCACGACCGTCACTACATGCCGGGTGTATTCTCCGCTATCGGGGACGGGTCGGCCGGTCGGCGTCCAGAGACGAGAGGGCCAACCGCACGACTGCGATCCGAGGGCCTCTCGGACAGGGCCGGGTTGCCACTGGCGAGAAGGGGTAACATCACCCGGTAGGAGCGAGGGGGGGCGGTTTTGGCCGTGATGGCGCGGGTCAAGTACGGTGGTCTCGTGGGAGGAGTGCGAGCAACGGTCGTGCCCGGCGGCCGACTGGAGAAACTATGAACACAGTCGAAGAATGGAAACAGGAGAAACACCCGCTCGAGGTCATCGAGGACGTCAAGGAGTACGCCGAGGAAGGGCTCTCCTTCGACGAGATCGAGGCCCGCGCGGGTGACGGCGAATGGGAACGGCTCAAGTGGGCCGGCATGTACAGTCACGGCGTCCAGCGCGGCTACTTCATGATGCGGACGAAGGTGCCAGGCGGCCACCTCACCCCCGAACAGGCCGAGGTCATCGGCGACATCGCCGACGAGTACGCGACGGCGCCCGAGGAACACGGCGGCGAGGCACAGAACGACCTGTGGGGTGACGCCTACCTGGACATCACGACCCGCCAGGACATCCAGAAACACTGGATCGAGGTCGAGGACGTCCCCGACATCTGGGCGAAGTACGACGAGGTGGGTCTCACCACCATCCAGGGCTGTGGCGACTCCGCCCGGAACGTCCTGGGCTGTCCCGCGGCGGGTGTCTCGGGCCACGAAGCCTTCGACGCCCGGCCGGTCGTCGAGGCAGTCTCGGAGTTCTTCACCGAGAACCGGGAGTACGCGAACCTCCCGCGGAAATTCAAGATGACGATCACGGGCTGCAGACACGACTGCGGGCAGTCCCAGATCAACGACGTCGGCCTCACGCCGGCGAAAAAACAGATCGACGGAGCGTGGCAGTACGGCTTCCACGTCGCGGTCGGTGGCGGTCTCTCGGACGGGCCGCGGATGGCCTCACAACTGGACGTGTTCGTCCCGCCCGAGGACGCCGTGGAGTTCACCCGCGCGGTCGCAC